>NZ_JANSIT010000002.1:0-211054 GCF_047462215.1 Synechococcus sp. O70.1 | reverse complement strand
CGGGGCGGGGGCGCCGGCCCGGGCGCCCCCCCAGCCGCGGCCGCCCGCGGCGGCGGGCGTCGCGACCCCCCCGCGGGGGGGGGGTTTTAGGGGCAGGAGCTGGGCTTGCCTTGTAGCCAGCCTTGAGCAACAGATAGGCCAGGTTGAGCTCGCTCAGTTGCTCGGTTTTCTCCAGCAGGGTGGCCAGGGAGCTGTATTGCTCTTTGGCCAGCTTTTCCACCCGCTGGACATACTCTTCCTCCCAGTTGGGAGACTCGGCCAAACCTTTGACTGCCTCTCCCGTAGGCCAGAGATCTGCAGGCGGCGACTCCAGTAGCCGTTGGATGCGCAGCTTGAGCAGAGCCTCGTATTCCGACCGCTCCCGCTCTTTGGTCAGCACCTCGTTGGCCGGGTTGACCAGCTTGGCAAAGAGGACATTGGCCCGCTCTGCCCCTTCCGGATCCCCGACAAAGCGATCCGGGTGCAGGGCCTTGGCCGCCTGCAGGTAGCCGCGCCGAATCCTCTTGGGGTCGGCGGTAAGGGGCACGCCCAGGATGGCAAAGTGGTCGGTCTCGTAACGGGCTAGCCCCCGGTCAATGCGGGGGACATCAGCGTTGGCTCCCATAGTTGCCACCTCTCCAAGATTTGCTGCAGAGTTCCATTTTCGGCCAGGGCTGCGATCGCCGCATCCACCGCTTCCTTCAAGGAAGGGTGCTGCGAGGATACCACTCCCACCAAAGGTATGGGGAAGAGAGGCGGCCCCACTAGGCGCAGCCGGGATCCCGCCTGACGCAGGCCCAGGACAGCCACGGGCTGATCGACGAGCACTGCATCCAACTGGCCGGCCTGGAGCTGGGCAAACAGGCGCTCGGGGTTGCTGGTGGCAAAGAGCCGGATGGGGTTGCCCCGCCTCTCGTTGTAGGCTTCCAACAGCGCTGCTCCCGTACTATTGACTACAATGCCCACCTTGCGGCCAAAGAGCTGGGCCAGAGACTGGATAGGGGGCTCCCCTTGCCCAGGATCCCGCACCACCAAGCGCTGGGGGCTGAGGTAGTAGGGCCGGGTGGCGAGAAACTGCTGCGAATCCAGGCCCAGGCCTTCCCGTGCTCCCCAGATGAGATCCACCTCATCCGCCTGCAAGGCCGTCAACTGCTGGCTCCAGGGGATGTAGACAGGTTCAAGCCGCACCTCTAGCGTCTGGGCAATGGCCTCGAGGATCTCCCACTCAAAGCCGGCGTAGGTTTTTCGCCCCAGGTCGGTGTAGAGGTAGGCAGGGCCCAAGCTGGGATCCAGGCCAACCCGCAGACGGCCCTGCGCCCGAATTTGGGCCCAACGGGAGTCGGAACCCACGAGGGCGGCTGAGGCTGGCTTTTGGGCAGGCTGAGGATAGGCGGGGATCCCCAAGAGAAGCACCAGGCCAAACCCTGCCGCCCAACAACGCCGGAGTCTTTTCCCGACTAAGTGGCCTCCCTTGCTTTGCCAAAGCGCCATGACTTGCTGGCCTTTACGTAGACTTTGACTTTAGCTGCTGCGCTCTCCGAGCTAGCGATTCCGCCGCAGCGGGAAGGAAACCGGCAGGGGGCTGACCTGGGCCAGTTCTTCTTGGAGAGCAGCATGGAGCCAGCCGTTGCTGGCCAGCAGGCGGCCACTGTACACATCTACCGGGCTGCCGTCGTAGGCGGTAACCTTGCCGCCGGCCTCTCGCACCAAGACAATCCCAGCGGCAATGTCCCAAGGGGAGAGACCCCGCTCCCAATAGCCGTCCAACTGGCCAGTGGCCACGTAGGCCAGGTCAAGGGCAGCCGATCCCCCTCGCCGCACTCCCTGGGTGAGGTGGGTGAAGTGGCAGAACTCAGCGTAGTTGTTGTCCGGAGTTTCCCGGCGGTCGTAGGCAAAGCCAGTAACCAGGAGACTGCGGGAGAGTTCGGTAGTAGAGGAGACGCGGATGGGTTTGCGGTTGCGGGTGGCTCCCATCCCTTGTACGGCGCGAAAGAGATCCCCCCGAAAGATGTCGCAGACCACCCCTAGCACCGGCTCCCGCCCCTCCAGCAGGCCAATAGAGACGGCCGCAAAGGGGTAGCCGTGGGCAAAGTTGGTGGTGCCATCTAAGGGATCGATCGCCCAGGTGTAGGTGCCTTCTGGGGATCCCTGCTGGCCCGATTCCTCCGTCAAGATCCCATCTTCGGGGAAGTGGCGCCTCAGGATCTTCAAGATGAGCTCCTCGGAAGCGCGGTCTGCTGCCGTCACCAAGTCCCCTGGACGTTTCTCCTCAATAGCCAGAGCTTGGTCCACGTACTCCCGCAACAGTGCTGCCGCCTCCAGAGCCGCTTCTGTAGCCACATCCAACCGACGCAACAGAGCTTCCGTCACATCCGCACCTTAGGGTTATAAAGTAAGCTATAGACCTGCTACCCAGAATAGCCTGTCTGCTAGCAAGGCTTGCCGCTCCAAGCGGGCCCAGACAGCCAGAGAAAAGCTCTGCCTGATGCAAAATTTGGAGGAGGTGGGAACCTGCAAGTTGCGAGTTTTGTGAGTTGCCTGGAAAGCCTAGGTTGAATGGGGTGTACTTGAAGGTGGGAGAGGGAAAGCCGATGCCATCTAACCTCAGCGACTTTTTTACTGCGACTACAGCAGTGGGCGGAGCACAGCTGTCCGCTAGCCAGGAGTTGGAACTGGCAGAAGAGCTGTTCGAGCCAGTTCCCGAGCAGCCTCTGTCCTACCCGGAGTTCACCCTTTGCCTATGTCATCCTGTGCGGCCCTGCAGCTACATCCTGCGGGGGGATATCTACACCATTGGCCGAGACCCTTCCAACACTATCCAGATTGTCAACCAGTTTGTCTCGCGCCGCCATGCTTACCTGGTGCGGGTGCCTACCCGGTCTAGCCGCACAGGGTTTACCTACTGTCTCATCGACGGCGACCGCCAAGGGCACTCCAGCACCAACGGCGTATTCGTCAACGGCAGCCGCGTGGCTACCCACTACCTGAGAAGTGGGGATGTCATTTACTTTGGGCCGGAGATCCGGGCCTACTTCTTCGAAGTGGTCCCCATCCCCCAGCTGCCCAGCCCTTCTGGGGTCAACTCCGGCCCCCTGGCAAATAGCTGCAGCTTCCCCACGACCTAGGCGACCAAGGAACTGTTGACAGATTCAAAGCCACATCGCTATACTGAGCTAGCTAGGCAAGGTAAATTGGGGCATCGCCAAGTGGTAAGGCAGCGGGTTTTGGTCCCGCCATTCGGTGGTTCGAATCCATCTGCCCCAGCTTGAGTGAGTTTGCTTGGGAGAGGGAGCTGCTTCCCTCCCTTTTCTTCTGCCCCTTTGGAGGGAGGGTCTGCCTGTCGAAAAGCTCAGGGGATCCGCAATGGCCCAGCTGTGCCGCTCCTTGATGGTGGTGGGGACTGCTTCCCATGTGGGCAAGACCCTTTTGGTGGCTGCCCTCTGTCGCCTCCTGAAGAAGGCGGGGAAGAGGGTTTCCCCCTTCAAGGCCCAGAACATGTCGCTGAATGCCTATGTCACTGCCGAGGGCCATGAGATTGCCTACGCGCAGGCCCTGCAGGCCTGGGCCGCCGGGATCCCGCCCGCCGTGGAGATGAACCCGATTTTGCTCAAGCCCCAGGGCAACCTAACTTCCCAGGTGGTCCTCAACGGCGTGGCGGTGGACACCTGTTGTGCCAGTGAGTATTACGAGCGCTGGTTTGCGCCTGCCTGGGAGGCGGTGAAAACAGCTCTGGCTCGCCTGCAGCAGCAGTACGAGTGGATTGTCTGCGAGGGGGCGGGCAGTCCGGCAGAGGTCAACCTCAAGCAGCGGGATCTGGCCAACATGCGGGTGGCTTTGCATTTGGGATCCCCCACCTGGCTGGTGGCAGATATTGACCGAGGGGGGGCGCTAGCCCATGTGGTGGGCACCCTGCAGTTGCTGGAGCCAGAGGAACGGGCCCTGATCCGCGGCATTGTCATCAACAAGTTTCGCGGCGCGCGGGAGCTGCTGCAGCCTGGCCTTGATTGGCTGGAGAACTACACCGGGATCCCCGTGGTCGGAGTTCTGCCCTGGCTGGACTGGGCGCTGCCTCAGGAAGATTCGCTGGGCCTGGAGGCCGGCCCCCAGCTCTGGGAAGTTCGCCGTCCCCGGCGGGGAGACCGGCTGGAGATTGCCGTGGTTCGCCTGCCCCAGGTGGCCAATTTCTCTGACTTCGACCCCTTGCTAGCAGAGCCCAGCGTCCATCTGCGCTGGGTTGTCCCTGGCCAGATCCTGGGATCCCCCGATGTGGTCATCCTGCCCGGCAGCAAAACCACCCTCAAGGATCTGCTGGTGCTGCGCCAGAGTGGCCTAGCCGACCAACTGCGCCACTATTCCGGCCACATTGTTGGCATCTGCGGCGGGCTGCAGATGTTGGGACAAACCATCGCCGATCCTGAAGGCCGAGAGGGAGTTGCCGGCACCTACCCCGGGTTGGGCCTCTTGCCGCTGACCACCGTCTTGCAGCCCACCAAGGTCACCCAGCAGGTGCAAACACAAAGCCGCTGGCCTGCCACCACCCCCGTCCAGGGGTATGAGATCCACCAAGGATCTACCCAGGCCAATTCCTCAGGCTGCCTGCCGATCTTTGAGCAAGAAGGCTTGGGTTGGCGGGATCCCACAGGCCGGGTCTGGGGCAGCTATCTACACGGCCTCTTCGACAACCACCGCTGGCGGCGGCAATGGCTAAACTGGCTGCGCCGACAAAAAGGCTGGGATCCCTTGCCAGAACTGGAGGGCCACTACGCCCAGCAGCGGGAAGAACTGCTGGATCGCCTGGCAGAAGCTTGGCAGCCTTATCTTGATTTGCAGCAGCTTTTGGAATAGGGCGGGGCAATAGCCGAGGTCTGCGAGAATGGCTGTATTCTAGACAGGGATTTCCTTCCCCCTGGCCTATGCGGCTTCTGGTTACAGGCGGCGCAGGCTATATCGGCAGCCACACCTGTAAAGCCCTGGCGGCCCATGGCCACCTGCCGATTGCCTACGACAACCTGGTTTACGGCCACCCCTGGGCTGTTCGCTGGGGGCCCTTGGAAATTGGCGACATTGCCGACCGCCATCGGCTAGATCAAGTCATCCGGCAGTACCGCCCCGAAGGGGTAATTCACTTTGCCGCCTATGCCTATGTGGGCGAGTCGGTCAAGGATCCGGGCAAATACTACCGCAACAACGTGGCCGGATCCCTGACCTTGTTGGAGGCGATGCGGGATCACGGGATCCCCTACCTGGTGTTCTCCAGCACCTGTGCCACTTACGGCGTGCCGGAGCAGATCCCCATCCCGGAAACCCACCCCCAGCGCCCCATCAACCCCTACGGCCAGAGCAAACTCATGGTGGAGCAGATGCTGCGGGACTTCCAGCTTGCCTACGGGATCCAATCCGTTAGCCTGCGCTACTTCAATGCCGCTGGCGCCGATCCTGACGGCGAAATCGGCGAGGCCCATGACCCAGAAACCCACCTCATCCCCCTAGCCCTAGAAGTTGCCGCTGGCCAGCGCTCTCACCTAACCATCTTTGGGGATGACTACGATACCCCTGACGGTACCTGTATCCGCGACTTCATCCATGTTGCCGACCTGGCGCAAGCCCATGTCTTGGCCCTAGAGGCGCTGGCGGCTGGCAAGCCTCTGCAACCTGCTTACAACTTGGGCAATGGCCAAGGTTTTTCTGTCCGGGAGGTGATTGCCACAGCCGAGGCCGTGACCGGCAAGCAGATCCCTGTGCAAGTGGGGGCGCGCCGACCCGGGGATCCGCCGCGGCTGGTGGGCGACGCCACGGCCATTACCCGTGACCTCAACTGGCGGCCCCGCTATACCAACTTGGCTGAGATCCTTCAAACTGCCTGGTGCTGGCAGCAGAAGCGGCCCTATTTTCAAAGACCACGTTGCTAGTGCTCCGTGCTACTCACTTCTGGCGGGGGGCAAAGGCGCTGAGGGTGTCCAGGTCGGTTTTGCCTTCTAGGATCAAGTCTCGCAGGATGGCGGCGCTAATGGGAGCCAGCAAGACCCCATTGCGATAGTGGCCAGTGGCAACGAGCAGATTGGCATAGCCAGGAGCCGGCCCTAGGATAGGAGCGCGCTGCCCTAGCGGTCGCGGCCGCTGGCCGGCCCAGTGCTCCAATAGCCTTGCTTCCGCCAAAGCTGGGCAAAGCCGGATGGCGCGGGTCAGCAGATCCTGAAGAGCCAGCAGGGTTGGCCCGGCGTGGGGGGGCTGAAATTCCACCGTCGCCCCCACCCACAGGGATCCATCCCCTAAAGGAACCAAGTTGAGATCCCCATCAGCCACCACTGGCCCCCACGGGATCCCAGCAGCTTGAATCCGCAGGGCCTGGCCCTTAACAGCTTGCAGCGGCATCTGCAAGCCCAGCTCTTTGGCCAGAGCAGAGCTGCCCAGCCCAGCAGCGAGAACAACGTACCCCGCCGCCAAGGTGAGCGATGGGGTGTGAACCACCTCTACGCGAAAGGGGGGATCTGGGCTGCGCTGAAAGCTGCAAACCGGCTGGTGAAAGAAAAAGCAGGCTCCTCGGCGTTGAGCTGCCTCCAAGAGCGCCTGCGTGAAGAGCTTGGGGTGGATCTGGCGATCGTGGGGAGAGTAGATAGACCCCGCCAGGTCGCTACGCAGGCCAGGCTGCAGGGATCTCACCTCCGCCGGACTCAGCCACTGGAGGTCATAGCCCGCCTGTTGACGAGCTGCCAGGGTCTCTTGCCAGGCTGCTACCTCCTCCTCCTGGAGGAGCCGGAGGATGCCGCGCCGATTGACGGGCAAGGTGCGACCCAAGTCTGCTTCCAGCCGAGCAATCAGGGGATCAAACTGCTCCAGGCTTTTTAGGCGCAACTCCACCACCTCCCCGCTGGGTTGGCGGCTGCAGACTCCCATCAACACCCCCAGCGACGCGCCGGTAGCCCCTGAGGCCGGCTCCCCAGCATCTACCCCAATGACTGATAGCCCTGCTGCTGCTAGCTCATAGGCGATGGCACAACCCACCACCCCGCAGCCAATGACCAACACGTCACAGTTCACGACTCCTCCTCGATCCTGCCGGGCGCGGTGATCTTGAACTGCTGGCTTCCGACTTCGCCTATGAACCGCTCCCCAATTGTGCTGGAGGTTTTTCTCAGTCTAGATGCTAGCGTTCGCTGTTTGTTCCCTCCGCTACCCCTCTCCCCTACACTCAAAGAGGGAGCTGTTTAACTCTAGAGAATCTCGCGCTCTGCGATGGGCTATCGCCGCCGGGATTGGTTGGCCTACTGGCTGCTCAAGTGGCTAGTGGTCAACCCGCTGTTTCGGGGACTGTATTTTGGCCGCACCTATGGGCAGGAAAATGTGCCTCGCCAGGGATCCCTCATTATCGTCAGCAACCATGCTAGCCACCTGGATCCGCCCTTGCTGGCCAACGCAGTGCGCCGCCCTGTAGCCTTCATGGCCAAAGAAGAGCTGTTCCGAGTGCCCGTGCTCAAGCAGGTGATCCGGTTCTACGGCGCCTATCCAGTAAAAAGAGGTGGGGCAGATCGCAGCGCCCTGCAGGCCACAGAAGCAGCTCTGGCCAAGGGATGGGCAGTAGGGATCTTCCTCAACGGCACCCGCACCCCCGATGGCCGCATTCCCCAGCCTCACCTGGGGGCAGCCTTGGTGGCAGCGCGCACCCAGACACCCCTGCTTCCTGTCGCCCTCTGGGGCACCGAGAAGGTGCTGCCCAAGGGATCCCGCTGGCCGCGTTTGTTTTGCCCCATCACTGTGCGCATCGGCAAGCTGATCCCCCCGCCAGTTTCTAGCGAGAAAGCTGAGCTGCAGCGGGTAACGGCAGCCTGTGTGGAAGCCATTCACCTCCTCCTGGACCAGGGGCGCTGAGGGGCAATCAGAGTAGCTTGGGCAACGAGGTACTCAGCCACCGGCTTCCCGCCCAGGATGTGCTCTTGCAGCACCCGCTCTATCACTGGCGGCGTGGCCGAGTGGTACCAAAACCCACCGGGGTACACCAGCAGCACGGGCCCGGGAACGCCATAGTTGCATGCCCGTAGGCAATTGGCCTTGGTGCGGTTGACGCGCAGAGAGCCAACGCCCGCCAGCTCTAGGTTCAACTGCTGAATCCGCAGCTTCAGGTATTCCCAGGCCTCCAGCCCCACCGCCTTTTCACAGCACTTGGGCTTGGTCTGGTCGGCGCAGAGAAATAGATGCCAATGGTAGGAGGGAATCGAAGCCGGCTGAAGCTCTGGAGAGACAGCGGAAAGCTGGGTCATGGGGTATCCTTCCACTGCATTGCTAGACAACTCTCCACTGGAGGAGGCGATGCCCTAGCCTGGAGGAAAGTACCTCTTGCCTGCTTGGCAATGCTCATCAATGCTCCCCAGCAGCGGTTGTTTCTTGCCCTTCTTCCTCCAGCAGACCTGCAGGAGCAAGTGACGGCAATCAAACAACAGTTTGCCGAGCAATTTGCCAGCCGAGCAGCCCTGCGCTCACCCCCTCACATCACCCTCGTGCCTCCTTTTGAGTGGCCCACCGCTGAGCTAGCAGCCCTGGCGGGATCCCTGGAAGAATTTGCCAAAGAGCAGGCCCCAGTTGCCGTTGAGCTGCGTGGCTTCGGTGCTTTCGCGCCGCGGGTTATCTATATTCACGTTGAGCCCTCCTCAGAGCTGCAGCAGTTGCAGACTAGGGCCCAGCAGCACATGAGCCTTCTTCTCAGGCAGCAGGCCACAACGCCTTCCCCTCGTCCTTTTGTGCCTCACATAACGGTAGCCTTTCGAGATCTCCGGCCAGCCCAGTTCCGCGCTGCCTGGCCACTCTTCCAGAATCGTCCCTTCCAGGGATCCTTTCTCGCCTCTGCCCTCACCCTCCTCATCCACGACGGCAAGCGCTGGCAAGTCTTTGCCGAGTTTTCCCTCTCTGCCACTAGGGGATGAGAAGCAGCCGACTACTCTACCCAGTGAGCGGCCATGTATTCAGCCAGATCCAGCACCCGCTGCGAGTAGCCCCACTCGTTGTCGTACCAGGCCATGACCTTGACCAGATCCCCGTCCAGGACGCTGGTCAGCTCTGCATCCACAATGGCGGAGCAACTGTGGCCCCGGTAGTCGATAGAAACCAAGGGAACGTCTGAGTAGGCGATGATCCCTTTCATGGTCGTTTCCGAGGCTTCCTTCAGGGCGGCGTTGACCTCCTCGGCAATTACTTGGCGCTCTGTTTGCACCACCAAATCCACCAAAGAGACATTGGGCGTAGGAACCCGTACCGCCACCCCGTTGAGCTTGCCTTTCAATTCAGGGATCACCAGCGCCACCGCCTTAGCTGCCCCCGTCGTAGTAGGCACCATGCTCAGCGCTGCCGCCCGCGCCCGCCGCAAATCGCGGTGGCCTCCATCCAGAATGCGCTGGTCGCCCGTGTAGCTGTGGGTGGTAGTCATGGTAGCCCGCCGCACACCGAACTTGTCCAGCAGCACTTTGAGAATCGGGGCAAGGCAGTTGGTGGTGCAGCTAGCGTTGCTGACAATGTTGTGCCGCACCGGGTCGTAGGTGTGCTGGTTAACACCATAGACAAAGGTAGGGATGTCACTTCCCTTAGCTGGGGCAGTGATCACCACCTTTTTGGCTCCCGCCTCCAGGTGTTTGGAGGCCCCCTGGTAGTCGACAAAAACGCCAGTAGCCTCGATTACAAGGTCCACCTTCCACTCTTTCCAGGGGAGGTTGCTGGGGTTGCGCTCGGAAACGGCATGGATGTGCTTGCCGTTAACTAGCAAACCACCCTCGCTAGCCTCCACTTCCACTCCTTGTAGGGTTCCAAGGATGGAGTCGTACTTCAGCAAATGGGCAGCCGTGCGAGCGTCTGAAGTGTCGTTGATGGCAACAATATCGACATTGGACTGAGGACGACTTAGCCAACAGCGCAAAAAGTTGCGACCAATACGACCAAATCCGTTGATGGCTACCCTAACCACTGCTTTGACCTCGCTGCTTCCAATTGTTCGGGGGCTGCTTAGCCCATGATACCGCAAGCCCTGAACATTCTGAATCTGAAGATGATGTTCGCGATCTGGCAAGCTTGGCGCTCCTAAGTAAAATCGCTCTGGCACAATTGGGCGGGTAGGGGACAGGCCGCCGGCTGCTATGACAAGCAGACCCCTTGCCTGTAGCTAGGCTCAAAGACTGCAACCGCTCCGAGGTACCTAGCTTTTGGTTGCCTCAGCGGGATAGATTCCTTCTTGGGGCAAGCTGTCTTGGGGGCATGGCAAAGAGTTTTGAGGATCCCTTGCTTCCCCATTGGTAGCTGCTTCGGCTTCCGCCAAGGCTTGCAGAGCCAGCAGGATCTCCTCTTCTCGGCGGGTATAGGTCTCCTCGTCGATCTCCCCTAGATCAAGCTGGATCTGCAGAGCTGTAAGCTCTTTCTGGAGGTTTTCCCTGCTGTCAAGTTGCGCCTCGGCCCGCTCGCGAATCTGCTCTGCTAGCCATAGCAAGCCCTGCGCTGGCCACGTCAACAACTGCCAAACCATCCTTGCTTTCCTTGTAAGGACAGGTCGATTCTACTCAACGCAGATCCTGCCTGCACGCAAGGCCAGCTAGCCAGAGCCAAGCAAAGGCAGCTCCTCCGGATGCGGCTGGGCTAGCTGTTCCGAGAGCATCAACTCTCGCTTAGAGAGCCCGCACAGAGGGATCCCTGCCGGTGGACTCTACTGCGAGTTGCCTCTGTTCCAGCACCTCCAGCGGGGGGTGTTGTGTGCTGCCTGGCTGCTAGCATGAAAATATGGTCATATAAGCAAACACAAGTCAGCAAGATGAAGCAACACTGGGAGAACGTCTACAAGCGAGCCGAGTCTCTCAGTTGGTTTCAGCCACGCGCTGAGCGGTCGCTGCGTCTTATTCGGGAGACGGGGTTGGGCTTCTCAGCCTCGATTATTGACGTTGGCGGGGGAGCGTCCAGGTTGGTAGATGAACTGCTGGAGGCGGGCTACCGCAAGCTAACAGTTCTCGATATCTCTGCGGCAGCTCTGGCAGTGGCAAAGGCCCGTTTGGGGGAGCGGGGAAACACAGTCAACTGGGTAGAGGGCGACATTACCCAGCTAACTCTGCCGGCCAACGCCTACGACATTTGGCATGACCGGGCAACGTTTCACTTTCTTACGAATCCTCAAGATCGGCGAGCATACGTGGCCGATGTCCTGAGAGCAGTAAAGCCAGGAGGGTTTGCTATCATAGCTACCTTCGGTGAAGACGGGCCTACGCAATGCACTGGCCTGCCTGTTGTGCGCTACTCGCCCGATCTCTTGCAGGCAGAGTTCGGTAGCGCTTTCAACTTCCTAAAGCATGAGCAAGAAGAGCACCGCACCCCCGCTGGCGCTGTGCAAAAGTTTGTGTACTGCTGTTTCCAGAAAAAGCCAACTGCTCTTGAAGCTGAGCTCTCTCCGGAGGGTGACCGCCAGCAACAAAAGTCTCTGGTTGTGGTTTTGTAGGGTTAGAGGCTACCTGCAGTTACCCACCTAGAGCAGGCGACTGCAGCGAGCTTTCCAGTCCAGCTTCTGATCCAGAAGGAGCTCCAGGTGAGGTAGATAGGCTTTGTAGCTGTGCTCCCCAGAGCCGATTAAGTGAGTGGCATTAAGGTTCTCGATTCTGGGGTGAAACTCTTTAATTGGCTTGATCCCGCAGGGGCTGCGGTTGAGGGATGGAACCTTGAAGACGTAGGCCAAAACCAGATCGTCTTCGTTGTAGATATTCACCAGTTTTCCCGTGATATTTTCTACATGCAGGCTCCACTGCTTATCGGCTTGCCCTCTGACAGCACCGCTGAGCAGAATGATATCTTTAAGGCGCGGATCTACAGTCTTAGGCCAACCTCGCATAATGTAGTAGGCTACCCTAGCTCCCAAGGGAAACCCCATCAGCGTAATCTGTCTTTCCGGCAAAGAGGAGAGCAGAGGATAGCCATAGTCAAGCCCCACTTTTTTGGCTTTGGCTTTTTTTGGCTTTGGCTTTGTGGGCTTCCCAGTGGGCAAGCAGTCCTACGCCAAGCTTAAGGGTGGATAAGGCGAATCTCACCGGACTGAAAGCATCCCACCAGAGGTAGTATAGGGATCCCATCCACCCAGCCCGTCGGAGTGTTTCCCACAATAGTCTTTTTTTCCAAGGTTGGGTTTCGCCTTCGCTGAGAAAACCGTTGATAAAAACCAGGGCCTCGTCCCAGCCTAGGGAGGGCTCGATAGGGATCAGCTCAGGCTTGTGGTGGACAGCTTCTTCGACAAGATAGTTCCAGGTTCCGTCAGCAAGAGTTCCCGTAAGATGGAGAGCAGTTGTGCCAGCTCCAGCAAGAACTTCTCTTGCTCCTCGAGCGACCTCAGTACCTAGGTCGAAAGCAGCTTGGGCAACTGCTTGAGTTGCCTGGCCGACGACCTTAGCAGTGCCAAGGACAGCACCTGCAGATTTTCCCACAACCTCGGCAGCAATCTCCGCAGCCGCCTTTGGGGATCCCTAAAGGATTTTCCCAACGATCTCCAGGATTGCTTTCTCCTTGAAATTAGCAAAGAACTTAACTTGTTCCACTTTACTCTACCCGCGCCGCATGGCGGTAACTCCCGTGGGATCCAGCACCTTGCCGCGCTCTGCCTCGGCATAGACTAGGTAGCGATCGCCACACTCCATCCAACTTTTGACACGGCACTCTAGGTAAGCCAGGGCATCCAAAAGGATCAGGCAGCCATTCTCGGCAGTGGCGATGGCTAGACCGGCAAAGCGATCTTCGCCAGGGCGTTGAGGCCGTTGAAAGTGCCGCTGCAGGCTGCTGCTTTTGCCCTCCCGCAAAATGTTGAGTACAAAGGGCACCTGGGGACGGGTAAGCAACTCTGCCTCGCTTTCCTTGCTCACAGAGAGGGTAAGGCCTGGGGGGTTGAAGCTGGCCTGGGCCACTGACCAGGTGAGAAAGCCGCGCGGGATCCCATCTTGCAGGGCGGTAACCACGCAGAGGGATCCCACTACCCGGCTGAAGGCCTGCACCAGCCGATCCGCCTGCGCTTCAACACCCCCTTGGCGGGAGGTGCGGGCTCGCTTGGCCTTGCGCAAGGCTTGGGCAAACTGGGATCCCGCCTCTTGACAGGCTTCCAGGATTGCATGGGTAGGCTTGAACCTAGCGCGGATGGTTGCAAACCCCAGGGTAAAGCCGGCATTGAGCAGCTTGCTCTCAATGAGATCCACGGCTTCGCCGCTCCAGCCGTAGGAGCCAAAGACCCCGGCCAGCTTGGTGGTGGGAACGGAAGAGAGAATGATGCCCAGGGCCGTTTGGATTTGAACTGGAGGATGGCCGGCCAAGGTGGGGGATCCGATAATGAACCCCTGGCAGCGCTCTAGGGCTTGTGCAATCTCTTCAGGAGTGGCCCATTCACAGTTAATCCGCTCCACGGTAACTCCCGCCCGCTCCAAGCCTTGGGCAATAGCCACCGCCATCAGGCCGGTGTTCCCGTAGGCGGAGGTGTACAGGAGAGCTACCCGCTGCTCCAGGGGATTCTCCTCGCACCACAGGTGGTAATCCAAGCGCAGCCGTCGCAGGCTGTGGCGCACCAGGGGGCCGTGGGCAGGGGCGTAGATTTGGGCGGGGAATTCTTCCAACTTGGCCAGGGCTGCCTTCACCTGGGGCGCTTGGCTGCGGTGCAGGCAGTCAAAGTAGTAGCGGCGGTCTTCGCTGAGCTGCCGCCAATGCTCGTCGAACACCTGCTCGTCGCACACATGAGCGCCAAACAGCTTGTCGGTAAAGAGGATCCCCGTGGCCGGATCGTAGGTGCAGAGGGCGTCGGGGTGGCGGGGCGTGGGCACGGTGCGAAAATGCAACTCGTGGCCTTCCCCCAGATCCAGGCGATCCCCATCTCGGATCACGCGCAGGCGAAAGGACTGGTTAGTTCCGTAGGCAATGCCAAAATCGGCAGCCTCCTCTTCGTCACGGCTAGGAGTTGGGGATTCCATGCCTTCAAAGGCCGCTCGCAGGGTGAGGGATCCGGGCTTAGAGCAGAGCACCACCGCATAGGGAGCCAGCGGCAGAAGCGCTTTGAGGGTGGCGATGCGGTTGAAGTTGACGTGGCTCAGTAGGATAAAGTCCAGCCGCTGCAGGTACTGGTGTTGGGCCAGCTCCTCCAAGAAGATGTCGGTAAAGGATTCTCCTGGGGGATCGATGAGCAAGGTCTGCCGCGCCTGGATGAGATAACTATTAGCCGTGGTGCCCCGCTGCCGGGCATATTCCAGCTCAAACTTTAGGCGATTCCAGGTGCGGGAGCGAAAAACCAGGGTAGAGGGGCCAATGGTGGCCACCTGGACATCGCGAGCAGGAGTCTTGCTCTCCATAGCAGCCTCCGATGCGGCATCTGTCCCCACCTTGCCACGAAATCAGCGAGACTGGGATCCTCTTTGGAAAACTTCGAAAGACCCGCTACTGGAGCGGGATCAGAGGGCTGACAACAGCTAACGTACAATTTGTCCATTGACCCTGAGTGTCCCCATGATCCAAGCTGCTGGATCTCCTCATTCGGATGCCCCTGCTTGGCATAGCCTGCCTCTTCCGGATGTTATCCAGAAGTTGCAAAGCGACCCCGACTGTGGCCTGACTAGCCAGCAGGTTACCCAAAGGCAGCGGGAATACGGCCCCAACGAGCTGATCTCCTCCCCTGGCCGCAGCGCCTGGCAGCTCTTCCTTGACCAATTCCGCAACGTCATGCTGCTGATGCTGATCGCCGTGGCGGCGATCTCAGCCCTTCTGGATCTGCAAAAGGGAGAGTTTCCTAAGGACGCCCTGGCCATTCTGCTGGTGGTGGGTCTCAATGGCTTGCTGGGCTACTTGCAAGAAAGCCGCGCGGAAAAAGCGCTGGCCGCCCTGAAAAAACTGGCCTCCCCCAGCGTGCGGGTGCAGCGGGACGGCCTGTGGCAGGAGATCCCTGCTAACCAGTTGGTGCCAGGGGATCGGGTGCTGCTGGAAGCCGGAGTGCAAATCCCAGCCGACGGGCGCTTGGTGGAAGCAGTCAACCTCCAGGTGCGGGAGGCGGCTTTGACAGGGGAGGCGGTGCCGGTTACCAAGCAGGCCGATTGTGTCCTCCCCGAGGAAACTGAGCTCGGAGAGCGGCGCAACATGGCCTTCATGGGCACCGAGGTGCTCCAGGGGCGAGGGATCCTCTTGGTTACGGCCACCGGCATGAACACGGAGCTGGGCAAGGTGGCCAAGCTGCTCCAAGCAGTGGAAAACGAGCCCACTCCCCTGCAGCGGCGCATGAGCCAGTTGGGCAATGTGCTGGTGTCGGGATCCCTGGTCTTGGTGGCTCTAGTGGTGATCGTTGGGCTGCTGCAGGCCAGAAGCCTAGCGCCTTTCACCTCGCTGCTGGAAACTTCCCTCAGCATGGCCGTGGCGGTGGTGCCGGAAGGGCTGCCGGCTGTAACCACGGTTACCTTGGCTATTGGAACCCAGCGCATGGTGCGCCGCAACGCCCTCATCCGCCGCCTGCCAGCCGTGGAGACGCTGGGATCCGTCACCACCATCTGCTCCGACAAAACCGGCACTCTCACCGAAAACAAAATGGTGGTCACTGACATCCTCACCCCCGACCGCCACTACCACGTCAGCGGCACTGGCTACATTCCCAAGGGATCCTTCTACTGCGGCGGCCAGGCCATCGATCCCCAGAGCGCCCCCGATTTGCAGGCCCTTCTCAGGGCTGTGGTCTTCTGCAACGACGCCTTGTTGCAAGCCACTCTCCCAGCCCAGCGCGGCGCTGCCCCCACCTGGTCGATCCTGGGGGATCCCACGGAAGCCGCCCTGCTGGTGGCTGCTGCCAAGGCCAACCTGCAGAAAGCCTCTTTGCAGGAGCAGCACCCGCGGGTGCAGGAGATCCCTTTTAGCTCGGAGCGCAAGCGCATGAGCGTGGTGGTGCAAGAGGAGGGCAGCTATGGCGTCTACGTCAAGGGATCCGCTGAGCTGGTGCTGGAGCAGTGTGCCTATATCCAGAAGAGTGGAACTTGGCAGGCGCTGTCAGAAGCCGATCGACAAGCCATTCTGGCTGCCAACAACCGTTTGGCGGCCCAGGGCATCCGGGTTTTGGGGGTGGCCACCCAGCGGCTACAGGGGATCCCGGAGAATCTCGAGGAGATCGAGCGCAACTTGGTTTGGCTAGGCTTAGTGGGCATGTACGATCCCCCTCGGCCCGAAGCGCGGGAAGCCGTAGCCCGCTGCCGCCAGGCCGGGATCCGCACCCTCATGGTAACCGGCGATCACCAACTCACTGCCATAGCCATTGCCCGCGAGCTGGGCATTCTCGACTCCGAGAGCCAGGCCATTGATGGGCGCACCCTCTCCCGCCTTAGCTTTGAGGAGCTGCTGCAGACGGTGCAAAGGGTCAACGTCTATGCCCGCGTGGCCCCCGAGCACAAGCTGCGCATCGTGCAGGCCCTGCAGAAACAAAACCAGTTTGTGGCCATGACGGGGGATGGGGTCAACGACGCCCCTGCCCTGCGCCAAGCAGATATCGGCATTGCCATGGGGATTACCGGCACCGATGTAAGCAAAGAAGCCAGCGACATGGTGCTTTTGGACGACAACTTTGCCACCATCGTGGCGGCCATTGAAGAAGGACGGGTGGTCTACAACAACGTCCGCCGTTTTGTGAAATACATCTTGGGCAGCAACATCGGCGAGGTGTTGACTGTGGCGGCTACACCTCTCCTGGGCCTAGAGGACGTGCCGCTGACGCCCCTGCAGATCCTGTGGATGAACTTGGTAACCGACGGCCTGCCGGCTTTGGCTTTGGCAATGGAGCCAGCAGAGCCGGGGGTGATGCAGAGCCCTCCCTTCAACCCCAAGGAAAGCATCTTCGCCCAGGGGCTGGGAGCCTACATGGTGCGCGTCGGCGTGGTCTTTGCCATCTCCACGATCCTGATGATGGCCATCGTGAAAGCCCATATCCCCCACTGGCGCACGATGGTCTTTACCACCCTGTGTATTGCTCAGATGGGCCATGCGCTGGCGGCTCGCTCCAATGACAAGCTGACCATCGAGCTCAACCCCTTTTCCAACCCCTACCTGCTGGGGGCCGTGTTGGCCACTTTGCTGCTGCAGTTGGCCCTGCTCTATGTGCCCTTCCTGCGCAGCTTTTTCGGGACGGAAGAGTTGACCCTTTCAGAACTGCTCATTTGCATGGGCTTTAGCACCGTGGTGATGGTCTGGGTAGATCTGGAAAAACTCTACCGCCGCTGGCGCCAGGGATCCCGTCAAACCCCTTGAGCAGAAAAGCCAGGGAGTCTACACCCCTCTCAGAGGGGTAGGGGAACTTTTTTGCTTCAGAAGTGACAGTTGTTGTTTTGGCCAGCCTACGGATCCTTCGGAAGCCCCTGGCAGGAGATCCGGCAAGCCAGCCAAGCCCCGCTGGGATCCCTAGTAGCAAGATGCCCAAGCTGTGGCCCAGTGGCTCATCGCCTCAAGGGCAGCAGCACACTAGGGGCTAAGGAACTTGGCCAAATCTGTAAAACGGGATACAATTGAGAGGTCTCTCCGACGGCTGGAAGCCAAGTATCAGCGGGTTATCCTCGAGATGTCGGCTGCTGTGCCAAAACCTCCCTACTTCTCCATCCAGGTGCCCATGCAGGAGCTTGAGGTTGGTCTTTTGACTGGATCTAACTCCGCTTCCGCGGAGAAGGGACTTCTTCTCCTAATTGTGGACGATGATCCCAGCCAGCGGCTTTTGGCTCGTTACGCCCTGGAGCGAGAAGGCTACCGCATCCTAGAAGCCGACAGCGGCTTAGCCTGCCTAGAAGCTGCAAGCCGCTACCAGCCAGATATAGTACTCCTGGATGCGGTGATGCCGGGCCTAGATGGGTTTGAGTGCTGCCGCCGCCTCCATGCCCAAAACCCTGACATGCCGATTTTAATCGTCACCGCTTTGGAAGACGAAGCTTTTGTCAACGAGGCTTTTGCTGCAGGAGCCAGTGACTACATCCCTAAGCCTATCCACTGGTCAGTTCTGAAGCGGCGGCTGCACCACTTGCTGCAAGTTAGCCAGGCCCAACGCCGTCTACAACAGCTTAACCAAGAACTGGAAGCCAAGGTGAAGGAGCGCACTGCTCAACTGGCCTGCCAGGTAGCAGATTTGGAGCAGCTCAACCGCCTCAAAGACCACTTTTTGGCCGCGGTCTCCCACGAGCTGCGCACGCCCTTAACCAAAATCAGACTAGCCTTGGAACTCCTGGGCCGCACCCCCCTCAACGAGAAGCAGCGGCAGTACCGGGACATTGCCCTGCAGGAGTGCGAGGTCGAAATCCATCTTATCGACCGCCTGTTGGCTCTGCAGGGTCTGCAAGGGAAAGAGTGGGGCTCTGCCGTTGCGGCCATTGATCTGCCCAGCTTTTGGCAGAGCTTGCTCGAGTCGGCACGGCAATGTGCGCAGGCCCACTCCCTCACGCTACAGGTTGGGGATCTGCACCCGCCTGCCTCGGAATTTTACAGCCATCCGCAGCTCCTGGATCAGGTTCTCAAAGAACTGCTGAGCAATGCCTGCAAGTTTACCCAGCCAGGTGGCACTATCTGTCTAGAGATCCAGTCGATTCCTGGAGGGATCGAGTTTAGGGTCGGTAACAGTGCTCAGATTGAGCCCGAACACTTGCCCCACATTTTCGAGCCCTTTTACCGCGTGCCCACCACGGATCCCTGGGTCCAGCCAGGCAGCGGTTTGGGGCTGGCTTTGGTGAAGCAGTGGGTGGAGTATCTGCGGGGCCACATCCAGGTCACTAGCCAAAAGGGGTGGACCTGGTTTGTACTACGCCTGCCCAGTCTAGGGCCATCCAATCCTTGAGGCCCCCTAATGGCCGACAGCAGCAGTTTCAGCAGTGGCAAAGGAAGTGCCGCAGCCGCAGGTAGCCACGGCATTGGGATTCTTGAATTTGAAGCCACCCCCCAACAGATCTTCGGAAAAGTCGACAGTGAGGCCCTGGAGCAGGGTCATGCTCAAGGGATCCACCGCCACCCGGAGATCCCCAAAGTCGAAGGTGTGATCGTCGGGGTTGGCCTGGGACTCAAAGTTCATCACATAGGAGAGGCCAGAGCAGCCGCTGGGCTTAACCCCCAGGCGCAGGATGGGCTGGGATCCCTCTTTCTCGTACTTGCTGCGCAGGCGCTTTAGCTCTTGGATGGCGCTATCGGTCAAGGTGATCATGGCGGGAAAGCTGACACGTACCCCTATCCTAACAATCCTTTCCAGGCGGAAACAGTTGATAAGCTAGGGATCCCGTTCCTTAACGTTGTCGACGTTTGACCCTTGTGACGGATCCTAACGCCATCCGGGTTACCTTTCTGGGTACCAGCTCTGGCATGCCCACCCGCCAGCGCAATGTGTCAGGAGTGGCGGTGCAGCTTCCGCAGCGATCGGAATGGTGGCTGTTTGATTGTGGCGAGGGCACCCAACACCAGCTCCTGCGCTTAGACGAGCTGCGCCCCAGCCAGTTGCGCCGCATTTTCATCACTCACATGCACGGGGACCACATCTACGGCCTGCCGGGACTGTTGGCTTCCTGCGGCCTGGGCAGCACTCCCCAACACATCGACATCTACGGTCCCCCCGGCCTGGAAGAGTATCTGAAGGCGGTGCTGCGATATAGCGAGACGCGGATCCCCTATTCCTTTCGGGTTCACACCGTAGAGACAGGTCTCATTCTCCAGGATCCGGAGTACTGGGTCTTTTGCGCGCCCCTGGATCACCGGGTGCCTGCCTTTGGCTACCGCGTGGTGGAACAGGACCGACCAGGCACTTTTAACGTGGCCAAGGCCCAAGCGGATGGAATCCCACCTGGTCCCCTCTACGGCCAGCTCAAAGCTGGGCAATCCATCTTCTGGCAAGGCCGCTGGCTCCACGGACGAGACTACGTGGGGGATCCCATTCCAGGCCGCAAGTTCTCCTATTGCACCGACACGACTTTCTGCCGCAACGCCGTTGACCTCTCTCGCGCCGCCGATCTGGTCATCCACGAGGCCACCTATGCCGAAGCCGATCGCGACTTGGCCCAGCGCGCCAAGCACTCCACTGCTGCCATGGCTGCGCGGGTGGCTGCCGAAGCCAAAGCCCAGGCCCTCATCCTCACCCACTTCAGCCCTCGCTACACCTCGGATGGCCCCATCACTTTGGAAGACCTGCTGGCCGAAGCCCGGGCCATTTTTCCCAACACCCTCCTGGCTCGGGATCGGATGACCTACGAGATCCCTCGCCGCAGCCCTGTTCCCCTAGCGCTGGAGGTGTAGGTTTGCCTCGCTAGAATGGTAAAAACTGTCCCAACCAGCGATGACGGATCCCAGACCCTATTTCGAACGGCCCAAAACCGAACAACTGGACCAAAGCGCCAGCGAGTGGCAAACCTTTAGCGCCTTGCCCCCAGCAACCTCCCTGCCTCCTGTACAGGCCGAGCAATCGGCTAGGGTTCCCCAGGATGAGGCAACCCTGCCCAAACTGGCTCCCTGGGGCAAACGGGTCGGCGCCTTTGCTCTAGATTTTGGGCTGGGACTGGGGGTTTCCTACCTGGCGCAGGGCTTGGCTTCTCTGGTAGGAGCCGATGCGGCTGCCGTGGACATGACCGGCTACATTGCCTTTTTTGCCGCTTGGCTGGTGAACCGCGGCTACTTCCAATCTCGACCCGCTGGCCAGAGCTTGGGCAAATGGCTGCTGAACCTCAAAACCCTGGATCCGGAAACCGAGGCCTCACCTCACCTAGTTCGCTCCTTGGCCCGCGAGGGAGTGCTCTCGCTGTTTATCCTCACGGCAGCTCTGCTGGTGCCGCTGGCTGCCGACGGACTGTTTGCCTTCTTCGACAAGGAAAAGCGCCAGAGCATCCACGACCGCGCCGGGCGCACCCTAGTGGTGGAATCCGAGCAGGGCTACCACCTGGATGAAAAAGTCCTGCGGCTGCTCCAAGAAATCCTCGAGGGAGAAGCTACTGAGGACGTTAAACTGGCTGCACGGGATCTTCTGCGCAAAGCCCAGCGCAACGAGGCAGTACGGGGTCTCTCCAGCCAGCTAGGGCGCCTACGTCAGGATGTTGGCCGCAACACCCGCAGCCTTCGCCAGCAGACCAGCAAGCAAGTTAAAAGCTGGCTTGCTTCCCTCAAAGAAAAGTTGGATAATTGGTAGTTGCGCTTACACGCAAGCCCTTCTCCAACCATGGCTGTTGAGGTTGGAGAGGTAGCCTAGTACTCTCTCCGCAGAGGAATTCACCATGGCCAAGGGAAAAGGCGCTCGCATCATCGTTACGCTGGAGTGTACGGAGTGCCGCACCAACGTTAACAAGCGTTCTCCAGGTGTGAACCGCTACACCACTACCAAAAACCGCCGCAACACCCCCGGTCGCTTGGAACTGAGAAAATACTGTCCCAAGTGTAACCGCCATACTCTTCACAAGGAGATCAAGTAGTTCTGGAGCTATGGTTTACGTTCGCCGTCGCTTGTCTCCCATCAAGCCGGGAGAACCCATTAGATACACTGACGTTGAGCTGCTCAAGAAGTTCGTAACCGAGCGCGGCAAAATCCTGCCTCGCCGCATTACGGGGCTAACCGCCAAGCAGCAGCGGCAAGTCTCCAAAGCCATCAAACAGGCGCGCATCCTGGGCCTTCTTTACTTTGTCAACAAAGAAGGGTAGTTGCGTCGGCTTCTAATGAGCCTACAGCTTTCACCGCAGTTGCAAGCCCGAATGGCCCAACCCCTAGAGGTTGGGGGAGTGAAGATCTTCAGTCGGGTTTTTCAGGCACCGCTATCAGGGGTAACCGACATGGTCTTCCGGCGGCTAGTCCGCCGTTTTGCCCCTCAAAGCATGGTTTACACGGAGATGGTCAGTGCCATCGGCTTGCACTATGCCCGCGAGTTGCCCCGCGTTATGGAGGTGGGGGAGGGGGAGCAGCCCATTGGCATTCAGTTGTTTGACTGCCGGCCCCATTTCCTAGCTGAAGCCGCTCGCATGGCTGTGGACGAAGGGGCAACCCTGGTGGATATCAACATGGGCTGCCCGGTAAATAAGATTACCAGAAACGGTGGGGGCTCCTCCCTGCTGCGAGATCCAGACACCGCTGCAAAAATTGTTGAGACAGTGGCCAAGGCAGTAGAGGTGCCCGTTACCGTAAAAACGCGCTTGGGCTGGTCGGACGAGGAGATTAACATTTTGGATTTTGCCTACCGCCTTCAGGAGGCAGGAGCCCAACTTATTACTGTACACGCTCGGACACGTGCCCAGGGCTTCAGCGGCAGAGCCCGCTGGGAGTGGATCCGCCGCGTTAAGGAACGTCTGCGCATCCCGGTCATTGCCAATGGAGACATCTTCTCCACCGCTGCAGCCGTGAAGTGTCTCGAAGAAACCGGCGCTGACGGGGTGATGTGTTCCCGCGGCACAATGGGCTACCCCTTCCTCGTGGGAGAGATCGATCACTTCCTTAAGACCGGGCAAGAGAGACCGCCTGCTACTCCCTTAGAGCGAATTCAAGTAGCCTTGGAGCATCTGCGAGGGCTTTGGGAATACAAGGGGGAGCGTGGGATCCGGCAGGCCCGCAAGCACATGACCTGGTATGTCAAAGGCTTTGCCGGCGCCTCTCACTTTCGCGCCCTTCTCTGCCGCATCGAGACGCTGCAAGAGGGAGAAGCGCTGCTGCTGCAGGCCATGAAGCATTGCCAAGATGCCGCTCCGGAGCCTGAGGATGAGGAAATGGGTGAGGCTCTTGAGAGAGAACACGCTGCCACCAAGGAAGCTCTTCTGGCTTAGCCACCCTTCCCCTTCCTTAGCACTCTGTACTGAGGTAGCTTAGCTGCCCGCAAGCCACCTCTCCTAGCTGCTTGAAGGGAGCAGGCTACCAATCTATCTTCTGCTTTCCCAAAAAGCCCCTAGCCAATCCCTGCCAGGTCGCCCCTAACCTGGATGGGATCCCTCCTGAGGCTACGGCTTCCCAGCCTAGAGGATCCCCAAGGAGCAGAGCATTAAGTTTTGTAAACTTTTCAAGCTCCCGCCTTGCCAGCCTGTGGAAAACTTGTGGAAAACTTTGGAAAACTGTGGAAAACCTGTGGAAAAAGACCCCAGGTTATCCACAAGGTATAAATACCCTGTGGAAAAGACCCCCAAGTTATCCACAGATTTTCCACAGGCAGGGAATAAGCTCAAAGGCTTGCGGCGTAAGGCTTTGCTAATCGTCGGGCAATCAATTTCCACAATTTCCACAGGCCCTACTACTACTAGTTAAAAATTTAAATTGGGTAGGGATCGTGGTTTGTAATCTTCCTCGCGCGCGAGAGTGCAAGCTAAGGGATCGCCTGGGGCGAGTGGGTGCTAGGATTGGCATACTCAGCTCGCAAGTCCCGCAATGGTGCAAGCTCAGCGTCCTGTGGAGGGAGAATCCAGGGCTGCCATGTTCGCGTCTGCCCCGCGCGACGGCAGGTCTGGAGATCTCCACGGCGTTGACGACGCTATGGGCCAGCCCTTCCCCCAAGCGGGAGGGAGTCCTAGCGGCAGCCTTTGCTTTACCTGTGAGCAAGCCGAGCTCAGCCAGCACCTGGCAACAGTTGGGCGAGCGGTTGCCAGCCGCCCCGCCCTGCCGATTCTGGCCAACGTGCTGGTAGAAGCCAGTGCAGAAACGCAGCGTGTGGCGCTGACTGGCTTTGACCTCAGCTTAGGCATTCGCAGCGAGTTTGAAGCGGAGGTGAAGGCATCCGGTCGCCTGGCTTTGCCAGCCAAGCTGTTTGGCGACATTGTCAGCCGTCTGCCTAGAGGCCCAGTTACCCTGAGCCAAGCTCAGGAGCGTGTCCTCCTCACCTCAGCCGCTGGCCAGTACCAGTTGCGCAGTGTTGCAGCAGAGGAGTACCCCACCCTGCCGGAGGTGGCGATCCCTGCTGCCAGCGAGGTGGCTGCCGCTTGCCCCGGCGGGAGCGAGTCCCTTGAACACCCCGCGGCGCAGGCTCTAGAGGTGCCCATTGAGAGCCTACTGCAGGGCATTGACCAGACCCTCTTTGCTGCCTCTAGTGACGAGACCAAGCAGGTGCTCACAGGGGTGCATGTCAAGCTCGTGCCAGGGGATCCGCCACAGCTAGAGTTTGCAGCTACCGATGGACATCGGCTGGCCATAGCCCAAGTGGAAGTTGAGGGAATCCCGGTCGAGGTATCCAGGGGAGGACCTGACTTCACCATTCCTGCTCGAACTCTGCGGGAGGTGGAGCGCATCCTCGGCTCCCAAACGGTTGCCTCCAGGGTGGAGTTGCGGTTTGACCGGTCGCAGGTGCAATTTGTTCTGCCCCCTGGCGCCAGCAGCGCTCAGTGCCAGCAGCGGATCACCAGCCGCCTTTTGGAGGGCCAGTACCCCGACTACAACCGTCTGCTGCCCAAGCAGTTTGAGCGACACGTAACCTTAGAGCGTCGGCCCCTGGTGGAGTCCCTAGAGCGGGTGGGGGTGTTTGCTGCCCGGCGGAACGACATCGTCAAGCTCAGTCTCTCTGCGGCAACCCAAACCCTACGCATTAGCACCGAGGCACCCGACGTAGGCAGTGGCGAGGAATTGCTGCCAGCACAGATGTCCGGCCCTGATCTCGAGGTGGCCTTCAATGTCCGCTACCTGCTGGAGGCTCTCAAGGTGTTCCACACGCAGCAGGTGAGCCTGGAGCTCAACGGAGCCACGCAGCCAGCCGTTTGGAAGCCAATCGGGGCGATGCGCCTCTGCTATTTGGTCATGCCAGTACAACTGCGGGCAACCTAGCGCGTTTCGCGGTTGGAAGAGTGCCATTCAGCAGGCTGAGAGGCGCTTGGTTGGCCACCTGGCGGGCTTGGTCCATAGTTCAGGGGCACATGAGCCATCACCTTCGTCCATTACTCTGAGCGGCCTGAGAGTGTAGCGCTGGGGAGCTGCGCTGGCTGCTCTAGAGGCTCCACTCGATGGCGATCTAATCCCGGCTCACCTACTGCCGAATCGGCATCTCCGTGGAGGGCAGCTTGGGCGTTGCGGCGCAGTCGGTGGGCCTTGAGCCGGCGCAAGGCAGAGGCGGGAAACCGGCGGTCGAACTCCTCATCGCCGATCCGGGCCAGTTCTTGGAGATCGGGGGCAACATTCCAAGGGTAAGGCTGAAAGTCGGGAAGGGGACTGGGCCGAGCAAAGCGCTGGTTCCAAGGACAAACCTCCTGGCAGATGTCGCAGCCGGCCACCCAGTTGTGCAGGTTCTGGGCAATCTCAGCAGGGATCCGCTCGGCGTGGCTTTCCAGGGTGTGGTAGGCAATGCAGCGGCGCGAATCCACTACCCCTGGACTGACGATGGCCTGGGTGGGGCAGGCCTCCAGACAGCGGGTGCAGGTGCCACAGTGGGCAGTATGGGGACGGTCGGGAACCAGCTTGAGAGTGGTCAGGATCACTCCCAGAAACACCCAAGAGCCGTACTCGCGGGTAAGCAGGAGGCTGTTTTTGCCAATCCAACCCAAGCCCGCCTGCATGGCCCAGGGCTTTTCTGCCACCGGGCCAGTGTCTACGTAGAAGCGACCCTGGTAATTGGGAAATTGAGCTTGCATCCAAAGGTGGAGCTGTTTGAGTCGCCGTCCCAGCACGCGGTGATAATCTCGCCCCCAGGCGTAGCGGGAGATCTTGCCTTTGGCCGGATCCCGGCTGTGGGGGGTGGGAGTGTAGTAATTGAGGGCCACACAGATTAGGGATTGTACCCCCGGCAGCACCAGCTCCAGATTCTGGCGCCGCGGATCCGCCATCCAGGCCATGTCGGCAGCCATACCGGCAGCCAGCCAGGCCCGTAGACCTGCCCAATCAGGAGGGTTTGCCGCGCTGGCAATGCCGACTTTGTCAAAGCCCAGCGCCCGCGCCTGTTGCTTCACCTGCTCGGTGGCTTTGGCCCAGTCCATCTCTGACTCCCCAGGGATCCCCGCCATGACTACCCCGGCAAACCCATCACCTGACGGTAGCGGGCCTCCAGCTGGGCTGCCTGCTGAGAGCGGCGGAAGGGATCCCAGGAGCTGTGTCGAAATAGCTCCTGCCGCAGCTTGGCTACATCCACCGTCGTTACTTCGCCATCGGCCACCACTTGTTTTCCCCTGATCCAGACGCTGTGGACTGCTTGAGTGGGCCGGCCCAGCACCAGTAGCCCAATGGGATCCGTGCGAGGTAGCAGCGACAGTTGGGTGAGATCATAGAGCACCAGGTCAGCCTGCTTGCCCACTTCCAGAGATCCCAGCTTGTCCCCCAGCCCCAGGCCGATGGCCCCACCACGGGAGGCCATTTCAACGCTCTCGCGGGGGGAGATCCAGTGCCGGTAGTCGGGATCGGTGACGTTGTGCAGGATGGTGCCGATTTTGATCGCCTCTAGGAGATCCTGGGAGTCGTTACTGGCCGCTCCATCGCAGCCAAAGGCCACGTTGACCCCCGCTTGACGGTATTTCAAGATAGGGGCAATGCCACTGCCCAGGCGCAGGTTGCTCAAGGGGTTGTGAACAACCGTCGAGCCTGTGCGGGCCAAGATCTCGATATCGCTTGCAGTCAGCCAAACGCAGTGGGCTAGGGAAGTTTTTCGGTCTAGGTAGCCCAGGCGCTCCAGATGCTCCACAGCACTACAGCCGTACTTTTCCTGAGCCAGCAGCTGCTGGGCGCGGGTTTCTAAGAGGTGGGCGTGGCGAGGCAGGTTGTACTTCTGGCTGAGCTCAGCACAGCCTTCGAACAGCTGGTCGGAGCAGAGTTGAATGCCAGTGGGGGCCACCATTAGGCTGATGCCTTCCTCAGGCCGGTGGTACTTTTGAATTGCCTCTTCCAGCATGGCCAACACCTCGGCGGTAGAGAGGGGATAGGCTGCCGACCCCCCTTCTCCACCCGGCAGGCAAGCGGGGAGAGCCTGATCCTGAAGCAGCGGACCAATGAAGGCGCGGATCCCGACCTCCCGATAGGCCCGCACGGCTGCCTCAACAGTGGCCAGCTCCTGGCCGGGAATGAGGATCAGGTGATCCACTACAGTCGTGCCGCCGCTAAGCAGAGTTTCCACCGCCGTCGCCAGGGCGCTGAGATAAATCTTTTCTGGATCCGGCGGCGCGTACTCGTGCAGTTGCGCTAGCCAAAGCTCCAGCGGGTAGGGCGGGATGATCCCTCGCTGCCACAGCTCGGAAGAGTGGGTGTGGGCGTTAACAAAGCCCGGCAGCAGGAGCTTGTTGTCAGCGTTCAGTTCCACGCTGTCTGGCGCCCCTGCCAACAACCCCTTGCCGATAGCGGCGATTTGCTCCCCTTCAATGCGGACATCTGTCGTCTCGTAGCCGCTAGCAGTGGGGATCAGCGCATTGCGCAAAACGTAGCTCATGGCGGGAACAGGAAAAGGCCGTCGGATCCCAGCGCGCCAAGGTTAGCGGCTAAAGTTGGGCTGAGGCTATTTCTTCTTGGTAGAGCTCTTCTTAGCAGGCTTACCCTCCGCGGCTGTAGGTTCAGCAGCCCCTGCAGCAAGCTCGGGAGGAGCTGCCTCCGCTGGTGTCGGCTGGGGCTCGGCCGGGTTCAGACCTGCCTGGGCAGCCACCTCAGCGGCAAAATCCGTCTTTTCTTTCTCAATTCCTTCTCCCAAGACAAAGCGAGCAAACCGCCGCACCCGGATGTTTTCTCCCAGCTTGGCGATGTGTTGCTTGACCAATTCCTCTACGGTGATCGAGGGATCTTTGATGAAGGGCTGATCCATTAGAGATAGCTCTTTCAGGCGCTTTTCAAGGCGACCTTGGATAATTTTTTCCCGCACATGCTCGGGCTTGCTGGCCAGATCCTCTTTGCCCATCTCGATGGCCTTCTCCCGCTCCACCACTTCAGGAGGGATCTGGTCAATGCTGACGTACTCCACGTTTTGGCAGGCGGCAATTTGCTTAGCGATGTCCTGAACCAGCTTTCTAAACTCTTCGTTGCGGGCTACAAAGTCGGTCTCGCAGTTGACCTCTACCAAAACGCCAATCCGGTTGCCGAAGTGGATGTAGCTATCGACAACTCCCTCAGCGGTAATGCGGCCAGCCTTCTTGGCTGCTCCTGCTAAGCCCCTCTGGCGCAGCAAGACGATAGCCTTCTCCCTGTCGCCGCCAGCTTCTTCCAGGGCCTTTTTGCAATCCATCATGCCTGCGCCTGTTTCTTCGCGCAGTTTTTTGACAAGTTGGGGATCGATTTTGACACTGGTCTTGGTGTCGCTCATGAGAGTTCCTCAGCTAAAGTAAAGGATATGGTGGGGTGTAAACTGCCCCTGGCTAAAGCTAGGGGCTTTGAGCAGCCCTACAGTTGGCAAGCCAACCATAGACCTCCAGGCTGGGTTACAAAAGCAGCCGCCCAGAGTACGCCGCGCCGCTAGCTATTTGCTCTTGTAGCCTAGCACGGGAGGGGTTCCCTCTCCCCGTACGAAGCTCGTCAGCCGCTCCCCTGGGAAATAATTCTAAACCTAGCTCCCCAAGGGTATGGGGCAGAAAGGAGGCAAGGGAATGCCAGGGGGGTCTGGATCCCTTTAGGGCTACTCGCCCTCGTCGGCCTCCCCTTCGTCTCCCAGGTCTTCCAGAATGTCTTCT
This sequence comes from Synechococcus sp. O70.1, assembly GCF_047462215.1. Taxonomy (NCBI): domain Bacteria; kingdom Bacillati; phylum Cyanobacteriota; class Cyanophyceae; order Synechococcales; family Synechococcaceae; genus Synechococcus; species Synechococcus sp. O70.1. Next base: position 182,551 of record NZ_JANSIT010000002.1, on the reverse strand, counting down.
TCTAGATCCACAGCCCCCTCGTAGTCGTACTCCTCCTCTTCGCCGGTGTCGAGCTGCCCATGCCGCCCCTCGTAGATGGCATCGGCCAGCTTGCCTACAATCAGCTTGATTGCTCGAATGGCATCGTCATTAGCGGGGATGAAGACGTCGCTGAGATCAGGGTCACAGTTGGTATCTAGGAGGGAGATGATGGGGATCTTGAGCTTGATGCATTCTCGGACGGCGTTGGCTTCGCGCCGCTGATCGACGATAATCACAGCGTCGGGGAGCCGGCGCATGTTTTTGATGCCGCCTAGGTACTTCTCCAGCTTGGCCAACTCACGCCTTAGGCGGCCTGCTTCTTGTTTGGGCAAGCGGTCGAGCAGGCCACTGTTTTGCATCTCTTCGATTTCTTTGAGGCGATCAATACGGGTTCTCATCGTGGCCCAGTTGGTGAGCATGCCCCCAAGCCAGCGCTGATTGACGTAGTAGCTGCCACAGCGGGTGGCTTCGTGGGCGATGATCCCAGCAGCTTGCCGCTTGGTGCCGACAAATAGAAAGCGCCAGCCTTTCTCAGCACCCTCCCGCACGTATTCATAGGCTTCATTGAGGTAGCGGGCTGTCTGCACCAAGTCAATGATGTGGATGCCGTTGCGCTCAGCAAAAATGTAGGGCCGCATCTTGGGGTTCCAGCTGCTGGCCTTGTGACCGAAGTGAACCCCCGCCTCCAACAGTTGAGGCAAAGTGACAATGCTCATGGTTCGGTTATCTCCTACGGGTTAGCCTCCGCCTGAACAGATCCCAGTTAAGGGCACCCGGTGGTTCAGGCGTGTGGGATTTTGACAGCCTAACCAGGCTAGCATGTCCCTTGCAGGATTTGGCAGGCGGGGTAGAGCTCTTGCCAAGATCCAGTTTCTAGTGCTAGCTTAGTAGAGCACCTCCAGAGGGAATCTCTGGTACAGGTGCGTCGGGGCGTAGCGCAGCTTGGTAGCGCACCACTTTGGGGTAGTGGGGGTCGAAGGTTCAAATCCTTTCGCTCCGACTTAGCTTAGAGAAAGCCCCTGTCTAAAGGCAGGGGCTAAGGTTTTTTTCCGGGTAAGGATTACGGCAAGCTACCCTAGGGCTAAGGTCAGGGGTGTTGAGGACTCCGTCTCGCTTGCACCGGAGTAGGATTAGTAACCTCTGTTGCCGGGCGGCGCTTCCTCCCTACAGCTAGATTGATGAGGACTTTCCTCTAGTCCTCGACTTGAACTCCATCCGTTCGCGTAGCGGGCCGGAAGCCACTTTGGGGCACGCTGTGCATCCTCGCCAACGCACCTTCTGCCTCCACGTGGATTAGCTAGGCTAGTAGGCGAGCAGATCCATTTCTTCGGGTAGGCACTCTGCCTAGGCGAAAGTTAGCTCCGTCTTCAGCCTGTGTGCTCGATCAAGAGCAAGGAGCAACTCTCGTCAGCTCGACGGGAAGTGACGCCTGTGGACTAGTGGGGTAGTGAAGGTGGGCTCTGCTGCTAGCTACGGGTCGTTCTGGAGCAAAAGTCCGCTTTTGTCCGGAGTCAGAGGGGAGGAGGCAAGCTTTGCAAAACGCTGTGAACCACCGCTGCCGAGTTGAGAGCCGCTGTCTGAAGAAAAGTTAGGAAATCGGTATCGCTTCCTACATCGCTGACCGACCGCACCAGCAGACAAGGGATCCCAGCTTCTTGCGCCACCCGCACCACTGCCGCTCCTTCCATCTCCACCACTAGGGCCCCGGTGCGCTCGCGAATTTGGCGCCGTAGGTTGGCGTCGGCCACAAATACATCGCCGGTGGCTACTAGACCTTGGTGGATGGCCGGTTGCCGTCCCTGCAGAGGGTGGAGAGGGATCCGCTCCAGCTGAGGCACAATCAGGTCGTAGAGGGCCCTATCGGCCTCAGCTAGAGGATGGCGCAACTCGGGAATGAAGTCGATCCCCAAGACAAAGCCCTCTGGGCGGCCAGTGCCAAAATCGTGCTCGATGGCGGCATGGGCCAGCACCACATCTCCCATCTGGAGATGATCGGCCAAGGCGCCGGCCACGCCGGTAAAGATGATTCCCCCGATGGGGAAATGGGCCACCAGCAGAGCTGCCGTAGTTGCCGCCCGCACCTTGCCCACCCCCCCTTGGACCACCACCACCGGCTGCCCAGCCAGGGATCCCTGATGGAACTGCCGCCCCAAGTAGGTATGGACGGAATGGGTTTCCATGGCCTGGGTGAGCATGGCCACTTCTTCTGGCAAGGCCCCCACAATACCAATAGCTTTCTGGGATGGGCTAGATGCAGTTGCCATGGCGCTTGCAGTTAACCCAAAGCAGCTCCATTCTGGCGCAAGCCGGATCCGGCTAGGAGCTCAGACTCCTAGGGAGTATAGTTAAGGTGGTTGACAGGGAGTAGGGAAAAAGGCCATGGCCTACAGCGAGCCGCTCATCGAACGTTCCTCAGAGGTTTTTCCAGGACTAGTGGAAGAGCCCCCTCGCTACGTTGAAATAGTCTCGGCAGTGGTTTCCAGCCTCAAAGAAGATGCCGCCTACGAAAACCACGAGCAGGGGCACACCTGGAAATTCACCTACGGCACCGTGGAAGTGTTCGTCCACCTGAGCGGCGAATCCCCCGAAGATACCCTGTTGGTGTGGTCTCCCGTTCTCTCTCTGCCGGTGGCGGAGCCGGCTAAGCTCATGCGGAAGCTGCTGGAGAAGAACTGGAGCGACACTCTGGAAGCGCGCTTTTGCATCTGGAACAACCAGGTGGTGTTAAACCATTACCGCACCCTAGAAGGGATCACCGCAGGCGAGATCTCCCGCGCCATTACCATTGTGGCCAGCCTGGCCGACGAGTACGACGAGCCGCTCCGAGCAGAGTTTCCGCCTGCTTGAGATGGGATCCCAGGGCTCTTGGCTGCCCTATCGCGTGGCCGATGGCAACTGGCAAATGGAACAGGACTTTTGGCTTTTGCAGCGGCTGCGCCACGTCCCCAAGCCCTACTTGCGCTTTTATGGCTGGGATCGGCTCACCCTTTCTCTAGGCAGGCATCAGGTTTGGGATCCCCCGCCAGGGATCCCAGTGGTGCGCCGGCCCACGGGGGGAAGGGCAGTGTTGCATCAGGCGGCTGAAGAGGGGGCAGAGCTCACCTACAGCTTGGTGCTGCCCCTCTCTTACCTCCAAGCTCGCCTACCCCGTTTGCAGCGAGCCTGCGTGTACGACTTCTGCTGCCGCTTTTGGGTTCAGGGGCTGGCCGCGCTGGGCGTTGAAGTGGATCCGCCTGTTTCTGCTCCCAGCCGGACGGATGGTCAGAACCGCCCAACCCCAAATCCAGGCTACCGCAATAAAATCAGTTGCTTTGCCTCCCGTACCCGCGCTGACTTGAGCTGGCGAGGCAAAAAGCTCATGGGCAACGCCCAACTGTGGCAGCCTTGGGGGATCTTGCAACAGGGATCCCTCCTGTTGCGGCCCAATCTAGCGCTCTGGGAACAGTACCTGCCCGGCTCGCAGGTGATTGGCGTGTACGACCTTTGCCCAACAGCGCCAGGGATCCCTGAGTTGATTGAGCATTTTCTCCGCATGGCCCAGGAGTGCTTTGAGGTGGAATGGCAAGAAGAAGCCTGGCCCGCACTGCTGGCTTAGTTTCTGGTTTCTAATCAACCATCGAGGGAGCAAGAAATAGCTTGACTCTTGCTGAAAAAGAGTTGTGCAGAAAAATCCGGAAGGCTTTGCAGCTAGACCGAAGAAGATTTTCCCTTGCTTAGAGCTCTAGCCTCTTTCCCCTGCGAAAAGAGGAAAGCCAAGACTCGTCCCAGCGCTATTTTTTGTGTCGACAAACACCAAAGGCAAAGCAGCAAGAGACTGCTACCCTCTCCATCCCCAATAGCTGTGCTAAAACCAAGGCAGCGCTGAGCCAGGTAGGCCATGCCAAAAGTTTGGGCGGCAGTTTTGCTAGGCATTTTCCTACTGCCGCAGCCCGCTTGGGCCATTACCCTTCAACAGGTGCCCAACCCTCGCCGCTATGGGGGATGGGTTTCCGACACCGCCAATATCCTCAGCAGTAGCACTGAAAACGAGCTGAACCGCCTTATCACCCAGCTTGAGCAGCGCACCGGTGCCGAGATGGCGGTGGTTACGGTACCCAATACCCAGGGATATGCCACACCGAAAGCGTTCACTACGCAACTATTCAACTACTGGGGCATTGGCAAGGCTGGCCGCAACAACGGCGTGTTGTTCCTCGTCTCGGTAGGAGATCGGCGGATAGAGATTGAGACAGGCAGAGGCTTGACCACCCTCCTCCCCGACAGCCAGGTTCAGCAGATTATCGACCAGCAAATCCTGCCCAGGTTTCGCGCCGGAGACTTCGACGGCGGCACCCTAGCGGGAGTACGGCAGTTGGCCTCAGCCCTGCAGGGGCAGCAGGCTTCCACCTCTCTTTCCCCTGCAACCGTTCCTCAAGCGGTTGGAGCGGGATCCCTGGCTGTTGCCCAAAGCTCCCTGGAAGGGATCCTGCTGCTATTGGGGATCATCATCCTAGGGGTGGGGTGGCAGCGCTCCCGCTTGCCGGTCTACCTAAAGGCCGAGCGAGGGACAAGACGAGCTATCCCCCTGGCCCGTCGAACTCAAGAGGCGGCTGCTCTCTCTTCGCTCCAGAGCGATCCCATTCGACTGTTTCTCTATTCCGGCTCCCTTTGCCTTGGCCTCTTCCTGATGTCGGCCAGTGGCAACTGGCTGGTGCTGACGCTGCCCCTCCTGGCGGCTGTGGTGACCGACGGCACCCTGTGCCAGAAGCGGGGGATCGGATCCCCTTTCAGCCCGTGGTCTGCCAAAGCTGCGGTCGACCCATGCGCCCCATCCAGGCGCAAGTTCTCGATACGTGCCTCTCCCCGGGAGATCGCTTGGCCAAAAGCCGGGGCAGAGCCAGCTACTACGGCTGGTTTTGCCCTAGCTGTCAGGGGGCAGCTGTGGTTGTTCGCGAGAATGCATTTTATCGCCACCTCTATTGCCCCCGGTGTCAAGCTCTCACCCTTGACCTCACCACACAGGTTCTCAGGGAAGCCACCTATTCCTCTAGCGGCTTGAAGCTGGAAATCCTGAGCTGTCCTATCTGCGGGTACCGCAGCGAGCGAGAGGTGGTCATCCCCGAGCTCAGCGACACAGACACAGATTCAGACTTCGGTGGAGATTCAGGTGGAGATTCAGACTTCGGGGGCGGCAGCAGCAGCGGCGGCGGAGCAGGCGGCAGTTGGTGAGACCTGACTCTAGGGATTTCTCTATGGATTGAACAAGGGAGTTGGGCTTTTCCTCAGTCCGCCAGGGCAGTACAGTGGTAAGGGAGCAGCAATAGAGAAGATCCCATGACCCTTGCAGAAGGCGTACAACTGGTTAGCTTTGGGGTGCTCTCGGCAATGGCCATTGGCTTTGCCCTGGGAGTGGTTTGGGCCCCTAACATCGTCTATTCCGGCTTTCTCTTGGGGGGCGTTTTCCTGAGCATAGCCGGGCTGTACCTTCTCTTGAATGCCGATTTTGTGGCTGCCGCCCAAGTTTTGATCTACGTCGGCGCCGTCAACGTACTGATCCTGTTTGCCATTATGCTGGTGAACCGGCGCTACACCTTTGCCCCTCTGAAGCTGGGCTGGCTGCGCAACGGAGTGACAGCGGCAGTGTGTTTGGGTCTGTTTGCCCTGCTTACGGTGATGGCCTTCAACACCCCTTGGCCTCTGCAGCCAATCCAGCCTCTAAGCAGCGCTATGGTGATCGGGGGGCATTTCTTTAGCGATTATCTGTTGCCGTTTGAGCTGGCCTCCGTTCTGCTGCTGATGGCGTTGATCGGGGCCATTGTGCTGGCGCGTCGAGAGTTTGTCGTTCCCCAAGCCCAACAAGGGGATCTTAGCTTGCTGGAGCGGGCCCGGCCCCAGCTTGAATCGGAGTCAGAACGGCAAGCAGAGCTAGTGAGCACCCGTTAGAGCTGGTCTCATACCCCTCTCTACCCATCGGAGTCTCTTGCGATGTTGCAACTGCAGTTTTTCTTAGTAGTAGCAGCGATCCTCTTTTGCATTGGCATCTATGGGTTGATCGTTAGCCGCAATGCCATTCGGGTGCTGATGTCCATTGAGCTGATGCTCAATGCGGTGAACCTCAACTTTATGGCCTTCTCCAACTTTGTCGATTCAGCTCTGATTCGCGGCCAGGTGTTCTCGGTGTTTGTCATCACCGTGGCGGCTGCTGAGGCCGCTGTAGGCTTAGCCATTGTGCTCGGGATCTACCGCAATCGCGCCACCATTGATATGGAGAGATTTAACCTGCTTAAGTGGTAGCCTATCAAGCTAGCACCAGAAGGACGTCCACCGTTAGCCCTTGCCAACTGAATAGCAAAGTAGAGGCGGTGTAGTGGCCTGTAGCAGAACTTTCTAGCTTGCCACCACCGCCTTCTCTCTATGTCGGCAAGTTGTTTTACTGGGCTGAGGAAGAGATTTCTTCCCGCAGCGTTTTTGCTGCTGCCACCATGTTCTTCAAAGCAGGGATGACCTCCTCCCAGCGGCGGGTTTTCAGTCCACAGTCAGGATTTACCCAGATTTGCTGCAGTGGCAGAAGCTCCATAGCGGTCTTCAGTTGTTGAACAATCTGCTCTACAGTAGGTACTACTGGGCTGTGGACGTCGTAAACTCCATTCCCCACTTGATGTTGGTAGCCTGCCTCCGCAATTTGTCGCAGGGTTTCGTTGTTGCTGCGGCTATTTTCAATGGACAGTACATCTGCATCCAAGCGCTGAATGTGGGGCATGATGTCACCAAACTCTGAGTAACACATGTGGGTGTGAATTTGGGTTTCCGGCTTAGCAACGCCTGCAGTCAAGCGAAAAGCATCCACTGCCCAAGATAAGTATTCGTCCCAACGTTCTTGCTTTAGGGGTAGACCCTCCCGCAGGGCTGGCTCATCAATTTGCACTATCTTGGCGCCTGCAGCCTCCAGGTCAGCCACCTCATCCCGCAATGCCAAAGCAATTTGCATTGCCTGCTCCCGTCTTGGGAGATCGTCCCGTGCAAAAGACCAGTTCAATAGGGTTACGGGCCCTGTTAACATCCCTTTTACAATTTTCGAAGTCAGGGATTGGGCCACACGAAACTCCCGCACCGTCATGGGCTGGCGGCGCGCCACGTCACCATAGATAATGGGTGGACGTACGCAACGGCTACCGTAGCTCTGCACCCAGCCGTGTTCTGTAAAGGCAAAGCCTTCTAGCTGTTGCCCGAAAAACTCCACCATATCGGTGCGCTCGAATTCCCCGTGAACCAAAACGTCTAGCCCCACCTCCTCCTGCCACCGGATGCAACGGGCAATTTCCGCATCAATGGCTGCTTCGTACTCCGCCTGAGTGATCTCGCCACGTTTGCGCTTGACCCGCAGTTGTCGTACTTCCTCAGTTTGGGGAAACGAGCCAATGGTGGTGGTGGGCAAAAAGGGCAGTTGAGGCTGCAGAGGGCGGCGTTGGTCGTAGGGTAGAGCACGCTCCAGGCTTTGGGGGGTTATCTGGCGAACTCGCTCCCGTACAGTTGGATTTGGGGGGCTAAACTGGGCAAATTCCTGCCACTGGGCTTCAATGACAGCCAGTTGCTCTTGGGCTGCTGAACCTCCCTGGGCCAGGAGGACAACTTCCTCTAGCTTCTGTTCTGCAAAACTCAGCACTTGACGCAGAGGCGTGGGCAGGTGGGTTTCCCGTCGGGCATCATAGGGCACAAATTGCAAGGACGCAGAAGGCTGAATTCGTAAATTGGTGGTAACCTTTTGGATGCTCTCTAGGATAGAAAGCACGCGCTGGGGACGAATTTTCCAGACGTTGCGCGCATCAACCAGACCCACGCCCAATTGCTTGCTCCGGGGAAAGCCATATGTCTGCAGAAGTTCTAAATTGTTCCCCCGCGTAAAATCTAGACCAATGCCTGCCACTGGCAATTCCACAACCCAGGGATAGGTATTCCCCAAGTCGTCAAAATAGGTTACAAGGTGAATTGGAACCTCCGCAGTGGCCAATTGGGTATACGTAGTTGTAATTGCTTCTCTTAGGGCTTCTGCTCGGCTTGTAACTAAGATGGGCTCGTGGAACTGCACTTCAGTAACACCACGCGCAGCGAGCTGCCTCAGCAACTCAGCATACAAGGGCAGTAAACGATGCAAATGCTCTTGCAAACTTCCCTTGAGGCGACTCAGGCAAAGTAGGGTTACGGGGCTAAGAATGATGGGAACAGCTCTTTGTCCCAGAAGGCTTTGTGCTTGGTTAACTACTTCCAGGAAACTAGAAAAATCCGCTTTAGGTTGAGTATCCTCATCGATCTCTGGCACTAGGTAATGGTAGTTGGTATCAAACCACTTGGTCATTTCCAGGGCCGGGATGTTCTCTTTCCCTCGGGCCATGGCAAAGTACTGATCAAGACCTGACAAGTGGCGAAACCGCTTGGGGATCAGTCCCAAAAATACAATCCAGTCCAGAACCAAGTCATAGAGAGAAGTGTCTCCAATACCGATATGGTCAATACCTGCATCTTTCTGGGTTTGCCAGTTGGCCAACATCACCTGTTGCAGGCTTTGCTGAAGACTAGTCGCGTCAGATTTTTGACTCCAAAAGGACTCCAGTGCCTTCTTCAGCTCACGATTTTTACCAATTCGGGGGTAACCCAAAGTTGCTGTGGGAGAGGTCATAGCTCCACCCTTACAAAAAGTACACTTCCGGCTGGTAAAGAATTTCCTGCGAGGGGCTAGTTGTTGTAGAGAAGCTCCTAGGCATTAGCTGACCATTCTAGGGCTTACCTAGCAAGCCTGTCTATGCAGCAGGAGGGGATGCAGAAGGCTGAGAAGGCTGGGTTGGCAACGGCGGGCATTGGATCCCAGGGATTAGCGACTCTAGGAGACCGCTACAGGCATCCCAAAGTAGCTCGATGACATAGTGAAACCCAGCCTCGCCCCCATAGTACGGGTCTGGAACTTCTTCATCGGTGTGAGAGCGACAGTAGCTGCAGATTAGGCGCACCTTCTCGGCGTATTTCCTCTGGGGATCTAGGCTCAGGATATCTCGGTAATTTTGCCGATCCATGGCCAGGATCAAGTCGAACTCCCGCAGATCCAGAGGATGGATTTGGCGGGCCCGGCCCTGCAGCTCTAGCCCGTAGCGCTGGGCAACCTGGCGCATGCGCCGATCCGGTGGGCTGCCAATGTGATAGGCGGCTGTCCCTGCCGAGTCACAAAGGATGGCTCCTTCGTAGCCGCTGCTGCGCAGCAAGTAGTTGGTGATCCCCTCAGCAGCGGGAGAACGGCAGATGTTGCCCAGACACACGAACAAAAGCTTTTGGGTCATGAGTGACAGCAGTGAGCGTTTTCCCTTGTATTATCTCGCGGAAGTAGGCAGGGGCGGAGAAAACCTCCTCCCGAATCTTGCCGGGTTTGGGCGGCAGCAGAGTGGATTCTTGGCCAAAATGGAGCTAGTTCCGCTGGTTAAGTCCTCTATGCCAGATGCCACTCACTACCCCCATCCTCAGGATGTGGCCAATCTTATTCTCTACCTGCAAACGGAGCTGGCTCTGTTCGAACAATGGGCTGCCCAAGAAGGGATCCCGCCTGCCGCCCTGCGCCCAATCGAGCGGTCGCAAGAAGCTTTGCGGCGGGCTGTAGATCAATTTGAGCTGCGGGAGTGGTACCGCGAACTCACCTATGGCTTCCGGGATCAGCTTGGGCGCCTAGAAGAATGGCTTTAGTCTTCAACTCTTCCAGCTCAGGTGCCCATGTTGCAGGTGCAGCACCTTTTCTACCATCCGGCAGCCCTTCCCCAGCCGATTCTTCGCGATCTCTCCTTTGAGCTGGGCTTGAACCAGTTGGGGCTGATTGTGGGCAAAAGTGGGGCTGGCAAAAGCACCCTGCTGGAGATTTTGGCCGGCTTGGCGCGGCCCACACGCGGGCGGATTGCCTGGGGAGGAACAGAGCTCTCTCCTCAGCAGCTGCGCAGCCTGGCAGGGCTGGTGTTTCAGTTTCCTGAGCGGCACTTCTGTGGCCTGACGGTGCTGGAAGAAATGCGCTTTGGCCACCCGGAGCTGACCCCAAAGGAAGTTGAGAACGCCCTCAAACAAGTGGGACTAGAAGGGATCCCTCTCCAGAGCTCCCCCAACCGCCTCAGTGGCGGGCAACAGCGGCGCCTGGCCTTGGCGGTGCAGCTTGTTCGCGGCCCCCTTTTGCTGCTGCTGGATGAGCCGACAGCGGGGCTAGATTGGTCGGTGCGACAGCAGGTGATCGAGCTGTTGGCCCGGCTGAAATCCACTTGGACGGTGCTGGTGGTTTCCCACGACCCAGAGGAGCTGTCTGCTATTGCCGATGTGCGCTGGCTTTTGCAGGCGGGATCCCTGCAGCCCCTGCCGGCAGAGGCGTTGCTCTACAGATAGCGGCGGGGATCGACCGGCTGGCCGTTGACTCGCACCTCCAAGTGAACGTGGGGGCCGGTGGAGAGGCCGGTGGAGCCGGAAGCAGCAATGACTTGCCCGCGCTGAACCTTTTGGCCTACCCCTACGGTGATGCGGCTGTTGTGGGCGTAGAGGGTCGTGATACCGCCGCCGTGGTTGACAATGACCGTGTAGCCGTAGCCGCCGTACCAGCCGGCGTAGATGACGGTGCCTCGGTCTGACGCTCTCACGGGGGTGCCAGTGGGCACACCAAAATCGATCCCAGTGTGGAAGCGGCGGATGCCATAGATGGGGTGAACCCGCCAGCCGAAGCCGCTGGTGATCGGCCCGTGCACCGGTGGGATCAGCCGGCCTGTTCCCTGAACAGGATCCCTGCCCCCTCGCTGCTGAGCCTGTTGGGCGATCAGGTATTGGATGAGACGGGTCAGCTGTTGGGAGTCGGCTTCCAGACGCCGTTGGGCTGCCTCGTAGGCAGCACGCTCTTTGGCCAAGCGGCTTATGAGCTGCTCTTGGAGGGCAGCCTGCTGCTGCAGTTGGTTTTTCTGAGCCGCCAGCTCCTGCAGGATTAGGGAGATCTCGTTGCGCTGCGCCTCCAGGGCAATGCGCTGTTGCTCCACCTCCTTGGCCATCGCCTGCAGCTTTTGGATTAACTGCCGATCCGCCTCGATCAACAGTTGCAATTGGTGGCGGCGGTCAAAAAACTCGTTGAGGTCACGGCTGGTGAGCAGCAAAGCCCACCACTGTTCAGCTCCCTGCCGCTGCATGTAGCGTAAGCGGGCAGCCGTACCCCGTTGCTGCCGTCTCAGGCGCTCTTCCAGCTCCTGCAGCTCTTGCTGCGCTTGCTCTAGCCCTTTCTGGGCTTGCTCCAGCCGGTATTGGTTGTCCCGCAGGCTAACTTCGGTCTGTTGAAGGTTTCGCTGCAGGGATCCCATGCGGCGGCGGGCTTCTTCTTCGGCTTGGCGCAGCTCCCCAAGACGGCGCCGGGTGCGCTGGATTTGCTGTTGGATGTGCTGCTGCCGCTGTTGCAGTTGGTGGACACTCTGCGCCTGCGATGGAGCAACCCTCATCCATCCTCCCCACAGCAGGAGGGCCAGCAACCCCAGAATTGCCCATGCCTTTAGGCTGCTTGCCTTCCTCCTGAGACTCATCGCTCCCCCCACTCTCAGCAGCTACCGCCCCTAAGGATACCAAGGGCGGTCGTTTGCGACCTATCAGGCTACTGGCTGGTAAGGCAAAACCGGGCTCCAGTGCAGAAAATGGTGGTAAACCTAAGCTGGGCAACTGCAAAAGATGGCCTTCGAGAGTTCTGAACGCAGTTTCAGGAATGGGTCACAGCACCTCTGGCTACTTGACTTATGGCAGCAGCCCTTGATTGCCGTGATTCGCCTCTTGGCCAGCCACGCCCAAGCCCTGGCGGGTGCCACTCTGGCCATCCGAGCCGGGATCCGCCACATCGAAATCACCACGCAAGTTCCCCAGTATTTGCAGCTAGTTAGCCACCTGCGACAGGAGTACCCGCAGTGTTGGGTAGGGGTGGGCAGTGTCTTCAATCGGCAGATGGCAGAGCAAGCTTGGCAGGCAGGAGCCCAGTTCTGTGTTTGCCCCTTCACCGACGAGAACCTCATCCGCTGGGGCCAGGAGGTGGGGCTGCCCATCGTTGCCGGTGCGCTCACCCCCAGCGAGATCTGGAGAGCTTGGCAAGCAGGGGCAGCGGCAGTGAAGGTGTTTCCAGCAGAAAGCCTGGGAGGACCTCGCTACTTGCGCCACCTCCAGCCAGTGCTGGGATCCCTGCCTTTGATCCCAACCGGCGGGGTTACCCTAGCCAATGCTGCGGAGTACTTGCGGGCAGGGGCCTGGGCCGTCGGCATTGCTGGGGATCTGTTCCCGGCGGAGTTGTTTAACGATAGCCAACAGAGGTTGGAAAATCGGCTACGGCAAGCGCTGGCGCAGCTTGTCGAACAGAGAAAGGCAGCCCCAGCTCCCAAGCCGAGCTTAACTTGAGCAAGCCAGTAGAATAGGGGGCATGGTGTGAGCGAGAGCTGCATGGAGGGGTTTCTGGATCTGTACCTGGAGCTGCAGGTCCCCAGCCCCATTGAGGAGGCCACTTGGCGACGTTGGTTTGAGGTTTGGTTGGGTAAGCTGGGGGTGACGGATCCCTGCGAACTCAGCCTCTGCCTTACTTCCGACGAACGCATTCGCCAGCTCAACCGCGAGTTTCGTCACATCGACGCCCCCACCGATGTGCTGGCCTTTGCCGCTGAGGAAATGGCTGCTCCTGTGGAGGTGCAGAAGCTAACAGGAGTGCGTCTACTGGGGGATATTGTGATTTCTGTGCCTACCGCCTGCGCCCAGGCCAAGGCGCAAGGACACTCACTATCCCACGAACTGGCCTGGCTGGCCAGTCACGGGCTGCTGCATCTTCTGGGGTGGGATCACCCCGATGAACTTTCCCTACAGCGCATGCTACAGCAACAGCAAAACCTGCTTGCTGCCATCCAAGAAGATTTGGAGGTGGCTCATGGCCGACAGCCCTAGTCGCTTTCCCTCGCCCCTGCGCTTGGCAGATGATTCTATGGCCCCGGTTGAGTCTCCAAGGGAGGATCCCTGGCGGCGCCCCCTTTCTTGGTGCGTGGCCACCAACCTGGGCAAGAGTTTTTACTATGCGGGCAGGGGCTTGCTGTACGCCGTTCGCACCCAGCGCAACTTTCGCATCCACCTCCTGGCAGCGGTGTTGGCCTTTGGCTTGGGCCTGGCCCTGCGGTTGAGCGCCGTGGAGATGGCCTTGATCAGCCTGACCAGTGGTCTGGTGATGGCTCTCGAGCTGGTGAATACTGCCCTAGAAGCAGTGGTGGATCTCACCTTGGGCAGTCGCTATCACCTGCTGGCAGAAGTTGCCAAAGACTGTGCTGCTGGGGCAGTGTTGGTGGCAGCGCTGGCTTCTGTGGCAGTGGCAGCTTGGCTGTTTCTCCCGCCCTTGCTGCTGCTATTGCCCCAGCATCTGCCTTCCCCCTTTTAAGCAGAGGCTCGGCCTTGCCAGGTGCGCGTCTTGCCCGGGTTGAGCAGCCCATAGGGATCCACCTCTTCTTTGAAACGGACCTGGCGTGGATCCATCACCTTGCGGCCTCCTTCTTCGAGGATGAAGGTGTGGGGGTTGGCGATGAACACTCCCTGGGCCTCGTGGTAGCGCATGATCTCGTTGAGCCGCTCTTCGGTGGTAAAGCGGACAATTTGGAGACCCACGGGGATGGCCTGTCCGCCAAGGCGAATCATTTCCAAGTGCATCAGCACTTCGTCGCCAAAGTACTCGTATAGATGCTGCACCAGCTTCAGCTCCCGGTCAGGCGGGAAAATCGACTGCAGATAGGTCAAATTGGGATCCACGCTGCGGCAGTGCAGAGTGGTGTGGTTCCAGGAAAATTCCCCCAGCGAGATCCCTTTGGCGGCCTCCTGGGCCGTTTTGTTGTAGACCACCTGGCCGCCATGCTCCCGGATGAGCTCTAGCAGCGGCTCCAGGCTGCATTCGGCCACCATCAACAGGGCTACCGCAGATCCCTCCGGCAAATAACCCCGTAGCGGCGCGAAATAGCTGGGGATCGGCCAAGCATGCAGGCTGATGAGTTTTTTTAGGATGCCATCGGCAGCGGCTAGAGCCTGGCCAAACCGGGCGCAGGGCATAAACCCCCCCTCAGGAGGGAAGGCTACAATCAGCTCTGCCCACGGGTAAGCCGGCGCCAGGGGGATCTCCACCTCGGTGATGATCCCGGTGAGGCCCCAGGCGTGGCTGACTTTGAACACGTCGTCTCCCCGCAGCTCCAGAGTCCGCGGCTCTTCCTCCACCGTCACCACCCGCAGTCCTAGAATGTTTCCTCGATCCAGCAGTTGGCCGTAGGTAACGGAGCCAATGCCGCCGCTGCCCCCGGCAATGAAGCCGCCGATGGTGGCTGTGCGGTAGGTGGAAGGAGCCATGCGGATCTCCCAACCCATCTCGCGGGTGTGTTTGTCAATTGCAGCCAGCTTGATCCCTGCCTGCACCCGCGCTAGCCCCGGCTTGGCCCAGATCACCTGATTGAGCTTGCTCATCTCTAGGATCACGCCGCCAGCTAGGGGAATGCACTGGCCGTAGTTGCCAGTGCCCGCGCCCCGTACGGTGAGAGGAAGCCGCCACTTGGCACAGGCTGCTGCCACTCGCTTGACCTCTTGTTCGTTTGCTGGGCGCACCACCACATCCCCTCGCTTGTCGCTCAACTGCCGGCTGAGCACAGGGCTGTAGTGGTAAAAGTCCAGGGACAACTTGGCCACTTCTGACGGATCAGTAATGGTTTCAATGTCGGCCAGCTCCGAGAGCAAGCCCTGCAGCTTTTCAGCGGCGACAATGGTCATAGGGATCCTCTCTAGGGGTAAGGTCTTGATCCCATCATTACCAACAAGGAGCCGCCAGCAAGCCAGACTAGCGGTAGAGCTGGGCTCTAGGCCGGGATCCGCCCGCCCCCCATCAGGTACAGCAGCGCCATGCGCACCGCCACGCCGTGGGCAACCTGCCGCTCGATGAGGTTGAGGTCGGGGTCCTCCATCACCTCAGAACTGAGTTCGACGCCGCGGTTAACCGGACCGGGGTGTAAGACCCTTACCTCTGGGTGGCACAGGCGCAGCCGCTGCCGGGTGAGGCCGAAAAGGTGGTGGTATTCCTGCAAGCTGGGGAGGAGGAATTCGCTCATCCGCTCCTGCTGCAAGCGCAGGGCAATGACAAAGCGGGCTCCTTCCAGGGCTGGCTCCAACTGCCAGTGCACTGGCAGGGTATGGCCGGGCACAAACTGAGCAAAGTCTTTCGGCAGCAGGGTAGGTGGGCCGGCCAGGTGGACGTCTGCGCCAGCAGCCACCAGGGCGTAGATGTTGGAGCGAGCCACCCGCGAGTGGAGGATGTCGCCGACAATGGCCACTTTCACCCCCTGGAGCAGCTCGAGGCGAGGCCGCTGGGGATCCAGATGGCTACAGAGGGTAAACAGATCCAGCAGCCCTTGGGTGGGGTGTTCGTGCAGGCCGTCCCCTGCATTCAACACCCCCGTATGGGATCCGCGCCGGTCGATCTCGGCGGCCAACTGCTGCGGCACCCCGGCCTGGGCGTGGCGGACGATGAGCACGTCGGAGCCCATGGCCAAGAAGGTGCGAACTGTATCCAGAATGGTTTCCCCCTTGGCCAGGGAAGAAGTGCCGGGGGAAAAGTTGAGCACATCGGCTGACAGGCGCTTGGCCGCCAGCTCAAAGCTGCTGCGGGTGCGGGTGGAAGGCTCGAAAAACAGCGTCACTACCACCTTTCCCTGCAGGGTGGGCACCTTGGGCAGCCGCCGGGTCAACACTTCCTGAAAGCTGGCGGCGGTTTGCAAAACGATCTGGTATTCTTCCGGAGTAAAATCCGCCAGGCCCAAAACGTGCTGCCGCTGCCAAACCATAGGGGATCCTCAAATGCCTAGGCGGGCAAAGATCTCGTCTAGGTGGGTAAGGTGCCGCTGCGGGTCGAAGCAGGCCTGCAACTCCGCCTCGCTCAGGTGGGCCATCACCCGGGGATCTGCCAGCAAATTGGCGCGGAAATCCCCGCCAGGCTGGTTCCAGGCGCGGTGAGCATTCTCTTGGACAAGACAGTAGGCTTCCTCACGGCTCAAGCCCTTTTCCACTAAAGCCAAAAGCACCTGCTGGCTGAAGACAACACCGCCGTAGAGGGTGAGGTTGCGCTCCATGTTGGCAGGGTAAACCTGCAAGTGGCGCACTAGATCCGCCATGTTGACCAGCAAATAGTGGCAGAGAATGGAAGCATCGGGCAGGATTACCCGCTCCACCGAGCTGTGGGAGATGTCCCGCTCATGCCAGAGGGGGATGTTTTCCAGGGCCGAGAGGGCGTACCCCCTTAGCAGGCGGGCGATCCCTGTCAATTGTTCCGCTTTGATGGGGTTGCGCTTGTGAGGCATGGCGGAGGAGCCTTTTTGGCCGGGGGCAAAGTACTCTTCGGCCTCCAACACCTCCGTCCGCTGCAGGTGGCGGATCTCGGTGGCAAAGCGCTCCAGGGAAGACCCAATCAAGGCCAAAGTCTGCACATACTCAGCGTGGCGATCCCGAGAAATCACCTGGGTTGAGACCGTATCCGGCTTGAGGCCCAAGCGGGCGCAGGCCAATTGCTCCACCTGGGGAGGCACGTTGGCGTAGGTGCCCACAGCCCCAGAGATCTTGCCCACCGCCACCACCTCCCGCAGGCGCGCCAGGCGCTCCTGGTGGCGCAGGCACTCGGCCAGCCAGCCGGCCAGCTTGAAGCCGAAGGTGATGGGCTCAGCGTGGACGCCGTGGGTGCGGCCAATCATGAGGGTGTAGCGGTGTTGCCGAGCTTGCTCACGCAGCGCAGCGATGAGATCCGCTAGGCGAGCTTGCAGGAGCTCCACAGAGGCCACTAGCTGCAGGGCCAGGGCTGTATCCAACACATCCGAGCTGGTCAGGCCTAGGTGGATGTAACGTCCCGCCTCACCCACGTGCTCGTTGAGATTGGTCAAGAAGGCGATGACGTCGTGCTTCACTTCCGCCTCAATTTCCAAAACCCGCGCTGGGTCAAAAGCGGCTTTGGCTTTGATCTCCTGCAGGGCCTCTTGAGGGATCCGCCCCAGCTCCGCCTGGGCTTCACAAACGGCCAGTTCTACCTGCAGCCAGGTTTGGAGCTTGTGGGCGGTGGACCAGACTTGGCCCATTTCCGGCAGAGTGTAGCGCTCGATCAAGGTGCCTTTTCCGTCAGTACGATAGGATAAGCCAAGCTATTCTAGCGTTTGGCCTCCCCGCTTGAGTTATCCCCGCAGCTTTGACCTACGCTGCCGCCAGACTGTTTAAGAGTGGGAAATTGACCTAGAAGCAACAGGGAGTTTTCAGATGACCCTTGGAGCTGCGCTAACCCAGGAAGGAAGATCTTGGACAGCGGAAGCTTTCATGGCGTTGTCCAAAGAGGGGCATCGCTATGAAGTTGTTGATGGAAAGCCAATTGATATGGGAAGCGCAGGGGCACTCCATGGTTATGTCTGCAGTCTCCTATTAGCGGCTTTAGCCTCCTACGTTTTGTCCAAGAAGCTGGGAGTCGTTTTAGATTCCAGCACTGCTTTTAAGATGAAGAGTGGCAATTGGCGCTCCCCTGACATTTCTTTTTTTGCCAAAGAACGCTTGCAGGGCATGACCGAACTGCCCACAGGATTTTTAGAGGGTGCCCCCGATCTGGCTGTTGAAGTGCTCTCTTCCGGCAATACAATCGAAGAAATTCATGACAAGCTGGTGGAGTACTTTGAAAATGGCAGCCGCCTGGTTTGGCTCGTCCACCCCATTGAGCACTACATCCTGGTGTATCGCAGCTCTGAAGAGCCCGATCGTCTCCTCAAATCGGTAGATCTTCTCGAGGGTGAAGAAGTCATTCCAGGATTTGCCCTACCCGTTTCTCATCTATTCCAGAAGCTTTCCTTTTAAGTCCAATTGAGGTTCAAGAGTTGCCCCTCTTGCCGACAGTTTATGCTGGAGTGGCTTGGGATCCTTAGCAGTGCAGAGCCAATGAAGCGTCGATTGGGAAGGGTGGCCCTGATCAGTTTCCTAACAGCATTCTTGGCTGCTGCCCCTGCTCTCTCTTGGCCAACTCCTGCTGAGAGCACTTCAGGCCCAAAAACGGCTTCTGAGTTCAACTGGCAGGGATCCCTCAAGTTGTTGCGGGGGGATCCAGTGGCGGCTTTGGCAGATCTGGATCGAGCAGTGCAGTTGGATCCCACCTATGCGCCGGCCTACGTGAACCGCAGCTACGTTTACAACTCCTTGCGCCAGCCCCAAGAAGCTCTGGTCGATGCCGAGCGGGCCATCCAGTTGGATCCGGGGATCCCGGAAGCCTACTTCAGCCGTGGCGTAGCCCACCTGCAAATGGGGAAGCGAGAGGCCGCTATGGCCGACTTTCGCCAGGCGTTGGCTCTCTTTTCCAAAAGCGGCAACTTTGCCGATCAAACCATCATTCAGCAACTGCTGCGCCAATTGGGGGTGGAGTAAGCAACCGGCTAAGTTCAGCTTTCTTCCTTGCCCCCCAGCCACTCCTCTAGGGAAACTGCCTGGGCCTGCAGCCCGAAGACTTCACAAAAAGACTTCACCAGGACTGGGGCCACAGCAGCCATCGTCACCTCCGGACAAAACTGCACCAGGGATCCCACAGGTCGGTCAGGGATCCCACAGGGCACGATGGCCTCGAAGGCAGCTAGATCTGGACAAACGTTGAGGGCAAAGCCGTGGTAGGTGATCCAGCGGGAGACCTTGATGCCAATGGCGGCCACTTTGTGCCCTTCCACCCAAACCCCCGTTAGGCCAGGGATCCGCTCCCCCCTCAAGCCAAAGTAAGCCACAGTCTCGATGACCACCTGCTCCAGTTGGCGTAGGTACCAGTGGATATCCAGACAGTGGCGTTTGAGGTTGAGGATTGCATACCCCACCCACTGCCCTGGCCCGTGGTAGGTCACTTCGCCGCCCCGCTCCACCCGCAGGATCTCCGGCCCTTGTCCAGAAGGGGATTTTGGTTGGACAGCCGGGGATCCTATTGGTTCGGAGAGACTCTTGAGGAATCGGGGATCTGCTCCTGCCCCCAGGGTGTACACCGGCGGGTGGGTCAGCAACAGTAGCCCATCCGGTAGCTGGGGATTGCGGATCATCTGGGTCAGTCTGGTCTGCTGCCAAGCCCAGGCTTTGCGGTAGGGCACCTCTCCCGGCAGGTGGACGTGCAGAACTGGCACACCCAAATAGCCCTCAAGCCCTGGCAAAGACCTAGTGCCGCCTTCGCTGCCTATCCGGGAACTAGCCGTCGGCCGGGACCTAGCCTACCGACAGATTGACCTGCGCCCGCAGCCGCTCCACCAAGGCGCGAGGCTGCAGCAGTCCCTCGATGCGGTCAACCGGCCTCCCGTCCTTGAACAAGATTAGGGTCGGCACGGCGTAGATCCCCCAGCGAGCGGCAATGTTGGGGTACTTGTCTATATCTACCTTCACGAAAGCAATGGCGTCCCCCACCTGGGGCTTCACCTGCTCCAACACCTGCGCCATTACCTGACAGGGACCGCACCAGGTGGCGTAAAAATCCACCAGAATGGGAGTTTTGGATCCCTGGATCATGTCGTCAAAGCTTTTGAACCACTGTTTCTGGGCCATGGCAACCAAAGAATGCAACCTATTTGCAGTCTAAATGTTTGAGATGGAAATGTGGGTAGAGATTCTGCTACAGCTTGCTTTCGGCTTCCCGGTAGGAGGGCTAGGGCTTGGCCGGTACCTGTAGTCTAGGGAGCGAACTTGAAGGAAGGGAGAGGCTTTAGCAGGGCTTAACGAAGGAGTGGGATCCTGATGGCAACAATCCGGATGGTGAGCCGAGGTGTGGTGGCCGGGGTACTGGGTGGGATGCTCTTGAGCCTCTGGGGGATCGGGCGTTGGCTGTGGGATCCCTCGGCCTGGATCCAGGTGGCGGCCGGCCTGCTCTTGAGCGGGGGGACGTTGCTGTACTGGCTGAGAACCCGCCCCGCCGACTGCTTGGTGGTGGAGCCGCAGAGCTGGCGCCTCAACCGCCTCAGCCCCGACCGCTGGCTCATCCAGGCTGACTTCGTGGCCCGCAATCTCAACCCCCTTTTTGAGGTCACCTTGGCCCAGGTGGAGCCGCGACTGCATCTGCTCAGCACCAGCTCCGTCGAGGGGATCCATACCCAAATTCGCCTCCGCTCCCGTCACCCCGACTTGCCTCCTCGCCAAGACAACTACTGGCAGGCTTACATCATCACCCCCCAAAGCCAGACTGGCCTAGAAGTCGAGATTGAACTAGGGGGGGAAGGACTGGCAGATTTGCGCTCGGCCTGGCTAGAGCTGGACTACGTCCAGTACGGGCGGCAGCGGCGTACCCTCAAGACTAGCCACCTCATCTTGCCGCTGCAGGAAGTGGATCCCTTGGCGGAGCTGTGCTGGCAGCAGCAGGGACCGGTGAGTTGGGCTGCCATTCCCACCCATCTGCTCACCCCCAGCGATGACCTGGCTGAGGTGTTGCGGCGCTACGTGGGCCCCCACTTCCAACCCGGCGATGTCGTGGCCCTTTCCGAGAGTGCTGTAGCCATTGTGCAGGGCAACTTTCGCCATCCCCTGCAGGTGCAGCCTGGCTGGCTGGCTCGCACCCTGTGCTACTTCTTCCCCTCCAAGACCAGTCTCTCAAGCTGCTACGGGATGCAGACGCTCATTGACTGTTCGGGGGCCTGGCGAGTACTGGGGGCCTTTGTGGCGGGATCCCTGGCTAAGCTGCTGGGGATCCCAGGGGTGTTCTATGCCCTAGCGGGGGAGCAGGCGGATCTCATCGACGATGTCACCGGCACCTTGCCCCCCTATGACCAGTTCATTGTCTTGGGACCGCGGGATCCAGCCAAGCTGGTGGCCGAGCTCCACGCCCAGACCGGCTACGAGGTGGCCATTGTGGATGCCAACGACCTAGGCGAAGTCAACGTCTTGGCGGCCAGCCCAGGTGTGGAGCGGGGACTGGTTGAGCAGGCTCTGCGCAAGAACCCGGCGGGCAATGCGGCAGAGCAAACGCCGATTGTGCTCATCCGGAAGCGGCTGCCGGCATAGAGGTCACCTGGGATTTGAGAGCCTGCATCGCCTGGTGGGTGGACAAGAAGAAGCGCTCGGCGCCCACTTTCTCCACAAACCCCGCCATTTTGAGGCGATCCATCACCGGCCCCTTCACCTCGGCCAGGGCAAAGCCCACCCCCATTTGGCGCAGACGTTCCACCAACTGAGTCAGCACCTCCAAAGCGCTGCCGTCGATGAAGTTAATGGCGCTGGCCACCAGCAGCACCTGTTCCACTGCTGGCCGCGCTGCCACCTCTTGCAGCAGATACTCCTGCAGGTAGGCGGCGTTGGCAAAAAACAGGCTTTCATCCACCCGCACTGCCAGGATGCGCGGATCGGTAATCACCTCATGGCGCAGCACGTTGCGGTAGTGCTCGGTGCCAGGCACCTGGCCGACAATGGCGATGTGGGGACGGCTGGCCCGCCAGAGGAAGAGGAGGATAGACACCAGCACCCCCAGCCCAATCCCCGGCTCCACCCCGATCCCCAGCACGCTGGCAAAGGTAACCAACCAAACCAAGGCATCGCCGCGGTCGTAGCGCCAGCTCTGCAGCAAGGGGTGAAAATCCACCAGTCCCAGCACTGCCACCAGCACAATAGCTGCTAGGGTCGTCTGGGGCAGGAAGGTAAACAGAGGCATCAGCCAGCTCACTGCCAGGGCTATCAGGGATCCCGTCACCACCGAAGCCAGGCCGCTGTTGGCCCCGGCCTGAAAGTTAACTACTGAGCGGCTGATCCCGCCGGTTACGGGGTAGCCACCACTTGTGGCTGCGGCCAGGTTGGCCACCCCCAGGGCCACTAGATCCTGGTTGGGATCCACTTTCTGCCGCCGCTGGCTGGCCAGCGACTGACCTACTGCATAGCTTTCTGTAAAGCCCACCAAGCTAATGGCCAAGGCTGTGGGCAGCAAAGCTCGCCACTCTGGCCAGCTCAGCCAAGGGAAGGTCAGGGGGGGCAAACCCGCCGGAATGGATCCCACCACCGCCACTCCTGCTCTTTCCGAGAGGTTCAACCCCCACACCAGCAGCGTGGTCAGGAAGACGGCTCCCAGCGGCGCGCCCTTGGTGAGAAGTAGGCCCCAGAGGGGTGGGATCCCCCAGCGGCGCAGTTGAGCGGGGAGCTTCTGCTGGGCGTACACCAAGAGGGTGATGGCCAACAGCCCCAGCCCCAGAGTGACCCAGTTTACCCCCTCCAGGCTCTGCCAAAGCCGTTGCAGCATCAGCCAGAAGGACTCGGTGTTGGCGATCTTCACCCCCAACAGATGGCGGAGCTGGCTGAAGGCGATGATTAGGGCTGCGGCGCTGCCAAAGGCCGTTACCACCGAGCGGCTCAAGAAATTGGCCAAAAACCCCAGCCGCAGTAGCCCTACCCCTACCTGGATCAGGCCCGCTTCTAGAGCCAAGCCCAGCGCCAACCGGCCATACTCCGGGCTGCTCGGCTCAGCCAGCGGCTCCAAGCCCGATGCCACCAGCAAGGAGATGATGGCCACCGGCCCCACCGACAAAGCCCGGCTGGATCCTAGAAAGCCGTAGGCGATGACCGGCAGGATAGCGGCGTAGAGACCTGTCTGGGGAGGCAGCCCGGCCAGCAGCGCATAGGCCATGCTCTGGGGCACTAGGAGAAGGGCTGTAACCAGTCCGGCCATGAGATCCCCTGGCAGATCCTCTGGCCGATACCGAAGCCACCACAAGGAATCCCTGGTAAAGGGCAGGTAGCGCGCCGGGATTCTCTGGGGGGAAGGGATCCCGCTCATAGGGCCTGACCTCGGTTCCAGGGCATGCGGGCCAAAAGCAGCGCCAGACCACAGGTGTTGGTGATCCCGGCAAACACCAGCCCAGCTCCCACAAAGCCGCTCAACACCAGCCAGGCCGGATGGACAAAGGCTCCCAGCAAGGTTCCGGTGAGCACCAGGGATCCCGCCGCAATTTGCACCTGCCGCATTAGCGAAATGGGCGCGTTGCGGGTGCGGGTGGTGGGCAGCTTGGCAGCCTTCCAAGCCTCAATCCCGCCTTTTAGACTAAGCACCTCCGGCCAGCCGTGGTCTAGCAACTGACAGGCAGCGCGGATGGAGCGACTGCCCATGCGACACTGCAACACTACCGGTTTTTCCGGCGTCGAGGCCGGCACCCTGGCCGGGTCAAAGGTAGATAGAGGCATGTTGATCGCCCCTGGGATCCGCTCATCGGCATATTCTCCCGGCTCCCGCACGTCGATGAGCTGTACCCGCCCTTGATCCAGCCACTGCTTTAAGGTCAGGGCGTCGATCTCCTTGAGACGGGGATCCCGTTCCTGCTGAGCGGAAGGCGTAGGATTTTGTCGGGCTACAGTCATCGGTTTCCTCCTCGGGTAACTAACCTTCTTCCTCAAGCAACCTGCTGGGCTCGCCGGGGTAAAACTGGCTATCCAGGATTTGCTCGGGAGCGTAAGGACACGTCTTGGGAAAAGTCTTTCTGGGCAGCTGGGTCTCTTCCAGGGCTAGCTGGAGCGCCCTCAGGTAAGACTTGGCGATGGCCTCTGGCAAATAGGGCCTCAGGCTTGGGCTTTCCTCCAGCAGATCCAGAACTTCCTGCCGCTGTACCTGTAGGGTGAGCAGCCAGCTTACCGATCTAGCCTGCGGCTGATACTCCCATTTCAGGAGGTGCCCCACCAAAACCCCCAGCCGGTTGCGCAGCTCTTGCCGCTGTTGCCTGCCCAACGATTCCATCTCCTCAATCAAATGGGGCAGGTCTAGCTTCTCCCAAGCCCGCTCCCGCAGAAATTGAGCTTGTTGCTGAGTCCAAGCATAGAAATCCTTCTCATAGAGACTTTCTGGATCCACTCTCAACCCTCCCCCTTCTGACCAGCCGGCTCAGAGAAGTCTAGCTAGCTCAGCAGGCTTTACAGCCTCCAACTAAACCGCGGCTGCCACTTGGCCGCACTGCTCGTTGGCCGGCACTGCTTCCTGGATCTTTTTGGGCTGAGGCAGGTTGAGGCTATTCATCAGGGCGATGAAGCTCTCCCGCGAACGCAGCTTGCCCGTCTGTAGATCCACAAAGCGGGGGTTCCAGCGCTTCTCTTCGCCAATGGTGGAGACGGTGTGCCCACGGTAGTCGTGGCCGGGATAGACCAGCGTCTCGTCTGGCAGGGTAAACAGGTGCTGCGTAACGTGGTCGTACATCAGGCCAGGATCCCCACTTTGGAAATCCGTGCGCCCACAGCCGCGAATGAGCAAGGAGTCTCCGGTGAGAACGCGATCCCCATGGACGCGGTAGCTCATGTGGCTGTCGGTGTGGCCCAGGGTGGCGATGGCCTCGATGGTGATGGATCCCACCTGCAGCGTTTCCCCATGGCCAATGAAGTGGTCGGCACATTGGGCTTTGGCCTGGACTGGCACCACCCCTTGGCAGCGGGTCAACTCGCGCAGCTTGCCCGTGCCGGTGATGTGGTCGGCGTGAACGTGGGTCTCGAGACAGTACTTCAACGTCAGACCCAGCTCTCGAATTAACTTCAAGTCCCGCTCCACCTGCTCCAACACGGGATCCACCAGCGCGGCCTCGCGGGTGTTTGGGTCTGCAACTAAGTAGGTGTAAGTGCTTGTCTCGGCGTCGAACAGTTGGCGAAATAGCATGTTACCCTTCTGTTTGTTGGCAAAGACCTGAACATAGCTTGGGCCTCTAGGAACACTATATAACCACTTAGTGTTAAAATCAAGTCAGCACAGCCCTCAAGACGGTCTATGGATGGGGACGAGCTCGCGAAAGGCGGCAAAGACGAGCGCCAGTTGACCCTGACGCCAGAAGTGCTGACCAGCGTGGCGGAGTACTTCAAGGTTTTGGCGGAGCCCAGCCGCCTGCAGATCCTGTGTCAGTTGCGCTCGGGGCCCAAGAACGTCACCCAAATCCTAGAGGCCACTGGCATGGGCCAGGCCAACGTTTCCAAACATCTCAAGATCCTGGCGCAGGCAGGGATCGTCAGCCGCGAGCCCAAGGGCGTGAGTGTCTACTACCAAATTGCGGATCCCGTCTGTTTTGAGCTGTGCGAGGTGGTGTGCAGGCAGTTGATCAAGCGGCTTAAGCAGCAAGCCCAGCAATGGGAGCCGCTGGCAGCCCTTCACTCCAGTAGGCTGAGCAGCGAGAGCTCTTGAGGGGGTAGTGCCAGGAGAAAGCCCAGCAGCCCGAACTCCCCTCTCGTCTAATCCCACAAGTTCAGATCGGTCACCGCCCCCAGGCTGCTGCTGGAGACCAGCTTGGCATACTTGGCCAGAATACCTCGTTTGTAGCGGGGCTCGGGCGGAACCCAGCGGGCGCGGCGGCTGGCCAGCTCCTCTTCGCTGACATGCAGGTGGAGGAGGCGAGCAGGGGCATCGATAGTGATCAGATCCCCTTCTTCCACGAGGGCAATGGGGCCGCCTACATAGGCCTCAGGGGCCACATGGCCCACCACCATGCCGTAGGTGCCCCCAGAGAAGCGGCCATCGGTAATCAACCCCACGCTATCTCCTAGACCAGCGCCGATGATGGCCGAAGTAGGGGAGAGCATCTCCCGCATGCCAGGGCCGCCCTTAGGGCCCTCGTAGCGGATCACCACTACGTCCCCCGGTCGAATCTGGCCGGCGAGGATAGCCTCCAGACAGGATTCTTCCGAGTTGAAGACCCGCGCTGGCCCCGTGATCCTCGGATTCTTGACGCCGCTGATCTTGGCCACTGCCCCTTCGGGCGCAAGGTTGCCCTTGAGGATGGCTATGTGCCCTTGGGGGTAAAGGGGGCTATGCCAGGGGCGAATCACCTCTTGATCTGGGCTGGGCTCGTCCGGCACGTCCCGCAGGACTTCGGCAATTGTTTGTCCAGAGATGGTGAGGCAGTCGCCGTGCAGCAAGCCGTGGTTGAGCAGGATCTTCATCACCTGCGGGATCCCGCCGGCCCGGTGCAGATCAGTGGTTACAAACCGGCCCGAAGGCTTGAGGTCACAGAGAACAGGCACGCGGGCGCGGATGGTCTCAAAGTCATCCAGCGTCAGGGGCACCTCTGCCGCGTGGGCAATAGCTAGAAAGTGGAGCACGGCGTTGGTGGATCCCCCTACGGCCATGATGACCGAAATGGCGTTCTCGATGCTCTGGCGGGTGATGATGTCCCGCGGCCGGATATTAGCTTTGATGGCCTCGGCCAAGACTTTAGCCGATTGAGCGGCGCTTTCGGCCTTCTCTTCGTCCTCTGCCGCCATGGTGGAGGAATAGGGCAGGCTCATGCCCATGGCCTCAAAGGCGCTGGACATGGTGTTGGCCGTGTACATGCCGCCGCAGGATCCGGCACCGGGGCAGGCGTGGCGCTCGACTGCCAGCAGCTCTTCCTCAGAGACGCGGCCAGCACTGTACTCCCCTACCGCTTCAAAGGCGCTGACAATGGTGAGGTCGCGGCCATTGTAGTGGCCGGGCTTGATGGTGCCGCCATAGACAAAGATAGAGGGCACGTTAAGGCGGGCCATGGCGATCATCGCCCCCGGCATGTTCTTGTCGCAGCCGCCGATGGCCAAGAGACCATCCATGCTCTGGCCGTTGACCACCGTCTCGATGGAATCGGCAATCACCTCCCGCGACACCAGGGAGTACTTCATTCCCTCAGTGCCCATGGAAATGCCGTCGCTAATGGTGATGGTGCCGAAGACCTGAGGCATGCAGCCGGCCTCCCTCAGGGCAGCTTCAGCCCGCTCGGCCAAGGCTTGGATCCCGATGTTGCAAGGGGTGATGGTGCTGTGGGCGTTGGCGATGCCGACAATGGGCTTGCCGAAATCCTCATCGCGGAAGCCCACTGCCCTGAGCATGGCGCGGTTGGGAGAGCGCTGCACTCCCTGGGTGACGACTTGGCTGCGCAGTGGAGAAGGAGGGTTGGCCATCATGGAACAGAGCGGGACGACAAGCCCCCGCTGGGATAAGTAGAACCCATCCTACCGCTCTGAAAGACTTATACAACGCTGGACAAAAGCGGACTTTTGCTCCAGGTTGACGCTTTCTCCCTGCTTCCACGACCCGTAGCTAGTGGCAGAGCTTACCCCTACCACCCCGCCAGAGGGATCTCCACAGGCGTCACTTCCCCGCGATCGCGATAGCGGGCCGTAGGCCTTGCTGCAGGTAGGTGCTACGAGCCCCCATAAGGCACACCGGCTAAAGACGGAGCCAACTTTAGCCTAGGCAAAGTGCCTCCCAGAAAAGATGTACTCGCAAGCCTACTCGCTCAGCCCATCTCCGTCAAGGCAGGAGGTTGGTTATGCCACAAAGTGGCTGATTGTCTAGTGAATCAAGGACTAGAGGAGAGCCCTGTTTTTGCCAGCCCAGCCGAAGCAAAAGCCCGGCAAGGCCAGCCAAATCTGAAGCAACTCTGTAAGTTCCCGGCACCTGCCCCGAGAATCGGCCAGCCTACCTAGTAGAAGGGATCCCAGCCTCCATCGGGTCAGCGGGACAGAGTCCTTGCTAGAGGCGAGGGATTCCGTGCTTCGGCGTTTCTTTGGGGAAGCCTCGTATGGTTCTTAGCTCTCCTCCCTCTGTCATGCCCAGCAGCGCCGAACGCGAGATGGCGCGGGATGTGCTCACCCTCTACCGGCATGTCTTGCAGCAGTTTGGCAGCTTCACCGCCGAGGCCCAGGACTTCAGTGCTCTGATGAACCGCATTGCCCTGGCCGGCAAGATGATTGCCCGCCGTCTCAGCCAGGCAGGACTCATCGAGGGAGCGCTGGGCGTAACCGGCAACGTCAATGTCCAAGGGGAAGAACAGCAGCGGATGGACGAGTACGCCAACCGGGCCTTCATCCGCGCTTTGGAGCAGACAGGGCTAGTCTGTCGGCTGGTCTCAGAAGAGATGAAAACCCCGGCCCGCCTGCCGGAAAACTGCTCCCTCAGCCGCCTGGCGCTGCTTGTCGATCCCCTAGATGGCTCCTCCAATATCGAGGCCAACCTCAGCGTTGGCTCCATTTTCTCTGTCCTTCAGCCCCTGGAGGATCGCCCTGAGGCTGACCACCAAGATCTCCTCCAGCCGGGCCGCCGGCAACTGGCTGCTGGCTATATCCTCTACGGCCCCAGCACCCAACTGGTCTATTCCGTCGGCAAGGGGGTACATAGCTTTACGCTGGATCCCAGCTTGGGCGAGTTCATCCTCTCCCAAAGCGACATCCGCATTCCCGAACGTGGCTCCGTCTACAGCCTCAACGAGGGCTACTTCTGCCAGTGGAGCGAGGGGATCCAAAACTTCATCCGCTACGCCCATCGCCAAGGCAGCTATACCTCCCGCTACAGCGGCGCTCTGGTGGCGGATTTTCACCGCATCCTGTTGCAGGGAGGGGTATACCTCTACCCCGGCACCCGGCAAAAACCCGAGGGCAAACTGCGGCTGATGTACGAGGCCAACCCGCTGGCGTTTTTGGCCGAGCAGGCAGGAGGCGTGGCTACCACTGGCACCGAGGCCATCCTGGACATCGTGCCCCACTCTCTCCACCAACGGGTGCCCCTCATCATTGGCAGCCGCGAGAACGTGGAAGAGGTGCTGCGCTGTCTGGAAGGTTCTCTGCGGCCCTAGCTCCTCTCTCCCTATCCACCCAAGCTGAGCCGACTCTATGGTGGCCCTGGCGGAAAACCCCTTGCGCGTTGGCCTCAACCAAGAGCGCATTCCGGATCCTTGCATTCTGGTGCAGTTTGGCGCTTCCGGGGATCTGGCGGCCCGCAAGCTGATCCCGGCCTACTACCGGCTCTTTGTCCAGCGACGGCTGCCGCCGGAGTTTACCTTGGTGGGGGTGGCTCGCCGCGACTGGAGCCACGAGATCTATCGGGACAAGATGCGGGCAGCCCTGAAGGAATTTGCCTCCCAGGATCTGGGGCCAGAAGCCCTCTGGCAAGACTTTGCCAGCCGCCTGTTTTACTGTCGCCTGGATATTGGCGATGCCGAGGGCTACCTGCGCCTCAAGCAATTTCTCAGCCAACTGGACGAAGAGCGGGGCACCCGCGGCAACCGCGTGTTTTACCTGGCGGTGGCGCCGGACTTCTATGCCCAGGCCCTCCAGCAGTTGGGGGCAGCGGGGATGCTGGCCGATCCAACCAGGACGCGGGTGGTGATTGAAAAGCCCTTCGGCCACGACCTCACCTCGGCCCAGGAGCTGAACCGCCTTGTGCAGCGCATCTGTCAGGAAGAGCAGGTCTACCGCATCGACCACTACCTGGGCAAAGAGACGGTGCAAAACCTGCTGGTCTTCCGCTTTGCCAACGCTATCTTTGAGCCTCTCTGGAACCGCAACTACATCGACCATGTGCAGATTACGGTGGCGGAAACGGTAGGGGTGGAGGATCGGGCCGGCTACTACGACGCTGCCGGCGCCCTGCGGGACATGGTGCAGAACCACCTAATGCAGATCTATTGCCTGACGGCCATGGAGCCGCCCGTCTCGTTGCGCGGCGATGGGGTGCGCAATGAAAAGACCAAAGTGCTGCAGGCCACCCGTCTGGCCGACACTCGCAACGTGGCAGCCGCAGCGGTGCGGGCCCAGTATGGCCCCGGCTGGATTGGCGGCAGGCCAGTGCCCGGCTATCGCCAAGAGCCCAATGTCAACCCCAACTCGCAGACCCCCACCTATGCCGCCCTGAAGCTGGAATGCGACACCTGGCGGTGGAAAGGGGTGCCCTTTTACCTGCGCACGGGCAAGCGCCTAGCCAAGAAGGTTTCCGAGGTGGCCATCTACTTCAAGCAGGTGCCCCTGTCCCTTTTTCCTTCGGCAACGCGAGAGGTGAGCCCCAACATCCTGGTGCTGCGCATCCAGCCCAACGAGGGCATCTCCTTGCGTTTTGAGGCCAAGATGCCCGGGCCGGAGATCCGCACCCGCTCGGTGGAAATGGATTTTCGCTACGGGACAGCCTTTGGGTCGAGCGCGCCAGATGCCTACGAGCGCCTGCTGTTGGACTGCCTGCTGG
Organism: Synechococcus sp. O70.1; assembly: GCF_047462215.1. Classification (NCBI taxonomy): domain Bacteria; kingdom Bacillati; phylum Cyanobacteriota; class Cyanophyceae; order Synechococcales; family Synechococcaceae; genus Synechococcus; species Synechococcus sp. O70.1. The sequence goes on along the minus strand of NZ_JANSIT010000002.1, from coordinate 152,574 downwards.
GGGATCCCACCCTGTTTACCCGCGCCGACGAGGTGGAAGCTGCCTGGCGGGTGGTAACGCCCGTTTTGTCGGCCTGGGAGACGCCACCTGGCTATGATACCGCGCCGCCGCTGTACACCTATGAGGCCGGCACCTGGGGGCCCAAGGCTGCCGAAGACCTGCTGGCCCAGTCCGGGCGGCGGTGGCGACGTCTCTAGTTTCCTGCAGCAAAACCTGGCTCAGGTAGCGACTGGGGCTGATAAAGCGCCAAGGGGGCGAGAGCAGACATTTCAAACAGCGATTGCGGCTAACATGGGCATGGCCTGGTTTTGCGTGGGTATCATGCCGTCGCTGTCGTTCCGGTTTTGCCTAGCCTTGCCGGTGGGCCTTGCCCTTGTCTTGGGGATAGAGGGAGGGGATCCCGCGCGGGCTCAGGTCTTGCTCCATGTGCCCCTGCCCAATGGGGACTTGATGCAGGCCCAGGGGCTGCAACTAGCCACCAACGCGCTGCGGCTAGCCCAGTTTGGCCAGACCGAAGAGGCGTTGCGCCGCCTGCAACTGGCCGTGGCCATGGTGCCCACCTCTTCCGAGCTGCTCTACGCTTTGGGCAACGTCTATCTGGAGCTGGGGAACTCTGCCCAGGCCGTGCAGGTGCTGCAAAGGGCCCGCGCTCTGGCTCCCCAGGATGGGGATGTCCTCTACTCCCTGGGAGTGGCTTACTTGCGGCAGGGCAGCTACTTTGCCGCCGCCGAGGCCCTGGAACGGGCTGTTGCCTTGCAGCCGGATAACCCCAACGCCCGCTTTCAACTGGGCAATGCCTACCTCATGCTCGACCAATGGGATCCCGCCCGGCGGGAATATGAGAAAACCTTGGAGTTGGATCCCGCCTACTGGCCTGCTATGAACAACCTTGGCCTGGTGGACTACGAGCAAGGGGATCTGGAGGCGGCCATCGAGCGCTGGGAACGCACCATCGAGATGAACGAGGCGGTGGCCGAGCCCTACCTGGCCCTGGCTACAGCCCTGTACGTTCGCGGCCAAACCCAGCGGGCGGAAGAACTGGGGGCCAAAGCCGTGCGCTTGGATCCCAGCTATGCCCGGCTAGAGGTGCTGCGGGAGAACCTGTGGCGGAATAACCTGCTGCGAGATGTGCAAGTTCTCCTGCGAACACGGGCAGTGGTAGAGGCCCTACAGCAGGCTGCTGTGGACCGGTTCAACCGCCAGATGGGTCTTGCAGGAGAGTAGCCCGGGATCCCTCGGCCACTGGCTTTTGCAGCTTCTCAAGCTTGGCTCGGATCCGCTCGGCAATACCGACACTGTTGAGGCCAAGGTCTGCAAGAGACTCTTCACGGGTAGCATGTTCTACCCAAATGTCTGGCACCCCCAGGCGCAAAAGAGGCACCCGGATATCGGCATCCAGGAGGGCTTCCCCCACTGCCGAGCCAAACCCGCCCATGAGGCAGCCTTCTTCCACCGTCACCACCAGGCGGCTTTGTTCGGCTAGGGGCAGGATCAGCTCTGTATCCAGGGGCTTGGCAAAGCGGGCATTGACTACCGTCGTGGAGATGCCGTGCTCTTTGAGGATCTCCGCGGCCTGCAAGCTGGGATAGACCATCGACCCATAGGCCAGGACTAACACATCGCCGCCGCTGCGCAGCACCTCCGCCTTGCCAATGGGAATGGGCTCCCAGCCATCTTCCGCTAAGGGCACCCCAACGCCAGAGTCGCGCGGGTAGCGCATGGCAATGGGTCCTTGGGTGTACTGGATCCCGGTTACCACCATGCGCTGCAGTTCCGCTTCGTCTTTGGGGGCCATCAGCACCATCTCGGGGATGCAGCGCAGATAGGCGATGTCGTACATGCCCTGGTGGGTGGCGCCGTCAGGTCCAACCACGCCTGCCCGATCCAAGCAGAAAAAGACTGGCAGCTTTTGGAGGCAGACATCGTGGATAATCTGGTCGTAGGCCCGCTGCAGGAAGGTGGAGTAAATGGCCACCACCGGGCGCATCCCCTCACAGGCCATGCCAGCAGCCAAGGTGACCGCGTGCTGCTCCGCGATCCCCACATCCACAAACTGATCCGGCAGTTTTTCCTTGAGCTTGTCCAGGCCAGTGCCGGTGTCCATGGCTGCCGTGATGCCCATGATGCGGGGATCCCGCTCCGCCAGTTTGCAAAGGGTATGGCCGAAGACCTTGCTGTAGCTGGGGGGAGTGGGTTTGGTGGGGGGATAGGGTTTGCCGGTGGCCAGGTCGAAGCGGGATTGGGCGTGATAGCTTACCTGCTCAGCCTCTGCCGGTGGGTAGCCTTTGCCCTTGACGGTGGCCACATGCACCAGCACGGGCCCAGAGAGGCCATGGGCCAACTCAAAAGCATCCAACAACTCTGCCAGGTTGTGCCCGTCCACCGGCCCCACGTAGGTAAAGCCCAGCTCCTCGAAGATGATGCCGGCCTTGTTGTTCTGCACAGCAGTAACCAGCTTCACCGTCTCCTTCATGCGCTCAATTTCGGGGCTGAGACTGGAGCCAACTAGAGGCAGGTTCTTCAGTTGCTCCTCCAGGCTGTCGGCCAAAAATTGCACTGGCGGGCTGAGGCGCAGGCGGTTTAAATAGCGCGGGATCGCCCCCACATTGGGGGAAATCGACATGCCGTTGTCGTTGAGAACCACCATCAGGTTGGTCTTGGGCAAATGGCCGGCGTGGTTGATGGCCTCATAGGCCATGCCCCCGGTCAGGGCGCCGTCCCCGATGATGGCCACCACCTTGAAGTTTTCCCCCCGCCGGTCGCGGGCAATGGCCATACCCAAGGCTGCCGAGATGCTGGTGGAGGCGTGGCCGGCCCCAAAGTGGTCGAAGCGGCTTTCGCTGCGCTTCAGGTAGCCGGAGATCCCCCCCTTTTGGCGAATGGTGTGGAAGTTGTGATACCTGCCGGTGAGCATTTTGTGGGCATAGGCTTGGTGCCCCACATCCCAAATAACCTTGTCGCGATCCAGGTCAAGGGTTTTGTAGAGCGCCAAGGTCAGCTCCACCACCCCCAGCCCTGGCCCTAGGTGACAGCCGACGGGAGAGTTGGCAGCCGTTTGCAAGTGTTTTTCGCGGATCTGGCGAGCTAAGCTGCGCAGCTGGCTGAGGCTTAGGTTGCGGAGCTGGTTGGGATGAGTGATTTCACTCAGGTGCATAGGGGATCTGTCCTTCCGGTGTGATCTCACTCTAGATCATGGCTTTCCCAGAGGGCTTGGCTGGAGTCTTTTCAAAACTTCGCTGGATGTCTCCCGCTGCAGGGTTAGCATCGGACAAAGGCCCCGCTTTTCGAGGTTGCCTGCCCATGAGGATTGCCGACAACATCACCCAACTCATCGGTCGCACGCCGTTGGTGCGGCTCAACCGGATCCCGCAGGCGGAGGGATGCCTGGCGGAGATTGTGGTTAAACTGGAGAGCTTCAACCCGGCAGCCTCGGTAAAAGACCGCATTGCCGTCAGCATGATCGAGGCAGCTGAGCAAGCCGGTTTAATTTCCCCCGGCAAGACCATTTTGGTGGAACCCACCTCCGGCAACACGGGCATTGGCTTAGCTATGGCGGCAGCGGCCAAGGGCTACCGGCTCATCATTGTCATGCCTGAGAGCATGAGCCTGGAGCGGCGGCTGCTGTTGAAGGCCTACGGGGCAGAGGTGCATCTAGCCAGCAGCGCCGGTGGCATGGGAGAGGCCATTTGGAAGGCGGAAGAGATCGTGCGCCGCACCCCCAATGCCTACATGCTGGGCCAATTCACCAATCCGGCCAACCCCCAAATCCACGCCCGCACCACCGGCCCCGAGATCTGGGAGGACACCGATGGCCAGGTGGACATCCTGGTAGCGGGGGTGGGCACTGGCGGCACCATTACCGGGGCGGGCGAGTTTCTCAAGAGTAAGAAACCTTCCATTCGGCTAGTGGCCGTCGAGCCCAAGGCAAGCGCGGTTCTAAGCGGGGGACGGCCCGGCTTTCACCGCATCGAGGGCATCGGGGCAGGGTTTGTGCCGGAGGTGTTGCGGCGGGATCTCCTGGATGAGGTGATTGCCGTAGACGACGAAGAAAGCATGGTCTACAGCCGCCGCCTGGCCAGAGAAGAAGGGATCCTCTCCGGCATTTCCACTGGGGCAGCCCTGGCTGCCGCTATCCAGGTGGGGCGGCGACCGGAAAACGCCGGCAAGCTGATTGTGATGATCCAGCCCAGCTTTGGCGAGCGCTACCTCAGTACGCCTCTCTTCCGCGACCTGGAGCGAGAGTCGGACTCGCGGCTGCCGCAGTCTTTGGTTAGGTAGTCAAAACTCGCCAGCTAGGGCCGCTAGGCAGCGCTCACACAGCTCTGGATGTTCGGCAAATTCCCCCACCCGAGGAGAGTAGTTCCAGCAGCGCACGCACTTTTTGCCCTCTGCCCGCTGAACGACAACCTGCAGCTCCGCCGCCTCAGTCTCTGCCTTGATGAGCTCCACCTGGGAAGTGATAAACAGGTAGCGCAGCTCGGCGGCCCGCTCTTCCAGAAGAGCGTACAGGTGGGGATCCGCCACCTTGAGGATGAGCTTGGCTTCGGTGGAAGCGCCGATGAGCTTGTCGGTGCGCGCTTGTTCCAGCGCCTTGTTCACCTCCTGCCGCACTGCCCGCAGCTTTTCCCAAGTGGCAGCTAGCTGGGGATCCCGCCACTGCTCCGGCAGTCGCATCCAGCCCCCTTCAAACACCGAACGGGTGGGCTTGGGGTAGGGCAGGTAGCTCCAGATCTCTTCTGCGAGGTGGGAAAGCACTGGGGCGATGGCCTTGGCCAAGTTCTCCAGCACCAGGGACAGCACCGTCTGACATTGCCGCCGCCGCAGGCTGCGGGCGTGACTGATGTAGAGGCGATCCTTGCCAATGTCCAAGTAGAAGTTGGAGAGATCCACCACGCAGAAGTTCTGAACCGCTTGGAAAAAGCGGTAGAACTGATAGCTGTCAAAAGCTTCGGTGATCTCCTCTCCCACCTCCTTTAGGCGGTGCAGGAGGTAGCGATCCAACTCGGTCAACGCTTCAAAGGGAACGGCATCCTGGGCCGGGTTAAAGTCATAGAGGTTGCCTAGCAGAAAGCGGGCTGTGTTGCGGATCTTGCGGTACACATCTGCCATCTGCCCCAGAATGGTCTTGCCCAGGGGCACGTCGCCGGAGTAGTCCACGCTGGAAACCCACAGTCGCAGCACATCGGCCCCGTAGGCGGGATCCGTCTGAGGGTCGCTGCCGCCGTTGACGAGCACCAGGGGATCGATGACGTTGCCCAAGGACTTGCTCATCTTCTGGCCCTTTTCGTCCAGCACAAAGCCGTGGGTGAGCACCGCCTTGTAGGGGGCACAGCCATTGACCGCCACTGAGGTCAGCAAGCTGGACTGGAACCAACCTCGGTGCTGATCCGAACCCTCCAGGTAGAGATCCACGGGGTAGCCCAACCCGCGCGCCTGGGCCACCGCTGCCCAGGAAGAGCCGGAGTCAAACCAAACATCCATGGTGTCCGTGCCCTTGCGGTAGGTGCGGCCATTGCGGCGGTACTGCTCCGGCAGCAATTCTTCTACTGGGCGCTTCCACCAGGCGTCAGATCCCTCTTGGGCAAAGATGGCCTTGATGTGGTCAATGGTTTCGGCAGTCAGCAGAGCCTCGCCAGTCTCCTCGTCATAGAAGACAGGGATGGGCACCCCCCAGGCCCGCTGGCGGGAGATGCACCAGTCGGAGCGCTCCTTGACCATGGCGGTGATGCGGTTTTCCCCTTCCGGTGGGATCCACTTCACGGTTTTGATGGCCTGCAGGGCCAGCTCCCGGAAGCCGGCTACGGACGCAAACCACTGCTCGGTGGCCCGGAAGATGGTGGGTTCTTTGGTGCGCCAGTCGTAGGGGTATTTGTGGCTGTAGGGCTCCTCCTTGAGCAGGGCGCCGGCAGCCTGCAAAGCCTTAATCACAGCCAGGTTGCCGCTAGTCTCCGGTTCTTTGGAGAGGACATCTAGCCCGGCAAACTGGGGGCCGGCTTCTGCGGTAAACCTCCCCTGCTCGTCCACGGGGCTGAGGATGGGCAGGCCGTACTTTTGGCCAGTCTTGAAGTCTTCTTCCCCATGCCCCGGCGCCGTGTGGACAATGCCGGTGCCGGACTCGGTGGTCACATAGTCTCCCAAAACACAGAGGCTAGTGCGGTCAAAGAGGGGGTGGCGTCCCTGGCAGTATTCCAAAGCGGATCCCGGCAGGGTGGCCTTGACCTCTAAGGGAGTCTCCAGGACTTTTTCCAGCCGCTGCCGCAGAGCGGCGGCAATGAGCAGCAGGCCAAAGCGGGGAGACTCCACCACCGCATAGGTAAGCTTGGGGTTAAAGCAGAGAGCCAGGTTGGCCGGGATCGTCCAAGGGGTAGTCGTCCAGATGGCCGCCCGCAGGCCTGGCAGGAAGGGCTCTAAAACCGGCCGCGCTGCCGGGCTGAGGCTTTGCAGGGGAAAAGCCACGTAGATGCTGGGGGAGATGTGGTTGTCGGGATATTCCAGCTCCGCTTCTGCCAGGGCCGTCTGGGAGCTGGGGCTCCAGTGGACGGGCTTGAGGCCGCGGTAGATGTAGCCTTTGAGAACCATCTGGCCAAACACCTCGATCTGGGCCGCCTCGTACTCCGGCGATAGGGTCAGGTAGGGCCGATCCCAATCTCCCCATACCCCCAGCCGCTGAAAACTGGCCCGCTGCACGTCGACGTAGTGCAGGGCGTACTCTCTGGCCTTTTGCCGCAGTTGCAGGGGGGTGAGACTCTGCCGCTCCTGGGGGGAGAGGCTTTGCAGCACTTTCAGCTCGATGGGCAGGCCGTGGCAGTCCCAGCCAGGTACGTAGCGCACCTTGCGCCCTCGCAGGAGGTGGTACTTGTTGACGATGTCCTTGAGGATCTTGTTGAGGGTAGTGCCCATGTGGATGTCGCCATTGGCATAGGGTGGCCCATCGTGCAGGACAAAGGGATCCCCCGGATTGGTTTCCGACAGACGCTGGTAGATCTGTTCTTCCTGCCAAAAAGCCTGGATGGCGGGCTCTCTCTTAGCGGCCTCCGCCCGCATGGGAAACTGAGTCTGCGGCAGGTTGAGGGTACTCTTGTAGTCCACGGCAACTTGAGCAGGCTAAAGGGCGTTTTTCTATCCTACGCCGTTGCCTGGTTCTCAGTCGTGTTCTAGGCTTCCTCTCCCTAGCCTGAGGGAAAGGGATCCAGACGGCCACCTCGGCTTTCTGCCAGGAGTCTGGCTTGCTTGGGGTTCCTTTCTTTAGGGTTGAACGGTGAGGCGCCGGCTCTCGACAACCAGGCCACTTTGGTTAACCAGCATCACCGAGATCCACTCAGCACCCGCTTCTGGGGGGGCATCCGCCTGCAGGAAGATCCCGCCCGCCTGCAGAGGTTCGAGGGCAAACGAAGTGACATCCAGGTAGCTTGCTCCGGCAACGGGCCGCTCCGCCACAGCGCCCAACAGCAAAGATTGGGTGAGGGGCTCGGCCACAATGGCCTGCAGCGAGTAGGTGGATCCCGGCTTGACCACCTCCGGCAGCTTGAAAGTAACGGTGGGGGGTGCTGAGCCGGAGGTGAGCGTGCTCGACTCCCGCAGCACTTCTTGCTCTACCAGCAGCAGTTGTCCTGGGTTGGCGGCATCCGGGCGGTAGCGGTTGCGCACCAGGACGGAAGCCTTTACCTGAAACTCCCCCCGCCCCGAAGCCTGGGATCCCTGCACTTGGCTAGCAATCTCAGCTACAATCTCAGGGCCTATCTGCCGCCAGGAGACAATTTGGGCGGAGTAGGTCAGCTCAGGATGCGCGTCCCACAGCTTGCGAATGGCCTCTTCCACCCCCTGCCGATCCAACCCGTCGCGGTGGCGGAAGTCGGGGCTGTAGCCGGCCATCACCTTCGGCAAGTCCCGTCGGTTAGCCGCGGCTATTTGCTCGTTCAGCCACTCGACCAGAGCCGCTGGCGCAGGGGCAGAAACCTGCCTTTGCAGCCCGCTTTCTAGGCGTAGCGGGGGAGTCTGGGCCAGCACTTTGCCTGCAAGCGGGATCCCCCAGCTCAAACTCAAGGCAAGGGGCCAGAGCAGTTGGGAAAAGGCGGATCGAGAGCTCAAACTGTGGGCCTCCGGCGGGCAGGTCTGCGCTTAGTTTAGCCTGTCCGGGTAGGGATCCGGCCCAACTTGGCCGAGCGGCTATCCACACCCCTAAAGCCCGGTTTATTCTGGAGATTGGGTTGCATGGCGAGGTTCCATGGCGTCCCCTCACTCTCCTGCTTTCTTGGCTTTGGTCAACGAGGCCAAAAGCCGCATCCAAGAGCTGACCGTCGAGCAAGTCAGGCAGAAACAACGGCAAGGAGATTCCTTCTACCTAGTCGACGTGCGGGAAGAGTCGGAGTGGCAGGCAGGTCGCATTGCTGGCGCCATTCACTTGAGCAAAGGCATTATTGAGCGGGACATCGAGAAGGTGATCCCAGACAAAGAAGCAGAAATTGTCCTCTATTGCGGTGGTGGGTTTCGTTCAGCCCTGGCAGCTGATAACCTGCAGAAGATGGGCTACCGCCGCGTGTTTTCGATGGACGGCGGCATCCGCGCCTGGCGAGAGGCTGGCTTTCCCGAAGAGTGCTAGAAATTCTCGCTCAGCTTTCCCAAGGAGAAAGGGAGCGTTTGTAACAATTCCGCAACTATATTGGTAGCTAGGGCCAATAGCTTTTTTCCGTTGCCTTTGCCATGCCTCAAACCTTGCCCCGCCCGGAGATTGCCGCCCGTCTGCAGCAGTTGCGCCAGCTTTTACAGGAACAGAATTTGGATGGGTTTTGGGTGCCCTCCGCCGATGAGCACCTCAACGAGTACCTGCTGGAGTATCGCAAGCGGCGGCAGTGGATTACAGGCTTTACCGGCTCGGTGGGCGATGCTTTGATCAGCCGGGACAGGGCTTGGCTGTGGGTAGATCCCCGCTACCACGAGCAGGCGGAGCGGGAAGTGGATCCCAACCTGTTTACGGTGATCAAAGGCGGTCTGCCGGACCAGCCCAGCCTGATGGAGATTGTAGAGGAGTTAGGATCTGGGTTTCGCCTGGGGGTGGATCCCTTTACGGTGTCCGTAGCCACCTACCGCCAGTTACAAGCCCACGCCCAAGCCGGGGGAGTGCTGCTGGTGCCGGTTCGCGAAAACCCGCTGGACAAGCTGGCCAAGGAATCTAGCCAAGCCCTTTTGGAGCAACCCATCTATCCTGTCCCTGCCCAGCTCTGCGGGGCCACCCCCAGCGACAAACTGGCCCAGGTGCGCCAGGAGATGCGCCGCAAGCGGGTAGGCCTGTTGCCCTTAACCAAGTTGGACCAGGTAGCCTGGCTATTGAACCTGCGTGGCTCTGACATCCCCTACAACCCGGTGTTCCGCGCCTACGCGCTGGTTGCCCTGGAGAGGGTTGCCCTCTTCACAGATCTGGAGCGCCTTACTCCCTCGGCTCGGCAAGCGCTGGCCGAAGCGGAGGTAGAGCTCTGGCCCTACGAGGCTTACCCGGAACACCTGCCCCAGTGGGCCGAGCGCTACAGGCCGGTGGGAGTGGATCCCAAGCAGACCACTCAGGGCACGCAAGAGCTGCTGCACGGGATCCCCTGTCGGGAGCTGGATCACCCCGTGGATGTCCTCAAGGCGGTCAAAAACCCCACCGAGCTGGAGCAGATGCGGCTAGCCAACCGCAAAGCCAGCCGGGCCAAGATCCGCACGCTCGCCTGGATCGACCGGCAGATCCAAGCAGGGATCCCCATCAGCGAAGCCGATGTGGCAGCCACCCTGGAGGCCCACTACCGCGAGGAAGGGGATTGGGTGGGCCTGAGCTTTAACACCATCGCTGGGGCCGGGGCCAATAGCTCTATCGTTCACTACGGCACCCCGGATCCTCAGAAGCTGCTGCAGCCAGGCGAGTTGTTTTTGTTGGACTCGGGATCCCACTACCTGGGGGGCACTACCGACGCTACCCGCACCCTCTGGATTGGCTCGCAACCCGCGGATCCCTTGTGCAAGCGGCGCTACACCGAGGTGCTCAAAGCCCACATTCACTGCGCCCGCCAGATCTTCCCCCCCGATACCTACGGCCTCTCTTTGGATGGCATTGCCCGCTCCAGCCTCTGGCAGGCAGGGCTAGACTATGGCCACGGCACTGGCCACGGCGTCGGCGCTTTTTTGAACGTCCACGAGGGGCCCAATGGGATCCACCGCCGCGCCAGCACCCCCTTCAAGGTAGGCATGATCACCAGCATCGAGCCAGGTTACTACCAGCCAGGCTGGGGCGGGATTCGCCTGGAGAACCTCTACGAGGTGGTTGCCCTCCCCGAGCCAGAGGGCTGGATGGGCTTTCGCTCTCTGACGTGGATCCCTTTTGACAGGCGTTTGATCGATTGGGATCTCCTAGACGCGGCACAGCGGGCTTGGCTTGATGAGTATCACCGCCAGGTTTACGCCCTGCACCAGGCCAGTCTCTCAGAAGAGGATGCCTCTTGGCTAGAGTGGGCCTGCGGTCTTGCCAGCTAGCCGTTATGCCACGGGTCTTGCCGCTAGCGCAAGCTCTCGCAAACCACAGCTTGCAAGGAGCAAGTTTCCTGGATGCAGCCCCAGCTAACTAGAGCAGGCGGGCTGCTTTTACGAGTTTGGGGTACTGGATTAGGAGCAGAGACTGTTGGTCTGGCAGGGGCTGAATGATCCCCTGCTGCTGCAAGCGGTTCAGCACTGCCGCCACTGTTTCCTGGTTAACCTGGCTGAGGTCGGCCAAATCCTGGAGGGGCGGGTAGATGATGCGCACTCCCTGCTCAGTCTTCTCGCCAAAGGCTTCCGCCAGTTGCACCAGCGCATGCACCACCCGCACAGGAGGGCTCTGTTGCTCCAGGTCGGCCTGCAAATTCGCTAGGCGCAGACGGCGGGAAAGGCTGCGAGCCAGTTGGTAGCACAGGCGCGGCTCCTGCAGCATCAGCGTCTTGAAAGTTGCCGCTGGGATCCCGGCAGCCCGCACCGAGGTTAAGGCCAGCACATCCCGCGAGCGGGGCGCTTCGTCCAACACCGCCATTTCCCCTACCCAGGCGCCGGGCCCGAGTAGAGCTAGGGTTTGGGCGCTGTCCCAGGTTCCTTCGGCGGTGTGGATCCGCAGAGCTCGCCGCACCTTGACCCAGCCAGATAGGATCAAATAAACAACGCTGCCCCAGGCATCCTGCATCAAGAGCGCCTGCCCTGCTGGGATGTCCCGCAGCTTTACCTGGGATCCCAGCCACTGCAAAGACGTGGCCGAAAGTTCCGCCAGCGTCGGCACTGCCTTGAGCTCAGAAAGAACAGCAGCGGCGTCGGAAGTCATGCCAGATCGGGCGTCTACTCTACCGCAAGCTCACTGTAGCCCAGTTGCCAGCCCAAGAGCTATCCTGCAAGGGTACTCTCGCCAAAGATAGGAAGGGAACCCGGTTGTCCTGAATTCGTCTCTCAAGTAGAGGTTCCGGTTGGGAGGGGATCTCTTTCTGGGGATGCTTATGGATGCTGCCCTCAGCAACATCAGCGGCCAGTGCTGGTCAGCCTCACTGAGGAAGGAGCCTGTGCTGCCAGAAAAGCTTGCCGATCGGGAGCTGGTACTGCTGTGTCAGCAGGGATCCCGGCCCCACCGCGAGGCCTTTGCCGAGCTCATACGCCGCTATCAGGCCTACGTAGATAAGGTTCTCTACCATCTTGCGCCCAACTGGCCGGATCGCCAGGACTTGGCCCAGGAAGTTTGGATCCGGGCCTACCGCAACCTCAAACATCTGCAGGAGCCAGCAAAGTTTCGCAGTTGGCTGGGGCGGATTGCCACCAACCTGGTTTACGACGAGCTGCGCAAGCGCAGGCGCCAGCAGCAACCCCTCTCTTTGGATGCCTCGATTTCCACGCAAGAGAGTGAGATGGAATGGGAGCTGCCCAGCAGTAGCCCAAGCCCCCACGACCACCTCGCCACCTGCGAGTTTTACGAGCGATTGCACCAAGCCGTCCACGACCTGCCTGAGGCCTTTCGCCAAGCCATCCTGCTGCGAGAAATTCAGGGGATGGCCTATGAGGAAATTGCGGAGATTACGGGGGTATCTCTGGGTACTGTTAAATCCCGCATTGCCCGGGCCCGCGCCCGCTTGCAGTCCATCCTGAAGCCCTACCTCAATGGCGAATGACTATGTTTTGCCCCAACCTCAACCCCGACCGCGAGGATGCCGCCTCCCCTCCCCCTGCGGAGCTGCCGCCGGTGGAGGAGCGCTTTGAGCAGCTAAGCGCCTACCTGGATGGAGAACTGTCCCCCCAGGAGGCGCGACAAGTGGAGGACTGGCTAGCCAGCGATCCCCAGGCGCAGCAGCTGTACAGCCAACTGTCGGCTTTACAGGCCGGTTTGGCTAACCTCAAGGTGCCAACCCTGGATCCCGTTCAGACGGAGCTGCTGATTAGCCGTGTGTTCGAGAAGCTGGATCGAAGGCCAGAGGTTGCTCTGGGCTGGCGGCGGTGCAGCGGCTTTCCTTGGCGACAAGTGGCAGCAGCCGTGGTAGCCCTGGTGGGAGCGGGCTGGGCGGGCTGGCGCTGGCTGCACCCTCAGCCGTTGGTGTCTCTGGAGGATCCGCCAGTGCGGGTGGCAATTGTGCCCGCCTCTGCCTGGGTTGCCCAACGCTATCTATTCGAGTCAGGACAGAAGCAGGACGCCTACTCAATTTTATTCGAGTCGCTGCCCAACTCCCCAACCGACTTGAGCTGGGAGTGAGCTAATTGGCTTGAGCTAGCTTGAAGTGAGGAACACAGGGTGAGAACAGCGGTTTGCCAAGCTTGGGGGCTAGCAGTTTGTCTTTGGCTGGGCAGTCTGGGATCCTGGCCAGCCCAGGCAAACCCCAGCGCCTTGAAGTCCGCTTCCCAGCCCACTCCGCCGCCGGCCAGCTCTCAGGCTCCTGCTCGAAAAAACCAGCCGCCCTCTGGTGAGATAGAGCTTTCCCCTTTCCCCAACTTCCCCCTTCTCAAAGAGGTAGAAGCGCCTCCACCACCCTCGACTAAGCTGGGCATCGATTGGGCTCAGCTGCCCCTCCTTCCCGATCCCGAGCTGGCGGCAGAAATGGATAGGGAGTTTAGCCGCCGCCTAGCCCGCTTGAACCAGCAGATTGCCAGCCAACAAGACCGCCTCTACCGCCTTTTGCAAACCTGGGACGCCAACTTAGAGGACATTCGCCAGACCCAGGCCCAACTCAGCCAGTTGCGCCTCGAACGGGATCGCTTGGCTCTGGAGCACCTGTTGCTGCTGCGGCAGTTGCAAGAGAACTTCGCCCTGCCTCTACCGCGCCGCTCTGCCGCCAGCTCTCCCTAAAGTGGGGCCAGGCTATGATCAACGCAGGGCAACCAGTAGCGAAGCTGAGCCATGGCCCAAGTGCCGAGCAACCCCGAGATCGAGCAATTGGCCGCTGCCATTGGCAAGGAAGTTTACATCGATGTAGCCCGGTGGCACCTCTACCTGCGGGATGCCCACCTGCATACCGTTTTGGCGGAGCGGCTGGCCCCTCAGGTGATGGCAGGCAAGGTGGATGAGGATGCCGTCACGGAGATCCTGCAAGGGATCCCGGTAAAGGTGGGGGGCGGGCGCAAAGAGCTGCCTCTGGTGGATCTGCTGCCCATGCAAAGCCTGCTGAACCTGCTGGATGTGCTGGAGGAGTTTAGCCGCAAATGGGCTCAGTAGAGGGCCATCCCAAGCGGTCTAGGCAATTGCTGCCTCTGGCTAGCACCTGGCTCAGGGGTGGCAGTTTTGTCCTGCTGCTGGGGTTGCTGTCAGCTTGTCAGGGAACGGAGTGGGGAGAACGACTGAAACGGGCGGTGCGACCGGTGGATCTGTCTGTTCCTCCCTCTGCAGAGCAGCCGGCGACGCCAAGGGCTCTCTCAGAGTCCCCCTCACCCTCTTCTGCCCCTCCCCCTGTTGCCTTGACACCTCTGCCGACTCAACTCAGCAGCCGCTTCACGGATCTGGAGCCCGGATCCCTGGTGGCCCAATCGGTCTATTACCTGGATCGGCTGGGGATCTTTGCCGATATTGCTGGCAGCGAATTTCAGCCGCAGCGCAGCGTGCGTCGAGGAGAGTTTGCCCGCTGGCTGGTGCTAGCCAACAACGCCATTCACGCTGACGAGCCCAGCCGCCAAATCCGCATAGGATCTCCCTCGGAGCGCCCTCTTTTTTTGGATGTACCGGAGGAGGATCCCAACTTTCGCTACATCCAGGCCCTGGGAGCTGCCGGCATCGCTACTGGGGATGCCAATCGCGAGTTTCGCCCCAATAGCCTGCTGTCGCGAGCCGAGTTAATTCGCATGAAGGTGCCTTTGGATTTGCCGCCCGGCCAGATCAAGGGATCTCGGGCAGAGCTGGAGGGGCGCTGGGGCTTTACCGATGCGGCGCAGATCCCCGACGAGGCTGTTGCTCCCCTAGTGGCAGATCGCAGCCTAGAGAATGCCTCCACCGTGTTGCGCACCTTCGGCCCCATCCGCACCTTTAACCCCCTCCAGCCAGTTAGCCGTGGGGAAGTGGCAATTGCCCTGTCTGCCTTTGGAGAGCGGACGGCTCAAGAGGCCGTAGCCCAGCTCTCGGCTCTCCCAAGTCCAACTCCTGCCGTCGAATCCTCTCCCCTGCCAGCCGAGCCGGAACCGACCTCTTCCCCCACTTCCGAACCCTCCCCTGCTGAACCTCCGGCAGTTACCCCAGGGGTAGGGAAAATCGTTACGCCCCGCGAGTCTCAACCCTGAAGTAGCGGGATCCCAGCAAGAGGTCGAGCCGCCCAATAAAATGGGAGAAGCCAGCTTTGGAAAAAGGGATTCCGGCGGTGTCTGCAACTGTTCCTGAAATTCGCTCTGAAGACCTGCTGCGCTACACCGTCATTGGGTCGCGGCGGCCCAGCGTTTACTTTTGGGCAGTGGTTCTGACGGCAGGGGGTCTGGGCTTTACCCTGGCTGGTCTTTCCAGCTATTTCCACCGCAATTTGCTTCCCTTTTCCGACCCCGCCAGCCTGGTGTTCATTCCCCAGGGCATTGCCATGCTCTTCTACGGCGTGCTCGGCTTCCTGGCAGGGTTGTACCAATGGCTGAGCCTGTACTGGAACTTGGGGGGCGGCTACAACGAGTTCAACCGCCGTACCCAAAAGATAACGCTGGTGCGGCAGGGCTTTCCGGGCAAAAACCGCGAAGTTCGTCTGGAGTATGACTTTGCCGAGGTGCAAAGCCTGCGGGTGGAGCTGCGAGAAGGCCTCAACCCCCGCCGAGCTATCTACTTGCGAGTGAAAGGACGCGGTGACATCCCCCTCACCGGCGTTGGGCAGCCGCCTTCTTTGGCCGAGATTGAAAACCAAGCCGCCGAGATTGCCCGCTTTCTTAATGTCAGCCTAGAGGGTATTTGAGGTTCGACTCAGTTGCAGACGGTGGCGGGGCAAGGCTGAAACGCTTAATTCCCCCTCCTACAGGGAGAGGGGTGGGGGCATTTTTAGGAATTGCGGCCCGAGTAGCTAGGCAAAGCTGCAGGGCTGGCTGCCTCGGGAGCAAAAGCCTGGGCTGTCGGGAACCCCAAAAACGGGCTACGCTCCACTGCCTGAACAGAGAGGGTAAACAGTGGATTGGAGAGGATGCCAGCAAAGATGGTGGCCACGAGGGTCAACACCATGCCCACTCGCAGAGCCGGCATGCCCTCTGCCTGCCAGTCGGTCTCGGCGTAGTTTTGCACCGAAAGCGACATCTCCTGCGGCTCTTTCACCACCATGGTTTTCACCACTCGCACGTAGTAGTAGATGGAGATGACGCTAGTAACCAGGCCCACCAGCACCAGGGTGTATTCTCCTGCCTGCCAGCCAGCCCAGAAGAGATAGAGCTTGCCGAAAAAGCCGGCCAGTGGCGGCAGCCCGCCCAGAGAGAGAAGACAAATGCTAAGGCAAAGGGTGAGGAAAGGATCCTTCTGGTAAAGGCCACTGTACTCGTTGATTTCGTCAGTGCCGGTCTTGAGGCTAAACAGGGTGACGCACAGAAAGGCGCCCAGGTTCATGGCTAGATAAACCATCAGGTAAAAAATCAAGCTGGCGTAGCCCGCTTCCGTGCCTGCCACCAAACCAATCAAAACAAAGCCCGCCTGCCCAATAGAGGAATAGGCCAGCAGGCGCTTAAGGCGGGTTTGGGCAATGGCCACCACATTGCCCAGCACCATGGTCAAGATAGCCAGCACTGAGAGCACCGCCCGCCACTCCTCCGTCATGGCTGGGAAGACGGTAGCCAGAAAGCGAATGGCCAGGGCAAAGCCTGCCGCTTTGGATCCCACCGACAAAAAGGCCACCACCGGCGTCGGCGATCCCTCGTAGACGTCGGGAGTCCACTGGTGGAAGGGCACCGCCGCCAGCTTAAAGCCAATGCCCCCAAGGCAGAACACCAAGGCCAGGATCCCTGCTAGGCCAGCATTGGCCAGGTGGGGCGCGATGGCCGACAGTTGGGTTTGCCCCCCCGACAGGCCATAGAGCAGCGACATGCCGTAGAGGAAGATGGCCGTGCTGCTAGCGCCGGTCAGCAGGTACTTCAGGGCAGCCTCAGAGGAGCGCGGATCTCGCTTCGTGTAGCCAGCCATGAGGTAGCTGGCAATGCTCAGCGTTTCCAGCGAGACAAACACCATGATTAAATCCATCGCTCCCGCAAGGAACATTCCCCCCAAGGTGGCCGTGAGGAGCAGCACATAGAACTCGCCCGTGGGCGTGCCTGCCTGGCTGAGGTAGCGCTCCGCCATCATCACCGTCAGGGCTGCTGTCACCACCACCAGGCTACGGAAGAGAATGCTCACGGGATCCGCGGCAAAGCTGCCCAAGAAGCTCTCCAACTGGGGCTGCTGCCACTGCAGCACCAGGGGCACCAGGGCTCCCATCAACCCCAAGAGGGAAAGAGTTGGCAAACTTCTGCGCGCTGCCGACCCGCCCACCAGATCCACTGCCAGGACGAGCAACAGCGTGAGGGTGACCACCACCTCCGGCCAAATCGCGCCGGCATGCAGGTTTCCGGTTGGGGCGAAAACATCCATAGGAGAAAACTGTGAAGAGAGATTAATGGGATCCAAAGCCAGCATACCGCGATTTCCGGCCTTCCCCTCTTGCTTCTGGCATCTCTTCTCCCAATCGTCTCCATCGACACTCCCTGGGTCTAAGAAAGCTTGGCGCTGGAGGTAAGCACCAATTGCAGGCGAGCGTGGATAAGACTCAAGTCCGCCAAGCCCAGGTCGAGCTCGCCGTCGACGACAATCCCGGTGTTGATCAGCCGATCCAAGAGTTCCAAGAGGGATCCCTCGCCGTCGGGCTGGCCGGGGTAGTAGTCTCCCTGGCGGGGCAGAAGCGTGCCCAGATCCCCTAAATCCAGATTGAGATCTGCCGGGTCAATCTCCAGCAGGGCGCAGAGTTGCCGAATTTGCTGCCGCAGGGCTTGCAGGCTGCTGCCGGCCCGCTCGATCTGCTCCGGCGAAAGGCGATTGGCCTCCATCTGCCGCACCACCTGAGCTTCCATCAACTGGCGCAGCAGCTCCACCAAGGTCAGCACCAGGGAGGCAAGGCCAGCTTCCGGGCGTTTCCGGTCAGGGCTAGCTTGGACCCGGCTCAGCTCTTGCGGTTCCGCTGGGCTGATGGCAAGACCAGAGGAAGGGGGAGGCGGGATCAACCACTGCTCAAAAGGCTGGGAGAGCTGTTCCAAGCTAAGGAGATGCAGGCGGGGATCCCGGGCGGCCTCTTCTCGCTCCTCCGGCAGGTTGTAGCCCCAGCCAGCCAAAAACAGGAGCACCGGCTCTAGCTCCGGTACGCTCTGCACCTGGCGCAGCGTCTGCAGGCGATCCTCGACAAACCAGAGTTCCTCTGGCGCTACCTGAGCTGCAGTTAGCAGCCGCTGGAGGGTGGCGGCCTTGGGAGCGCGCACCTCCTTGCCCAGGATGCGGTGGCGCGGCAGTTGGATCCCTTCGCGGAGCAAAAGCTGCTGGATAAAGCGCCCCTCTTTGGTACTGAGAATGGCTAGGCGCGGCTCGCCGGCAGCCTGTACTTGGCGCATCCAGGCTGTCACCCCCGGATAGAAGCGGTGCAGCTCCAGCCACCCCTGCCGATCCTCTGCAAGCCAGCGATCTCGCACCTCATCCAGCGCTTGGGCCAAAGCCCTCTCGGAAACCCCCGCCTGCTGCAACAACCGCTGTCGCCAGCCGGGCCAGTCTTGGCGCAAAGCGTCTTCCGGGATCCCTTGCTGCAGCCCCCAGAGCAACAGGGGCATCTCCCAACCCGTCTCGATTAGCGGGCGCAACTGGTCAAAGACTGGCTGCAACGGCTGCAATTGCGCAGGAGCCAGGCCCCACACCTGGGCACAGACACGACAGGAGGAGGCAAAGTACTCTGCCCGCCCATCGCAGAGCACGCCATCAAAATCCAGAACCAAAATGCGGGGGGACATTCGCCGGGGGCTAGCGAACTCCATGCGGGATCCCCCTCAAGGCAAGTTGCAAAAACGCAGCTAAGGATCAACTGAATCGAACTTTCCACGAGATTAGCTCAAGCTAATGGGATTCCGAATCTCCACCGGGTTTAGCGGGCAATCCTGCGGCCCAGTTGGCCAAAGATGGTGGAGTTGGGAGGTAGGGAATAGTCACTGACTGCCCTTGGCGTTAGGGCCGGCATTGGCCATCGCCAAGATCGCCCGGGGGTAGGGACGTTGCAACGGCTCATCGGGACAGCAGTAGCCTCCTACCCTGCTTTGTGCCTGCGGGATCCCCGCCTTGGGCCATGAAGCCCCGAATCCCGCGCTGGAAGATGAAGCCATCGTAGAAGTGAGCGTTGGCCCAAAAAGACGAAGCTGACAGTGAGGGAAGCTTCTTGCGGGAAAAGCTCCAGAACTATCGTGCCGGCAGTGGCTCCCCTCATAGCCGTGTAGGATTTGGCCAAGCAGCCCTGGCGCGGGCTGTTGTAGGTCTTTTGCCCAACTATTGGGCTGGAAGCAAAAATGTGGGAGAACCAACCCTGGGAGAGCCCTCGTCGATCCAAGCTTAGTCTTGACCGGACTTGGATGGGGGCTTAGCGCGTCGCACCAGCCAGTAACTTACCGACAGAGCCAGAGTTGCTGCCCCCAGGCCAATCAAATCCAACCCCCCCAGCTTCTCGAAATCAAAAATGATGATCTTGCGCGCCACCGCAGTCAAAGAGGTAACAATGACCAGCTCCACTTGCACAACCTGCTTTTGCAGGTAAGCAGTAATGTTCTCCAAAATCTCCAGGGCAATCAAGATATTCAAAAAGAGGCCAAAGATCTCAATCAAAGTGGTGGAGAAAAACCCGGTTGGCTCCCGTAGCAGATCAGCCACCAAGAAGCGGGCCAAATCGACAACTGCTACTATAACTAGCCCAATCAGGAGGATTGAAAGCAGCTTCGAGATCAAGCTTTCTATGCGGGTAATGCCTCTAAGGAAGGGATCCTCCTCCTCCGTCTCATGAGGATTGTGCAACAGCCACTTGAGAAACCGCATGTCGATGCCACCGGGTTTGAGACCCATGTCCCAGCCTCAACGACTACATTATCCATCCCGAGTGTCTCCAGGGGGAGAAGAGTGGGAGCCTTTAGGGCGATGGTTGCGGCACCGCTCTGAACAATACTTCACCTCTGGCCAACACTTGGCCCACTTCTTACGCCAAGTAAAAGGCCGGCCGCAGGTGAGGCAGATTTTGCTGGGCAGATCCGACTTTTTCCGGTGGCGGGGCATAGCGCGCTAGAGACGACAACCCTTAGGATCAACTTGTACTTTGCAACTGCAGCAGCGGTTGAAGCTGGGAACGGCGGCGCAGAGCAGCCTCAATCAGGCCCAAAAAGAGGGGATGCGGGCGGTTGGGGCGGGAGCGAAACTCGGGATGGAATTGGGTGGCGATGAAAAAGGGGTGGCTGGGCAGCTCGATGATCTCCACTAGACGGTTGTCGGGCGAAACACCGCTAATCACGTAGCCAGACTCGAGGAACAGGCTACGGTAGGCGTTGTTGAACTCGTAGCGATGGCGGTGGCGCTCATAGACAATTGTCTCACCATAGAGCTTGGCTGCCAGGGTGTCGGGCAGAATGCGGCAGGGGTAGAGGCCCAGGCGCAGGGTTCCCCCCAGGTGCTCCACATCTTTCTGCTCCGGCAGCAAGCTGATGACGGGATGAGGAGTGTCGGGATCGAACTCATAGCTGTTGGCCCGCTCCAGGCCGGCAATATGGCATCCCCAGTCGATCACCGCACACTGCATGCCCAAACACAGCCCCAGAAAGGGAATGCCCCGCTCCCGCACGTGGCGGATGGTGGCCACCTTGCCCTCGATGCCCCGGTTGCCAAACCCCCCTGGCACCACGACGCCATCTACCCCGGCTAGCAGAGTTTCTGGTCCCCGCTCCTCGACTTCCTCAGAAGAGATCCAGCGCAAGGTAACGCCGGCATTGAGGGCCAGCCCGGCATGGCGCAGGGCTTCTGCTACCGAGAGGTAGGCGTCTGTCAAGCGCACGTATTTGCCGACAATGGCGATCTCCACCTGCTCTTGCGGGTGGTGCAGCCGCTGTACCAGGAGCTCCCACTCGCGCAGATCCGGCTGCTGTGGATCCAGGTTGAGAATCTCCAAAACTCGCTGGGCCAGGCCCTCCTGCTCCAGAATCAGGGGCACGTCGTAGATGCTGGGAGCATCCTGCGCCTGGATGACACATTCCACCGGCACGTCACAGAACTCGGAGATCTTCTCCTTGATGGCGCGCGGCAGAGGCTGTTCACAGCGGCACACCAGCACGTCCGGCTGAATGCCAATCGAGCGCAGCTCCTTGACCGAGTGCTGGGTAGGCTTAGTTTTCATCTCCCCCGAGGCCTTGATTAGAGGCACCAGGGTGACATGCACATAGGCCACGTTGGCGCGGCCCACGTCCTTGCGGAACTGGCGGATGGCTTCCAAGAAGGGCAAAGACTCGATATCCCCCACCGTGCCCCCCACTTCTACCAGCACCACGTCGGGGTTGGTCTCGCGGGCCACCCGCCGAATCCGCTCCTTGATCTCTTGGGTTACATGGGGGATTACCTGCACCGTGCTGCCCTGGTAGTCGCCCCGCCGCTCCTTGGAGATCACCGCTTGGTAGATGGCGCCAGTGGTGACGTTGTTGAGCTTGGACATGTTGGTGTCGGTGAAGCGCTCATAGTGGCCCAAGTCCAAGTCGGTCTCGGCGCCATCGTCGGTAACAAACACCTCCCCGTGCTGGTAGGGGCTCATCGTGCCGGGATCCACGTTGATGTAGGGATCCAGCTTCAAAATCGACACGGTGTAGTTGCGGGACTTGAGCAGACGGCCCAGGCTAGCCGCTACAATGCCTTTGCCAATGCTGGAGACGACCCCGCCGGTGATGAAGACAAACTTGGCCATACCCCCGACCCTTGCCTTTTCTGGATTATGCCAGGGATCCCAGGGCTCCCTCAGCGCCGGGAGCGGATAGGGCCATTGTAGAGGATGGTGGTTTGAAAGGTGCGCCGATCCACCCGCACCTGGGTTTCAATGCTGGGTTGGACAAAGCCGGGCTCGCCGCCGCGGAAGGTGAAGACCCAGGCGTCTTCAAACTCTTCAAACGGCGCGTCGATGGCCGCCCCGTGCATGGAAGCCTCGGCGCGGTAGCGCTGCAAGCCCCCGTTGGCAATCTCGGCCGCTTGGCGGGCCAGGTTCTTAGCTCGGTTGAGATCGCGGAAGTATCGACTAATTTCCTCAAAGCTCCCCCTGGGCAGCGGTCGTCGCGGGGCAGGTGTGGGCGGCACAGGCCGGGGATCCGGCACGATGGGCAAGGTGGGAATATCTTGGCTAGGGGGCAGTGGCTCGACCGGGCTGGGAGTTCGGAAAGTTTCTGGGAAAAGCGGGGTGATCCCCTGCGCCCGAACGGGCAGCAAGGATCCCCAGAACAAAATGCCGCTCAGGGAGCCGGCCAGACAGAGAGGGAAAATGGACTTCATGGAACCATTCCTCAAAAGTTTTGGGGTGTGAATTTTTCAATCCTCACTCTACTAGGCCGCTAGTCGGGAAAGCAGAGGCAAAAGCCCGCCCTCTTTTTCCACCAGCAGCTAGGCGCGTGGGTTGTCTGTGCAAGGGGCTTTGTCCTCCCCCGGCGCCTGTTAGCATCCTGAAACGGGATCCTGTTTGCAGACGTTGCCATGGAGTTTGTTACGCTTGCCGAGACGGGGCTAAAACTTAGCCGCGTGGGGCTGGGCACCTGGAGCATGACCGGGGATTGGTGGGGGCCAGCGGATCCCCAGGAAGCGTATGCCACCCTCCGCAAGGCTATTGACCTGGGCATTACGCTCTTTGACACGGCTCCGGCCTATGGCCGCGGCCTTTCGGAAGAGCTCTTGGGACGGGCTATCCGGGATGCCGGCTGTCGGGATCGCGTAGTCATTGCCACCAAGGCCGGCCTGCAGTGGACTAACGGCAAGGTGGTGCGCAACTGCAGCCTCAGTTGGCTGGCTCAGGATCTGGAAAACTCCCTCCGCCGCCTGCAGACGGATGTGATCGACATCTACCAGGTGCATTGGCCGGATCCCTTGGAGCCGCTGGAGGAGACAGCTGCCTTTTTCGGCCGCCTACTCCAGGAAGGAAAGATCCGCGCCATTGGGGTGAGCAACTTTTCTCCGGAGCAGATGGAGCGCTTCCGCCAGGTGGCTCCCCTGCACACGGCCCAGCCGCCCTATAACCTGTTTGAGCGCCAGATCGAAGCGGATGTCCTGCCCTACTGCCAGGCCAACGGCATTGCCACGCTAATCTACAGTCCCCTCTGCCGGGGGCTGTTGGGGGGAAGGCTGACTCCGCAAACCAAGTTTCCGCCTGGAGATCTGCGCGGCGGCATCGATCCCAAGTTTGCAGAGCCTCGCTACTCCCAGTACCTGCAAGCGGCAGAAGAGCTGAGCCGGCTGGCGCGGGAGCGCTACAGCAAAACGCTGCCCCAGTTGGCGGTGCGCTGGCTCTTGGATCAGCCAGGGGTGAGTGCAATCCTATGGGGAGCGCGCAAGCGCCAGCAGCTGGATGACCTAGCCGGAGTTTGGGGCTGGTCGCTGGAGGCGGAGGCAATGCAGGCCATCGACGAGATCCTGCAAAGGCACGTCCCCGAACCCCTTCCCCCCAGCTTTATGGCTCCTCCTACCCGCCCAGGGATCCCAGCTTCTCAGAATTGTCCGGAGAATCTGAAATAGGACCTCGCATGACGCTGCAAGGGGTAATCCTAACCTGGAGCGGCGTAGTGGCCGACGACGAGGAGCTGCACCTCTACGCCATCAACCAAGTGTTGCTGGAGGAGAACCTGCGCCCCTGGGATCTGGGATCCCCGGCGCAAAAAGAGCTCTATCGGCTACACCATCTGGGCCAACCGGATCGGGAGAGTCTGCTCGCCCTCTGGCAAGCCCAGGGACGGGTGCTCAGCCCCAGGCAGCAAGAAGGACTTTTGCAGCGTAAGGCCCTTTACTACCGGCAGGCGTTGCAGGAGCAAAAGGGATCTCTTCTGGTTCCCGGCTTGGCGGAGGCCTTGGAGAAGCTGGAGCAGCTACGGCTCAAGGTGGGCCTCTTGAGTGGTCACGCCGCTATCGAGGTGGAGGCTTTTTTGGAGCGCTTCCCCTGTCCAGCCCTGGCGCGGCTGACTCATGACTTCCGCTACCGCGTAACGGGCGAGGCAGGGGATCCTCAGTTGCACCGTCTGCTCCTAGAGCGGATGGGGCTCTCCCCTCAGGAGTGCCTGAGTTTTGAAGCCACCTACGCCGGCATTCAAGCGGCTCGCTCGCAAGGGATCCCGGTGTTGGCTTTGGCCACTTTCTTTCCTCTGCACATGCTGCAGCGGCGGGCCGATTGGGCAGTGGATGGCTACCCCCACGTGGAATGGGAGCGCCTCCAAACTTGGTTTGCCACTGGCCAAGACCGTCCTGCTGACCTTCCTACCAAGCCCTTGGCAAAAGGGTAAGAATCCCCCTAGGGCAGGATCAGCATGCCGTCCCCAAAAGAGTAGAACCGATAGCCCTGCTCGATGGCCTCCTGGTAGAGATCCAGCAAGCGCTGTCGCCCGATCAAGGCTGCCACCAGCATCATCAGGCTGGAGCGGGGCAGATGAAAGTTGGTGATCAGCCCCTGCACCACCCGCCAGGAATAGCCGGGGTAGATGAAGAGGTCGCTTTTTCCCTGCCAGGGTTGCAGGGCGCCGGAGAGGGCTGCCGTCTCTAGGGCCCGCACCACCGTTGTTCCCACCGCAATCACCCGCCTTCCCTGGGCTTGGGTTTCGCGAATAGTGTCCACCGTTTCTGCCGGCACCTTGAGCCACTCGCTGTGCAAGCGGTGGTCGGTTACTCGCTCTGCCTCTACCGGGCGGAAGGTACCCAGCCCAATGTTCAAGGTGATGTAGGCAGTTTGGACCCCCTTCTGGGCCAACCGCTCCAAAAGCTGAGGGGTAAAATGCAGGCCTGCGGTGGGGGCAGCCACCGAGCCGGGGTGTCTGGCCCAGACGGTTTGATAGTCTTCAGGTCGGACTCCCGCACTTGTCGGGTCAAGGGCACGGGCAGCTTCCAGATAGGGAGGAAGCGGGATCCGCCCCACCCGCTCCAGGATCTGCTCAAAGGCATCCGCCCCTTCCCATGCAAACTGCACCACCCGCCCGCCGGTCTCCGCGTCCACCGCCAGCACTGTGGCCGTCAGCTCAGCCAGCAAGCCCTGGGGATCCCAAAACCGGATTTGATCCCCCACCTTGACCCGTTTGCCCGGCCTGACCAAGACCCGCCAGATCTGCTGCTGAGGGGAGGTGTTGCCTGGGATCCCGGGCTGCTCTGGCTCGAGCAGCAAAACCTCTACCCGCGCCCCAAAAGCGTCCTTTCCCGGCAAGATCTTGGCTCCCCACAGCCGGGCCGGGATGACCTTGGTGTCGTTGAGAACCAGCAGATCCCCGCTCTGCAGGTAGTCGGGGAGGTCGCAGAAGCGGCGGTGCTCGTGCCTATCTGGGTACACCACCAGCATTCGCGCCTGATCCCGGGGCTCCACCGGCCTCTGCGCGATCCGCTCAGGCGGTAGGAAGTAGTCATAGGCAGCAGTTAGGAGATCCGGGTTGGGCTCTTCAGCGCTCCCTGGGCTGGGTTCAACCTGGGCAGCTAGGGGTGGAAGAGGATCCGTCATGAACAAAAAGAGGTTGCCCAGACTTCAACCTCCAGCCTAGCTCTTTAAAATGGCGGTGGCTTCTTGTGGAGCTCTGCCATGTCTAGCGATTCCACGCCTACTTCTGCTAGGGAGTGCTCACCCCAGCAGGCGGAACTATGGCTACGAGGGCTGCTTGGCATTGCCTGGGCTGATGGAGAATACAGCCCCGAAGAGCAACGACTCATCGAAGATCTCATCCGCTCCGACTGGCCCGAAGAAGAGGGGAAAGATCTCGCTCCCCTCTCCCCCGAAGAGCTGGCGGCCCAGTTGCAGCCGGAGTTGCGGGAAGATTTCCTGCGCACGGCAGTGATGACAGCCGTTGCCGATGGGGTATATTCCGAGCCGGAAGATCGCTTGTTGCACCAATTGGCCACTGCCTTTGGGCTGGAGCTTCCCCAGCTCCATCTGCTCAAGGCTACGCTGGTCGACAAGAGGGCCACCTCGCCATCGCCGGCAAAAGCCCAGCCTGAAAGCGGCTATACCGACCTTTTGGCTCCCTTGCGCAAGTGGCTGGACGGCATCCAAGTCCGCGACGTGAGGGTAGCCCGCTTCTTATGCCGTATGATCCCTGCCCACTGCCCCTTTGAGCGGGATGTAGTGTTGTTTGGCCGCAAGGTGCTGCACATTCCCCCCATGTGCAAGCTTAACCCCCTCTACGACCAGGTGGTGGCCTTGCGCTGCCGCGCCCTCTCCTTCCTGGCAGAAGCTGGGGAAGACATTAGCCAATACACTTGATAGCCTGCGCTCAAGCAGGAGGAAGCCAACGCTATCTACTGGCCGCCGGCCCCTTAGGAGTAGGTTATGTCCGTCTCTCCCAAAGGGATTGCCTCTCCCCTAGCGGCTGCTTCTGCTCCCTGCAAGAAGGACTGCAGCGAAGCCTGAGCTTCCGCCTCCAACTCTGCTGGGCTGGGAGTTATCCTCTCGGCGGGCAGCCAACCCAACAAGGGCAAGGGCAAGAGGGTGGAGAGGTTGGTGATCACCAAAAGCAGCCCCAGGTGGCTGAAATTGCTTTCGGTTACCCCTAGAGCGTGCATGAGCAGGGATCCCAGCTCCTGCGAGAGGAACCCCGCCAAATTAAAGGCCGACATGAGCAGGGCAAAAAAGGTGGCCTCGATCCCTGGCGGGCAAAGGCGGGCGGCCAGAACCAGCACCGGCATAAAGGCAATTTGCCCCGCTACTGTCAGCACCAGGCTATCCCCGAGGCTAAACCAGTGGTCGTCGAGGCCCCAAGCGCGGTTGAGGTGATAGACCAAGATCAGGCTGGTCAGGCCTAGAGCTGCGGAAATGACCGTCATCCAGCCAAAGAGGGGGCGCAGGGGGATGTGCCGCAGATACACCTGAAAGATTCCCACCCCTACCAAGCTGGCAACGCTAGTCACTAGCCGCACCTGGCCCAAAAACTCCGGACCAAAGCCGAGATCGTTGGTAACAAAGTAAAACAGCGCTACGTCGGCACTGGGAGTTGCCTGCCAGACAAACACAAACAGCAGCGGCAGGAAAACGCTGGGCTGCCGCAGGGCTTGCCACACCCGAGCTACCTGTTGCTGCAGGGGATCCCAGCCCAAGGCGCTAGCCACGGGCTGATCCTCAATGACCCAAGCAGCCAGGGCAATCAGCATGGGCAGCAGGGCTGTTAGCCCAAACACCACCTGGGGAGGATAGTGAGCCAAGAGCGCCCCCCCGGCATAGGCCGTGAGCAGGGATCCCAGAGCTGTGGCCCCCCACGTTAGAGACTGCAGCGTGCCCGTTCCCGCCCAGTCACTGCCCTGCACCCGCTCCACCACCAGCGAATCGACAATGACATCCCCCACGGCTACCGCCAGGGATGCCAAAACCATCCAAAGCAGGGCCAGCTCAGCAGTCGGCGCCCCCAGAGCCATCCCCAGCCAGGCCCCACATCCCAACAGCCCTGCCAGCAGGAGGTAAGGGCGGCGCCGGTAGCCTGCTAGCGGCAGCGTATCCGATAGGAGTCCATAAAGAGGCTTGACAGTCCAGGGGATTACAGCCAGGCCCATCAACGCCGCTGCCTGTGTTGGGCCGAGGCCCAGGTTATCCTTCAAGTAAAAGCTGGTGGCTAGCCGTGCCAGCCCCACTGCCCCCTGCACAAAATACACCAGCAGGATCCCAAACAGTTCCGGCGTCCAGCGGATCTCCTGGAGGGGGTCGAGCGCCGACTGACGTAAACGCTGCAGGAAGAGGAGGATCATGACGTCTGTGTCTTCTTGCTGGCTGGGTCCTGCCCTACAGGACACCTTTTGTTCCAGAACTTGCTGCAACAGTAGGAAAGGTTGGCTAAGAACTTCTTTACACTGTAACCTGCCTATTGGCCTACAACAGCAGCTCTCCCGCTGCCTGTCTTCCAAGGCGCTGGCAGCCCTTTTGGAGAAGCTGCCGTGGGTGAACCTGAACGACAATGCGAGGGATTTGAATCGCCCATGAGCTGGCAACGCCCTGATGGCCGCACCCCTACCCAATTGCGCCCGGTTTCCTTCCAGCGCCACTTCACCCGCTACGCCCACGGCTCGGTGTTGGTTAAGCTTGGCGATACCCACGTTCTCTGCACCGCCACCGTGGCCGAAGAGGTTCCCCCTTTTTTACAAAACACCGGCCAAGGCTGGCTGACCGCAGAGTACCGCATGCTGCCCACCGCCACCCAACAGCGCCAGCCGCGGGAGACGCTCAAGGTCTCCGGCCGCACCGCTGAGATCCAGCGGCTAATTGGGCGCAGTCTGCGCGCGGCTTTGGATCTCCGGAAGCTGGGATCCCGCACCATCACCATCGATGCCGATGTGTTGCAAGCCGATGGCAGCACCCGCACCGCCGCAATTACCGGTGGATACGTGGCCCTGCACGATGCCATCACCTGGCTCTACAAGCAGGGACTGCTGGATCCGGCGCAGGGATCCCCTTTGCAACAGCAAGTGGCAGCCCTTTCGGTGGGAATTGTGCAAGGCGAGGTGCTGCTGGATCTCTGCTACGAGGAGGACAGCCAAGCCGAAGTGGACCTGAACGTGGTCATGAACGAGCAGGGATCCTTAATTGAGATTCAGGGTACCGCCGAAGCCGGATGCTTTGACCGCTCGCAACTGTTGCAAATGTTAGACCTGGCCCAGGCCGGCATCCAGAAATTGATCCAGGCCCAGCGAGAGGCTCTAGACTTGTAGCCAAGGCAAGCCTAGCCCGGGCCCCGAAAGGGGGAACTGCTGTCCCGGCAGGGGGAGGGTGTGGCCCGGTTAATGGTTTGATGAAGGGGAGATAATGGGATAAAGCAGCCGCCAACTAAGGCTCTCTCTTCAACTGAGGTGAGTAGCTGACGTAGTCGCTGCTTAGGTAGCCTGAAGAGGCTAGGCCGGAGAGTTTCCCATGTCCCATTTTCTCTTGGCAGCGGCGGAACTGGCGCCTCTGCTCCGGTAGCAAGGTCGGCGGTTTACCACTGGCTATCTCCACCTTCACCATAGGGGCGAGGATCCCGCCGAGGGCACAGAGCCTTGGGTGCTGACCTACTACCACGGCCGGCTGCTTTTTTCCGCCGATCAGCCCCTCAATGCCCCGATCCTGCTGCGACGGCTATCGCGCTTTATCCCCCGCCTCAACCTGGACTGGCCCCAGCGGGTTATCCGTGTGCTGCAGCAGCGGCTGCTCCCAGACAACTCCCTGGCGGAGTTGCTGGAGATGATGACCGAGCTGGGCTTGATAAAGCCAGGCGAGCTGGAAGACGCCCTCTGGCTGAACCTGCTTACCGATTTTGACCGCTACCTGTTCGAGTGTGCTCCGCACCGCTCACGCGAACGCTGGGCGGAACTCAAGGTGGCCATCCCCACCCTGCTGGCGGTGCCAGTGGTCAACTGGGAATGTGCTCCGCACCGCTCACGCGAACGGGTCAACCGCTATCGCCTCAGCGACGAACAGCGCCAGAAGCTCCACGCCCTCACCAAAGATGGCCAGTCGCTGGAGGCCATTGCCCAAAAGCTCTGTCGGGAAATGTGCTCCGCACCGCTCACGCGATCGGCTGGAGGTAGCTAGCCTCTTTGCCGCTTGGGCCAAAAAAGGTCTGGTGAGCCTGCAAACGCCTCCAGACTTGCTGCAACCCCAGCGCCGCACTCCCATAGCCCTCTTGGCCGTAGACGACAGCGTCGTGATGCAGGAGATCCTGCGGCAGTACCTATCCCAGTAATGTGCTCCGCACCGCTAACGCGAACGCGTGATTACAACGGGCAACCCCGCCGAGGTGCTCCCCCTCCTGTTCCAGCACCGGCCTCACCTGCTATTGATGGACAATGTGCTCCGCACCGCTAACGCGATCGCCATGCCCGGGAATGTGCTCCGCACGGCTAACGCGAACGACGGCATAGAGCTCTGCCGCATTGTGCGCAGCCTGGAAGCGTTCAAGTCTCTCCCTATCCTGATGGTTACCTCGCGGGACAGCTTGCTGGATCGCATCCGCGGCAAGTGGTCGGGCGCAACCGGCTACCTGACCAAGCCTTTTAGCGAAAGCCAGCTCACTGCCGAGGTGGAGCGGCTCCTAGCCCAGGCCCAAGATCCCAACTCCCGCTCTCTCCGAGGAGCCCAAACCAACTCGCCCAGCTTATGGCTGGGATCCCTTTCCCCCTTTGGGGATCAGGCCAAGGCTTAGCAAGCAGGCCAAGGAAGCCGAAGCATGTTTACGGGTCTAGTGCGCAGTTTGGGTACAGCTCAGTTGATCTCGTCTTCGCAGGTACGGGTTACCTGCCCAAAGCTGCAGCCGCAGTTAGCCTGTGGGGATAGCGTGGCGGTGGATGGCCTCTGCCTGACAGTGGTAGAGATCCTGCCCGATGGCTTTTTGGCAGATGTCTCGCCGGAAACCCTGCGCCGCTCGACGTGGGGCTGCGGATCCCCAGGGCCACGCCCAGTCAACCTGGAACCGGCGCTGCGGGTGGGGGACAAGTTAGGGGGGCATTTCGTCAGCGGCCATATCGACGGAGTGGGGCACCTCTGCGAACAAGCAGCCACCGGCAACGCCTGGGAGCTGAGCTTCGAGGTGCCGGCGGCCATCGGCCGCTACATCGTGCCCAAGGGCAGTGTGGCGGTGAACGGTGTCAGCCTGACCATTGCCGAGATCCGCCAAGGGGGGTGTTGGTTTAAGGTGGCGGTGATCCCGCACACCTACCGCCAGACCAACCTTTCCCTGCTGCAAGTAGGGGATCCGGTAAACGTGGAGGCAGATCTCCTGGGCAAATATGTGGAAAAATTCTTGGGCCTGGCCCCGCCCGAGAGCAGCCTCTCCCTGGAGTTTCTAGCCGATCACGGCTACGTTTAATCCCAGCCGTTCGCGTAGCGGGACGGAGTCCTTGCCCCCATGATCCCTCCCCAAGAAGCCGAACGCCTGCGCGGCGTCACTGTCTATTTGATTGGCATGATGGGCAGCGGCAAGTCCACCCTGGGAGCTGAGCTGGCAGCCCAGTTGCGCCGCCCCTTCTTTGATACCGATGCTCTGGTGGAGCAGGTAGCCGGCTGTTCGATTGCCCAGATCTTTGCCGAGCAGGGAGAAGCCCACTTCCGGGAGCTGGAGACCCAGGTGTTGGCGCAACTGAGCGGCTACACTCGCCTGGTTATTGCCACCGGCGGCGGCATTGTGCTGCGGCCCAAAAATTGGAGCTACCTGCACCACGGCCTCACCGTCTGGCTGGATGTGGCCCCTGAGCTCATTTGGCAGCGGCTGAGCCGGGATCCTGGCCAACGCCCCCTCCTGCAAACTCCCGATCCCCAGGCTGCTCTGCAGAGGCTCATGCGGGAACGAGAACCCTTCTACGCCCAGGCTGATGTGCGGGTGCCCATCCAGTCAGAAACCAGCCTGTCCCAGCTGGTCCAGCAGGTCTGGCAGGCCATTTGCGCCCGCCTGCGAGAGCAGCCGCCCTGCAACCCGTAGCAAAACCCCCAAAAATAGGAGGGGGAGGGTCTGGTATTGCAGCAGGGAGGGCAGGGTGGTACAGGCCAGGATTTTGTTTGCAGCAGCGGAAGCAGCGCCCTTGGCAAAGGTGGGGGGGATGGGGGATGTGGTGGGATCCCTGCCTGTTGTTTTGCGCAAGCTGGGGCAGGACGTGCGCATCATCATGCCCCTGTACGGATTTTTGTGGGACCAATTTGGCCCAGAGCCGGGGCAATACCCCCGCTCCAAAGACCCCATTTGGTCGAAGCAGGTCATGGGCCAGGTGGCCGATATCTACGAAAGCGTTTTACCCGGCACCGATGTCCCCCTTTACCTGGTCAGCCACTACTGCTTTGCCCCCCACCGCATCTACGACGGCGAGGACGAGTTTTGGCGCTTTACGTTTTTTGCCAATGCCGTGGCCGAATTTGCCTGGACCTATTACCCCTGGAGGCCCAACATCATCCACTGCCACGATTGGCACACCGGCATGATCCCGGCCTGGATGCACCAGGCTCCCGATATCGGCACCGTCTTTACCATTCACAACCTGGCCTATCAGGGACCGTGGCGCTGGCAACTGGAACGCATGACCTGGCTGCCCTGGTATTTTTCCGCCCACAACACTATGGCCGCCGGAATCCTCTACGCCGACCAGGTAACCACCGTTTCGCCCACCTACGCCCTGGAGATCCGCACCAGTCTCTATGGAGAAGGCCTCCAGGATCTGCTGGCTTGGAAAGGAGAACGCCTGTGGGGGATCTTAAACGGAATCGACACCGAGAAGTTCGATCCCCGCACGGATCCCCATCTAGCCGCCAACTTCAGCATCGACGACCTCAGCGGTCGAGCGGTGAACAAGGCCGTGCTGCAGACCCGCCTGGGTTTGACCGTCAACCCCGACGTCTTTCTCATGGGCATGGTGACCCGTTTGGTGGAACAAAAGGGGATTGACTTGGTCATTCAAACCGTGGAGCGCTTTCTGGCCTACAGTGACTCGCAATTTGTCTTGCTGGGCAGCGGCGAAGCCCACTACGAAGAGCGGCTCCGGGAAATGGCCCAGCGGCACCCAGGCCGAATGTCCTATCAGCAGGGCTATCAGCCGCAACTGGCCCAGTTAATCTATGGGGGGGCAGATGTTTTCTTAATGCCCAGCCGCTTTGAGCCCTGCGGCATTAGCCAGATGATTGCCATGCGCTACGGCTGTGTGCCCATTGTCCGCCGCACGGGGGGGCTGGTGGATACGGTCAGCCACCATATTCCCAGCAAAGGGATCGGCACCGGCTACTGCTTTGACCGCTACGAGGCTCTGGACTTCTACACTTGTCTAGCGCGGGCTTGGGAGGCGTTTCAGCACAAGGAGACTTGGCAAGCGCTGCAAAAGCGAGGCATGGCCAGCGATTTCAGTTGGCACCGCTCGGCTTTGCAGTACCTGCGCCTGTACGAGCGGATTATGAACTTGCCCCTGCTGCCAGAAAAAGTTCCCTCCCAGGCTCAACCGGCTTCCCCGCCGTCTGAACAGTTGCCTCCTCAGCAACCGCTAGGGGAGGGGATCCCTGAGCTGCAGCAAAGCCCCGCGGAGTGAGGTAGAGTGGAACGGGTTAGCAAGGTTTTGAGGGTTACTTGCCAATGCTCCGACGACCCCCTACTGGTGGTCGAACTGCTGCTCGTGGCCTTGCCTTCCTGCCCCGTTCTTGGGTACAGTTGGCCTTTGGCTTGTTGCTTGGCCTAGTGCTGGGTGTCGGTTCAGGTCTTTGGGCTACGGCTCAAGAACTGCCCGCCCGCCAGCAGCTTATTCCCAATCCCCAGCAGTTTCGGGCCCTAGAACAACCCAGCAGCGCTCTCAGCGCGTTGCGAGCTGAACAGTTGGCTGCTGAGGCCAACGCTGCCATTCAGGCCCAAAACTACGACCGAGCCATCGAGCTCCTGCAGCAGGTGTTTAACGCCTACAACCAGCGCTCCAACTACCACCAGGATCTCTCCCGAGCTTTTGCCGGGATCCAAAACCGCATCTCCGAAGAGCAGCGGGAGCTGGCCCGCGTTGCCGCCCAGGCTCGGGATCAGGCCGCCTACGACCTGGCCGTGGTCTATCGGGCTGCCGGGCGCCCTGAGGAGGCCGTGGGCTGGTTGATCCAGGTCATCAAAAGCCAAACCCCAACCCGGGAGCTAGGCACCCAGGCCTACCAGCAGCTGCTGGAAATTGGCTTTGTTAGCACTCCTTTTCCCTAGAGCTTTTCTTCCAGATTGCGGTAGAAAGCCAGCGCCGTTTGCCCATAAGCCCGCTGGTCGACGCGCAGCAGGGATCCCACCTGCTCTGGCAGCTTTTGGCCGCTGCGATGCTCGACAATCAAGGTTCCACCTGGCTTGAGCAAGGGCGGGATCAGCGGCAGAAGCGGGGCGTACAGACCGGCGTCGTGGGGGGGATCAAAATAGACGTAATCGAAAGGATCCAAACCCAGGCCGCGGCTGAGCAGCTTGCGGGCATCCCCCTGAATCACCTGGAAAGATTGTCCCGGCTGAGCTACCTTTGCCCAGTTGGCCTGGATGAGGCGACAGGCCGGCGCAGCGATCTCAATGCCGGCCACGAAGGCTGCCCCATGGCACAAGGCTTCTGCCCCTACCGTGCCGGCTCCACAGCAGAGATCCAGCCAGCGACAGCCCTTCACCTGCCCCTGCAAAATGTTGAACAGGGCTTGCCTCACCCGCCCAGGGGTGGGCCGAGTTCCCCGGCCAGCAGGGGTTTGCAGCGTCCGTTTGCCACTGATGCGCAGGCCCATCGGTTTAGGGAGGGGGAGTCGGTGTAGGCAACTGGACAGTCAGCCCACTGCGCTGGGCGGCGCGATCCCGCTCCATCTGGATCTGCTCCACCAAGGCTTTCGGCAACTGGCTAGAGGCCTGCAAAGCCTGGTCGAAAAGGGGAACTGCCTCCCGGTCTTGACCCTTGGCAACCAGGATTTGCGCCTTGAGGTAGTAAAGTTCGGGGTTGTTGCAGGAAACCGCAATTGCCCGATCCACCGCCGCCAGCGCTTCGTCATAGCGCTGCATATCCCGGTAGGCCAGCGCTTGGCCACGGTAGGACAAATACTCAGGCGCTGCTAGGCGAAATTGGTTCAAAGCCTTCTCCCGATAGGTTAGCAGCAAGTCGATATAGCCGTTGAGAAGATTGAGCTCCGGGTCGCTGCTGTCTACTGCCTGGGCGGCGCGAATGGACGCAAACAATTGGTTGAGAGTGGGCAACGCCTTAGGCAAGCCGAGCACTACCCCTTCCCGCACCACAATGTTGGCCGCTTCCAACCCATAGCCCACGCCCTCGTACAGGTTGCCGCGCAAGGGATCCGTCTTCTTCAGCTCGGCGGCCACCTGGCGGGTTTGGGTGGCTAACTGGGCAAAAGCATCCAGATCCCCCTCCTGGTAGGCCAGCGCCGCCAGCAGGGCGTAGACCATCGGCTCCTGGGGAGAAGCTTGTCTAGCCTTCTCTAGCTTCTCCCGGCTCTGCGTGTAGCGGCCTGCGCAGAAGAACTCCTCAAAGGCACTAGCCACCTCTGGCTTGATGGGGCGGGCATTGGCCCCACTGCGGAAGGGATCCTGCGCCCAAACCGGCCCAGCCGCTGCCCATACCCAACACAGGATCCCTACCAGCTTGCTGACTCTGCTAAACCTGCGGCTTTTCATCCCCACGCCCGGATCAATGCCAGTTTGACCTGCTTTTTACCGCAGCAGTTGGGCAATGGAGGCAATGGCTGCCTCCTGGACCAGCTCATCCGTCTCATGGGCCAGGAGCTCGTGCAAAGGCTGAAGGGCGCGCGGATCCCCAATCTGACCAAGGGCACGAGCTGCCGCCTCCCGCACTGCCGGCTCCCTGTCCGCAAGCTTGGTCAGCAAAGCCGGCACCGCCTCAACCGCCCGCATCTGCCCTAGACGGTAGATTGTTTGCACTTGGGCCTCCAGAGGAGTTGCCGCCAAGCTAGGCTTGTATCCAGAACCCTGATCTACCGGGGCAATAGCCGAGAGAGCCTGCAGAGCCTCCAGGGCACGATACCGCTCCACCCCGTTCAGGTGCGGCAGTTGAGCCAACAGGTTGTCAAAAGCCTGCTGCACCGGATCGGCAGCTGACGCCTGCTCAACGATGCGGGCAAGGTTTTGGTTGGCCTGCAGCTGTTGCCAAGACTGGAACAGGGTTAGGCCGGCAACCACCAAGGCAGCATCGGCCAAAATCGCCAGCAGCGCCAGGCCACCCCAGATTTTGCTGCGACGGCTGAGCTTGCGGATCTGCTTATCTACGTAGACAAAAGCCTGGTGCTGCCGCTCCCAAAAATCGGGGGCTACCTGCAGGGTTTGGGCGCTGAGATCAGGGGACAGAAGGTTTTCCTCACGGGCCACCTCCAAGCTTTGCAGCCTCTGGTTCAACCGAGAAAAGTGCCTTGTCCAGAGCCACGTAAACATTGGATCCCACCCTCTCTCCGATCCTGCCACTAGAAGCACGCCCGCCTGACACGGCAAGCTAGAGACCCTGCTCGCATCCCGTGTCAGGAAAAGTTTGCCGCCTTCCCCCTGCCGACGGGAGAACCTAAGCGCCAGGATAACAAAAGCTTCTGCCCCTCACCAGCCAGTCTTTGCAAGTTGCAACCCTGGCGGTTCAGGATGCTAGCGAATGGTCTGGGGTTGGGGCTGCGTACGGCTTTGCAACCGGGAGGAGCCGCCAGAGTGTACTGCCTGCCCGCCCCTATGGGATCCAAACCCCCGCATTAATCGTCTTGGGGGAGGTTTCGACGCCAGGCCGTTTGGCTCCATTGCAGTTGTCGCAAGATCCCGCGCAGCAGGGCCACCTCGGACACGGTCAAGCCGGCGCGGTGAAAGAGGGCGCGCAGCTTGAGCATCTTGCGGCGGGCCGTGTGGGGATACAGGTAGCCAATTTGCAATAGCAGCGCCTCCAGCTGGCCGAAAAAGCCCTCCAGCAATTCGAAGGGAGCTGGCTTGGAGAGGCCAGGGCTAGGCGGAAGCGGCGGATCTGGGCAAAGGAGGGTGCGCAGCTCGTAGCAGCAGATGCCCACCGCCTGAGCCAGGTTGAGGGAAGGGTAGGCCGGATCGGTGGGGATCTGGATTTGGCGATGGCAGAGGGCCAGCTCTTCGTTGCTCAAGCCCTGATCTTCAGGGCCAAACACCAAAGCCACAGGACCGGCGGCCAGTAGCTCGGGAAAGGCTTGGCGGGGAGATTGAACTTGCCACTCGGGGGGGTAGGGCTCGCGGCGGCCTGCAGTCCCGAAGACCTGGACACATCCCTGGAGGGCCTCCGCCAGAGTTGGCACTTGCCGGGCTT
Organism: Synechococcus sp. O70.1; assembly: GCF_047462215.1. NCBI lineage: Bacteria > Bacillati > Cyanobacteriota > Cyanophyceae > Synechococcales > Synechococcaceae > Synechococcus > Synechococcus sp. O70.1. The sequence continues at coordinate 116,183 of NZ_JANSIT010000002.1, read as the reverse complement.
GGCGGAGCAAGTCGGCGCCATGCACAGCCATGGTAACTGCTTCGGGATCAAGGGGATCGCAGCGGGGATCCACCAAGACCCACTGCTGCAGGCCCATGTTTTTCATCACGCGGGCAATGGCGCCCAGGTTGCGCGGCCCCACTGGTCGCACCAGGACAATCCGCACCTGGGCCAATTGCTCCTGAACCCTGGGGGAGGGTGTCTGCATCGCCTGGGGTTACGGATAGAGTAGAGGAACTAGATCCTGCCACAACTAGCCCTATGGGATCTGCTTACCGCTGCTGGCTAGGCCTGCTGTGTTTTGTGCTGCTGGGGTTTTGCTGGGGATCGGCGGCGCTGGCTGCGCAGGAAAGACTGTCCTCCACCTTAGAGCCGGCCCAGGGGGTTTCTCTAGCGGAGGCGCGACAGCGGTTGGAAACCATTGCCGAGGCGATGCGCTCAATTCGCCTTTGCAACCGCCCCAATTGCCGCTACCGCGATATTTCCGTCGAGGTACATCCCATAGCAGGAGCCGAGCCCCCGGAGTACGAGGGCAGGATCGACGCCACTATCGACCGTCCCTCTGGCAGCTTTGACAGGGCCCGCTACCGGCTGCGATTCCAGGGAGGGCGTTGGCAGTTGCTGGGAGGCGAAGAGGTGTCCGATGTCTCCTCCTTCTTCTTCGAGGGAGATAGCTACGAGGTGTTCAGCGCCTACGGCACTCGCAGTCGCAAAGCCAGATTGGCAGACGCCAGCAGCAGCCTGCGCGTGGGCTACCGGGAGCTGTACTACCGGGTTTTCGACCAGGGCCAAGAGCGTCTTGCGGCAGGAGCCCCATGAGAAGTCAACAGCGCACCTTGGCCAGCTCTATTTCCCTAGAAGGCGTCGGCCTGCACACCGGCCTGCCGGTCCGCTGCAGTCTCCACCCGGCCCCCGCTGGCAGCGGTCGGGTCTTCGTGCGGGTGGATCAGCCGGGCTCCCCTCCTATCCCTGCCCAGGTGGGATCCCTGGCTCCTGCTGCCCTCTGCACCCGCCTGCAGCAGGGATCTGCTCAGGTGCAGACGGTGGAACACCTCCTAGCTGCCCTTTACGTTCTGGGCATCGACAACTGCCGCATTGAGGTAGAAGGGCCAGAGCTGCCGATCCTCGATGGCTCGGCCCTGCCCTTTGTGGAGGCCATTGTCCAGGCCGGGATCTTGGCCCAGGAGCAACCCGCCCTGGTGGGCGTGGTTCAAGAGCCGGTTACCGTCTGGGCAGGGGAGGCTTTTGTCAGTGCCCTGCCCCACCCCGAGGCCCGCTTTACCTATGGCATCGAGTTTGCCGACTCTCCCATTGGCCAACAGTGGCTAAGCTGGAGGGAAGATAGGCCGGATTTTGTCTGCTCCATCGCAGCGGCGCGTACTTTTTCCCGCCAGCAAGATGCGGAGCTAGCCCGCCAACAGGGGCTAATCCAAGGGGGCAGCCTGGAAAACGCCATTGTCTGTACTGCAACCGCGTGGCTGGGACCCCTGCGCTACCCCGATGAGCCGGTGCGCCATAAGCTGATAGATTTACTAGGAGATCTCAGCCTGTTGGGCTGCCGCCTCCAGGGGCACATCGTGGCCTACAAGGCGGGGCATGCTCTGCACCACCGTCTGGCCAAACAGTTGCTAAGGAGCGGATCCCTCCAGATTCAAGCGGAGGCAACACCAGAAAGGGATCCTGGCTGCCACGGCAAGCTGGCCTCTCTCCTGCAGTCTTGACAGGATGCACTGCTCGCTATCGTGGGACTAGGCTGTTTCCCCTCTAGGCTTTGAGGTTGGTCTTCCAGCTCTTTTTTGGGTTTGCCATGTCCTCCGACGTCTGTCCTCCTCCCCCTCTCTCGGCTGAAGCAGCGGCTCAGTTGGCAGCTGCTCCCCCCGTTTTCACTACAGACCAAATCCTAGAGATTCTGCCCCATCGCTATCCCTTTTTGCTGGTGGACCGCGTGGTGGAGTATCTCCCAGGGCAACGGGCAGTGGGCCTCAAAAACGTCACCTTCAATGAGCCTTTTTTCCAGGGACATTTTCCCAACCGCCCCATTATGCCCGGTGTCCTCATTGTTGAGGCCATGGCTCAGGTGGGAGGGATCGTCCTGACCAAGCTGCCGGATGCAGCCGGGCGCCTAGCTCTTTTTGCCGGCATCGATGGGGTACGCTTTCGCCGCCCCGTCCTGCCTGGAGATCAACTGCTGCTGTCAGCTGACCTGCTCACCATCCGGCAAAAGCGCATCGGCAAGATGTTCTGCCGGGCTCAGGTGGGGGGGCAATTGGTTACTGAAGGCGAGCTGATGTTTTCCTTGGTGGACTGAGTAACCTGTAGGAAAGCCTCACCGCGCCCCTCCAAACCATGCTGCCTGTACGTCCCCGGGAAACGGTTTCCATGTTAACCCGCGATGGGATCCAACTGGACGCGGATATCTATCGCCCCGAGGGGGAAGGGAGCTATCCGGTTTTGCTCATGCGGCAGCCCTATGGCCGGGCCATTGCTTCGACAGTGGTGTACGCCCATCCGCGCTGGTACGCAGCCCATGGCTATATTGTGGTCATCCAGGATGTGCGTGGGCGAGGCACTTCCAAAGGCTCCTTCTACCCCTTCCGCCACGAAGTTGAAGATGGGTTCGACGCCGTCAGCTGGGCGGCTGCTTTGCCAGGGAGCAACGGCGTGGTGGGTATGTACGGCTTTTCTTACCAGGGCATGACCCAGCTGTATGCCGCCTCCGCTCGTCCCAGCGCTTTGAAAACCATCTGCCCGGCAATGCTGCCCTACGACCTTTACGCGGATGCCGCCTACCCTGGGGGAGCCTTTGCCTTCTACAACAACCTCAGTTGGGCCCTGCAACTGGAAGCCGAGGGAGCACGCCGGCGGGGAGATGCCAGTGCCTATCAGGCCCTCTTCAAGGCGTCGCGCAACCTGCCCCTCCACGACCCTATCCCCCTCAAGCCGGGCGTGCTGCAACAATATGCGCCCCAGTCTTATTACTTCGACTGGCTGGATCACAGCGAGCCGGACGACTACTGGCGCCAGCTCTCCCCTCGGCTGGAGGCGGTGGACCTGCCAATGCTGCACATTGCCGGCTGGTTTGACAGCTACCTGAGTGGCAGCCTACGCCTCTACAAGGAGATGAGTGCCCGCAGCCAAAACCCCCAATACCTGGTTGTCGGGCCGTGGGCCCACCTCCCTTGGGGGCGCAGGGTGGGAGCGCTGGATTTTGGCCCTGAGGCCGTCAGCCCCATCGATCGGCTGCAGGTGCGCTGGTTTGACCAATTCCTCAAAGGCAAGGACACAGGGATCCTCCAAGAGCCGCCGGTGCGCCTGTTCGAGATGGGCTCCAACCGCTGGCGCACCCTTGAGGCCTGGCCCAACCCTGAGCCAAAAGCTCTTTACCTGCACAGCACTGGCCTAGCTGCCCTTTCCGAACTCGAGGGATCCCTCCGCCCGGAGCCCCCGCCGAGGCAGCAGTCGGATACTTTTGTTCACGATCCCTGGCGACCGGCACCCGCCCTGGGGGGTCACCTGGTTTACCCTGCCGGACCCCAAGAGCGCTCCGCCGTCGACTGCCGCGCCGATGTTCTTACCTACACCACTCCCCCTCTAGAAACCGACCTCCTCCTGGCGGGGGACATCACGGCAGAGCTCTACGTCGAGGCGGACAGCCCCAGCTTTGATCTCTGCGCCGTGCTCTCGGTGGTGAGGCCGGATGGCCAGGTGTATAACTTTTCCCAGGGCTACCGCCGTCTGCGGGATCCCCAGCCCAATGTCCCCATTGGGATCCCCTGTCAGCCCACCTGTATCCGCATTCCCCGTGGCCACGCTCTACGCCTTAGCCTAAGCGCAGCCTGTTTCCCTGCCTACCCCGTTAACCCAGGTACAGGCCAGCGGGAGGAGCGGCAAATGGAAGCCCGCATTCTCACCCTGACTCTTCACAGCGGCGGCAACACGCCTTCGCGGCTAATCTTGCCCGTTCTTGAGGAATAGTGCGGCTTTGCAATCTCTGCTTAACAAACGAAAATCAAACGCTAGGATGAGACCAAGTGGGCAAAAGAGCGCCATGTTGCAGGACCCAAAGCTAATCCGGCACTATCAAGCTCTAACCGATGCGCTGGTGGACAGTTGGCATCGCGGCTATCAGCGCATTGACGAGCTACGGCTGCTGGTGGACGGCTACCTGCTGGCCTTGCGAACTGGCAAGCAATTAGAGCCCTTTGAGATCTACCGCCTCGAAGATGAGGTCAACCGCTTCCTCTACGATCCCTCCAACTTCAAGGAGCCAGAACTGGAGCCGGAGACGGAGAGAACGCGGGGTTACTAACTTATCGACCAGTGGGCTGAGACCAGTCCTATGGCAGTCTGGGATACCCTGGCCACTTCCCGACGCCCGACTCTATTGGGATCTGGCCTCGGCTTGGGAATAGCCCTGACCCTCTGGTACGGGGCGTTTGGCTACCACGTACTGCAGATTGGGATCTGGCTGCTGAGCATTTTGCTGGTGGGGCTGTATGTGGCCCAGTTTCCCCCGGCTCAGCCCCCTTGGGACCCGACGCGGCTGCGCTGGCGCCAGGAGCTGCTGCACCTGGGGCTGTTGGCGTTGGTTTTTGCTCCCCTCTACCTCTACGACCTGGCCAACATCCCTTTTCAAATCAACACCGACGAGATTGTCATCACCTCCATGGCTCGTCGGGCTTCCGGGGTGCGCTACCCCGATCTCTTTGGGCTGATGCCAGAGTACTTCTATTTCCCCCGCTTTATGTTTAGCCTCTTTGGCGGCCTGACGCGGCTGATGGGAGGAGTCACCCTGGTCAATGTGCGCACGGTGCATGCCGCCTTTGGGGTGATTACTATTCTGGTGGCCTACGGGTTTTTTCGGTCGTTCTGGAACTCCCGGCTGGCCTTGGCAGGAGCGGCCCTTCTGGGATCCAACCACGCCTTGTTAGGCATTAGCCGCATGGCCATGCGGGAAAACCTGATTGTGCTGGTGGAGTGTGCAGCTCTGGCCCTGATCTTGAAGGGCGTGCGGGAAAAAAATCCCCTGCTTTTGTATTTGGGGGGAGGGGCAGCGGCTTTCTCCCTCTACGGCTATTTGCCAGGGCGCGTGGTGATCCTGTTGGGACTCCTGTTTGGCGTTCTGTACTTGCTCTTGGGGCGGGAGGATCTGCAGGCCAACCCCGTTTGGACCCTAGCCAAGCTGACAGTGCCGGCAGCGCTGGGATTTTTTCTGGTGGCCGCGCCCATTCTGGTAGCCACCGCCACTGCCCCCCCAGAAAGCGCCGAGTATGCCCGCCAGCAATTTCTCTTTTTCCCCGAGGGGCGGGCGCTGCAGCAAATGTGGGTGAACGCGGCTACGCCGGCAGAGGGGGTGTGGCGCAACATCCGCAATGGCCTGAGCATGTTCAACGACCCCAGCCAGCACGACCGGGGCTATATCTATCCCAACTACGGCCATGCCTTTGTGGATCCCTTGACAGGGATCTTGATTTGGCTAGGGCTGGGATCTGGGCTCTACCGCGTCCTCAGGGGGCGCAGCCAGCCGCACGACTGGCTCTGTATTGGCAGTTTCCTGTTTCTTTACCTGCTCTTTAGCCTGGCTATCACCAAAGCCCCCAACTACACCCGCCTGCTCGTGATCCTGCCCTTTGTAGCCTACCTAACCCTGGAAGGGATCCAGACGCTGGCCGCTCCCCTGGAACGTTGGGGATCCACCGTAACAGCAGTAGCGATGGCGGGCACCATCCTCCTCATTGGAGGCTGGAACTTGGCCATTTGGGGCGACTTTGTCCACAAGGGCTCGACGCAGGGCAACGACGTGGGAGCCACCGGGCGCTACGTGGCCGCTCGACAGAGGGATCCCAACCACCGCTTCTATTTGGCTGCTAGCGCCGCCTACCCCTATTTCAGTTGGGGAGAGCCTGCCTACTGGCAAAGTTGGATTCGATTTTTTGCCAGGCAAGAACAAGAGGTGAAGGTTTTTCCCTCCGAGACGTTGCTTAGCCAAGACCTAGAGCCGCCGTTTACCCTGTTTATGAACGAGGGGGTATGGGAGCAGCAAGGGGCAGCGCTGCGGCGACGCTTTCCCAAGGGTCAGCTGCATCGGATCCCAGCAGAGCGAGGGCTGTGGGCCTTTGAGGTGGCGGATCCTTAAGACTATGGCTGCTCTTGCTTGTCTTCTAAAGCCGTCACCTGCAGTTTCTTGGGGCTGGGCCTAGGAAGGGATCCCTGCGGAGGAGCCTGGCTTGGCAATCCAGTAGCCGCACTGGTGCTCCCCGTTAACTTGCCAGCTGAGGCGCTCCACCCGACAATCGGGCAGAGCGGCGGCAAACATCTCCAGCTCATGGCCGCAGACGCTGGGAAAACGCTGGGCAATCTGGGCAATGGCGCAATGGTGCTCCACCAGGACGTACTGCTCGACATACTGCTCAGAGCCTTCTGCTGGCCTGGGGGCAGCCAGGTGGTTGGGATAGGGGTAGTACTCGGCCATGTAGCCTTCTGCCTGGCGCAACTGTACCAGGCGCTCTAGCCGCTCGGCCAGGGATCCGGATCCCATCTGGGCTTGGTACTCCTGGGCTTTGCGTTGCCACTGCTGCTGGAGCAGGGATCCCATCTGTTCGGCTCCCAAGGTTTCGGCCAGCGTGTTGAGTAGGCCCAGGGCAAACTCGTCGTAGCGGGCAGGGAACTGCGCTTCCCCCTGGGGGCTAAGCTGATAGAAGTGCTGGGGACGGCCAAGGCCGCTGGGTTGAGCGACATGGCGGATCAGTCCCTCCGCCTCCAGATCCTTGAGGTGGCGGCGAATGGCCTGGGGAGAAATGCCCAAGTGCTCTGCTAGGGTTTGGGCAGTAGCCTGTCCTGCCTTGCGCAGGTAGATCAAAATAGCCTGCTTACTGGAAGTAGGCTGGGTAGCCTGGCCAGCGATCCTACGTGCTCGGTTCACCGTTGTCCTCCTGCCTATTTTGACAACGGGATCATTGCTAAAGTAACTTGAGGATTAGTTAAGCAACAACTATGTTGTTTTAGTTGGCCGTCTGTTCTTGCGCGCTTCTAATCCCTACTTGAGAGCCACCCATGTCTAAGAGCGTCCGCGCCCTGGTTAACCAGCCCTACAAGTACGGCTTTGTTACCGACATCCCTTCAGAATCCATCGGCAAGGGCCTAAACGAGGACATCATTCGCCAAATCTGGGCCAAAAAGGGGGAGCCGGACTTCATGCTGGAGTTCCGGCTGCGGGCCTACCGCCAGTGGCTGAAGATGAGCGAGCCCACTTGGCCAAACGTGACCTACCCCCCCATTGATTACCAAAACATCGTCTACTACTCGGCCCCCAAGGTGCGGGAGAAGAAAAAGAGCCTGGACGAAGTGGATCCAGTGCTGCTGGAGACTTTTGAAAAATTGGGGATCCCGCTGTCTGAACAGAAGCGACTGGCCAATGTAGCGGTGGACGCCATTTTCGACAGCGTCTCGGTGGCCACCACCTTCCGGGAGAAGCTGGCCAAGGAAGGGATCATCTTCTGCTCCATGTCGGAGGCGCTACGGGAGTATCCCGAGCTGGTTCGTAAGTACCTGGGTACGGTGGTGCCTATTGCCGACAACTACTACGCGGCGCTGAACTCGGCGGTATTTAGCGACGGCTCCTTTGTCTATGTGCCCAAGGGGGTGCGCTGCCCCATGGAGCTCTCGACCTATTTCCGTATCAACAACAGCGAGTCGGGCCAGTTTGAGCGCACCTTGATCATTGCCGACGAGGGATCCTACGTCAGCTACCTGGAGGGCTGCACGGCCCCCATGTTCGACACCAACCAACTGCACGCGGCGGTGGTGGAGCTGATTGCCCTGGACAACGCCGAAATCAAGTACTCGACGGTGCAGAACTGGTATGCCGGCGACGAAAACGGCAGGGGCGGCATCTACAACTTTGTTACCAAGCGCGGCCTCTGCCAGGGGGCCAACTCTAAGATCTCCTGGACGCAGGTGGAGACTGGCTCCGCCATCACCTGGAAGTATCCAAGCTGTGTGTTGGTGGGGGAAAACTCGGTGGGCGAGTTTTACTCAGTTGCCCTGACCAACCACTACCAGCAGGCCGATACCGGCACCAAGATGATCCACATAGGCCGCAACACCCGCAGCCGAATTATCTCCAAAGGGATCTCGGCGGGGCACTCCAGAAACAGCTACCGCGGCTTGGTGAAAATTGGGCCGAAGGCAGAGGGCGCCCGCAACTTTTCCCAGTGTGATTCCCTGCTGATTGGGGATCGGTGCAGCGCCAACACCTTCCCCTACATCGAAGTGCAAAACAACACCGCCAAAGTGGAGCATGAAGCCTCAACCTCTAAGATTGGAGAAGAGCAGTTGTTTTACTTCCAGTCGCGCGGCATCTCTGCAGAGGATGCTGTGTCTATGATCATCAGCGGCTTCTGCCGGGAGGTGTTTAACCAACTGCCCATGGAGTTTGCCGTCGAGGCAGATCGCTTGCTGAGCTTGAAGCTAGAGGGATCCGTTGGCTAGATCCCCAGCAAGCTGAATGGGCAATTGTCGGCTTACTTTAGCTAGCTGCGCGATCCCAGGGTGAACGCTCGTCTGGAGTTCATTCCAGAGCAACCGCTGAGATGATCCGGGAAAACAGCCCTGTCATTTTATCTGTCCGCGATCTCACCGCTGAGATCGACGGCAACCCTATCCTCAAGGGGGTAAACCTGGAAGTTCGGGCCGGCGAGATCCACGCCATCATGGGGCCAAATGGCTCTGGGAAAAGCACCTTCTCCAAGATCCTGGCCGGCCACCCGGACTACCGGGTAACCGGGGGTGAGATCCTCTATCTGGGCAAGGATCTCTTGGCCATGGAACCGGAGGAGCGGGCCTGGGCTGGGATCTTTTTGGCCTTTCAATACCCCATCGAGATTCCAGGGGTAAGCAACTTGGATTTTCTGCGGGCTGCCTACAACGCCCGGCAGAAATACCGGGATCAGCCGGAGATGGATCCCCTTGAGTTTGACGACTTCGTGCGCCAAAAGCTGGAGCTGGTCAAAATGGATCCGGCTTTTTTGGAGCGCCCCGTCAACGAGGGGTTTTCTGGCGGCGAGAAAAAGCGCAACGAGATTCTACAGATGGCCGTGCTGGAGCCGACCCTGGCCATTTTGGACGAGACGGACTCTGGCCTCGACATCGACGCGCTGCGCATCGTTGCCCAGGGCATCAACCAGCTAGCTGGCCCCGAGAAGGCCATACTCCTCATTACCCACTACCAGCGCCTGCTGGAGTATGTGACCCCTGACTATGTGCATGTGATGGAAGGGGGGCGCATTGTCCTTAGCGGGGACAAGAGCTTGGCGCTGGAGCTGGAAAAGCGGGGCTACGACTGGCTTAGGGAGGAGGTGGGATGAGCGCTGCGGTGCCCAAGTCGTCGGTTGGAGAAAGCGACGCTGCCAGTTTTGGCCGCTCCTTTCTGGAGCACATTCTTAGCCAAATCCCGGAGGTGGAGGACTCCCACGCCACTCTGCGACAGCAGGCCCGTGCCCAACTGGCGGAACTGGGGATCCCCACTCCGCGCGAAGAGGACTGGAAATACAGCGACCTCTCGCCGCTAGTGGCCCACGCCTTTCGCTTGGCCGGCCCTGGGGAGGGAGATGTGAACCGGGCCACTCTAGAGCCCTGGCTGTGGTCGGAAAGCCGCCACAGCTATGCCGTCTTGGTCAACGGCTACTTCGCTCCCCACCTTTCTGACTTGAGCGGCCTGCCGTCGGCGCTGCGCCTTGCTCCCCTCAGCCAGGCTGCCTCTAGAGGGTTGCAAACCATCGCCAAGGTCGATGTCTTCAGCGCCCTCAACACCGCCCACCTAGGCGGCGGGATCCAGATTGAGCTCTTGCCCCACGAGAAGGTTTTGCCGCCCTTGCATCTACTCTGGATAACCGTGGCCCCTGAAGGAGAGGCGGTTTTGGCCCAGCCCCGCTGCCTGCTGACTTTGCCAGCCTACAGCTCCCTCACCCTAATTGAAGACCACCTTTCCTGGGGCTCGGGGATCCCCTTCAGCAACGCGGTTACCGAGATTGCCTTGGAAGAAGGATCCCGCCTGCACCACATCCTCGTCCAGCGGCAGGGATCCCAGGCCTTTCACATCAACCAAACCGCCGTGCGCCAGGGCCGCTACAGCCACTACCGGCTGCAGGCCCTCCAGTGGGGATCCCAGTTTTCCCGCCACAACCTGGAGCTGGCCCAGGTGGAGCCCCAGGCCCACACCCACCTGCAGGGGCTGACCCTGTTGAAGGGATCCCAGCACAGCGACACCCACTCCCGCCTGCGGCACCAGGCCCCCCAGGGTAGTAGCCGCCAACTGCACAAGTGCATTGTCGACGAGACAGCCCGTGCCGTCTTCAGCGGGCGCATTCTGGTCAGCCGAGAAGCCCAACTGACCGACGCGGCCCAAACCAACCGCAACCTCCTCTTAAGCCCCAAGGCGCGAGTGGATACCCGGCCCCACCTGGAGATCTTCGCCGACAACGTCAAATGCACCCACGGAGCCACCGTGGGCCAACTGGAGGCGGAAGAGATCTTCTACCTGCAAAGCCGCGGCATTCCCTTGGCCCAAGCCCGCCAACTGCTCACCTATGCCTTTGCCGCCGAGATCCTAGAGGGGATCCCTGTGGCTCAGCTTCCCTCCCTAGTAGCCCAGCAGTTGGCGCCCGGCTAATTTCCGGAAAAGATGAGCACTTGCCGCTAGCTGAGGCCTTCTTCTAGCCGTCTTGCCAAGCCATTTGGGCAAAACAAATCCCCTCTCTCTGCTGCTTTATCCAGAGCCAGAACACCCATTGAACGCCCAATTGAGAAGAGCCTTTCTCCCCTAGAGTAAACACGACCTGGAGCGGAGCTGCAAGCTTTTGGTTGCAGAAGTACTTCAGGAGGTTATGATCCTAGAGAGGGCTGTAGGGTATTAGAAAATGTTGGATATACCACCACAACCCCTAACTGGCAAGGCTCTCTTGCAGAAGATAGAAGCTTTGGGGCACCTTCCGCGCCGGGAAACGGCAAAGCGCTGTGGCTACGTAACCGTGACCAAGAACAACAAGCTCCGCGTCAACTTAAACGCTTTTTACGATGCGGTGCTAGCGGCAAAAGGTCTCAGCCTCGGCCCAAGTAGCCGTGAAAAGCGCGGTCGCGAACCCTCTTTTCGCGTCAGCGTTCACAAAAATGGGCAGATCATCATCGGGTCTGCCTACACCAAGCAGATGAATCTCAAGCCTGGCGATGAGTTTGAGATCCACCTAGGCTACAAGCACATTCACCTCAAGCAGGTGTTAAACGGCCAGGTCATGGAAGACTCAGCCTCAGGAGAAGCTGCCCCCAAAAAGACGCGGGGCCGCCGGAAGAAAGCAGCAGGAGGTTGAAAACCTTCTGAGCAGAGGGAGCCCAGTTGAGCAACTGTTGCAGCGGGGCTTTTTTGCCTCTTCGCCCTCTTTAAGAGGGGATCCAAAGCCTAGGTTTACCAAGCGTGCCAACCCTAGATTTGAGGATCCCTATGCCGCAGACGGTTCAACCTCCCCTCCAGTTTCTGCCGCCACGATTGACGCCTTGGGTGGTTCGTTTTGTCCAAACCGGCTTGCCTTTTTGGTTGCGCTGGACCAAAGGGATTCCGCGCGTCGAGGTGGAGGGAGGGGAGCGCTTGGCTCAGCTTTATCAGCAATTTGAAGCAGGCAAGATTCGCTTGTTGGTAGCCTTTCGCCACCCCACCCTCGATGACCCTCCCTGTCTGCTGTACCTGTTTGCTCACCTTTTGCCTCAGGTGGCCCGGCAACAGGGGATCCGGCTGCGGCAGCGGCCCCACGTCCTGTTTGTCTACGACCGCGGCCTGCCGCTGTGGCTGGGGGCCATTGCCAGTTGGGGCTTGCCCCGGCTAGGCGGGATCCCCATTCTGCGGGGCCGTCTGGATCGGGCAGGGCTGAAGAGTTCCCGCGAGCAGCTAGTCTCAGGCCCCTATCCATTGGCCGTGGCACCCGAGGGGACCATCAACGGCATGAGTGGGCTGCTCAACCCCCTGGAACCGGGAGTGGCCCAGTTGAGCTTTTGGGCAGTGGAAGATCTGCTCAAGGCAGGTCGGCCAGAGGAAGTGCTGATCCTACCCGTGGGCCTCTGCTACCAGTACTTGAGGGATCCCCGGGCAGCCCTCGACAGGTTGCTCCGCCGCATGGAGGCCAACTGCCACCTGCCAACCGGGCGCTCAGCCCATGTCGGCAAAGGATCTCTCATGGCCCGCTTGCTCCGCTTGGCTGAACACCTCATTCAGACCCTGGAGAACTTCTACGAGCGCTTCTATGCCCCCACTTTGCCTGCGGCAACTTGGGCCAAGCGGGGAGAAGGAGGGGATCTGCGGACACGTCTGCAAAGCTTATTGGATCTGGCTTTGCGCGTGGCTGAGCAGCGCTTTGGCTTGCAACCTCAGGGAGACCTCATCGAGCGGCGACATCGCCTTGAGCAGGCAGGCTGGTCTTGGATCTACCGGGAAGATATTCCCGATGTTGCTGCCCTCTCTGCAGTAGAAAAAAGCCTAGCCAATCGCATTGCCTCGGAGGCCACTTTCCACCTTTGGCACATGCGCTTGGTGGAGACCCTAATGGTATTTGCCGTCCGCCCTCTGCCTGAGCAGCCCAGCCCGGAGGAACTGGCCGAAACCGCCCTGCGGCTGTGGAACCTCCTGGCTTGGATCAAAGGCCAGAATCCCTTGGTCGCTCCTCCTCAGCTGGGGCCGCGGCTAGCCCGTTTCCGCATCGGGGATCCCCTCTCCGTCTCAGAGCGCTGGCCCACCTACCAGGCCAACCGCCGGCAGGCTATCCAAGCTCTGACCCAGGATCTGCAGGCAGCAATGGAGCGGCTACTGCCCTCTCCTGTGGCCATCCCTGCGGGCTAACCCAAGCGAGCGTCTAAGAAGTTTTTTTAAGGCATTCTGGACAAACAAGACAAATCTTGGCATTAGGAGAAGGGAAGCTTCTGGCTCTTGCGGTAGAAAGATAGCAAAAAGGATCAGAGGGGTTGGCCTTCGTCGATGTCTGAAGAGCTGCTCCGCGCCATTCGCAAACGCGACCTCGAGGCCGCTACACTGGCTGTCCAGCAGCTGCGTTCCCAATGGCATCTCAGTGAGGCAGCAATTACCTCGATGGTGATGGTGGCCGTGGAGCGGTTAGCTTGGGATGAAGGCGATCGGGCCGCCGCCAGGTGGCTGTTGCGCCGCTGCTCCCGACGACGGCGCTAGAAACCTAAACCCTCGCTGCCGGCAGTAACCAGGCCTCTCTCCGCGTCCAAAGTAACAATAGCTCCGTCGCGGATGAGGCGCGTGGCATCTTTAACCCCCACCACCACCGGCACTCCCAGTCGCAGAGCAATTACGGCTGCGTGGGAGGAGACGCCGTCCTCTTCAGTAATGACTCCAGCCGCCTGCTTGATCGCCTCTACATAGCTAGCATCAGTGGCGCGGGCAACCAGGATATCGCCAGGGGTAATCTTGCTGGCCTCAAGGCCAGATCGGAGAATACGGGCAGGGCCGCTGACGGTGCCTTTGCCAAACCCTCTGCCTCTAGCCACCACCGCCTTCACCACTTCTACCTTGATAAGGTCAGTGGAGCCGGAAATGCCCGGCAGGGTGCCGGCAGTGAGCACCACCAAATCCCCGTCCTTGAGCAGGCCTTCTTCCTGGGCTACGTTAATGGCGGCTTGAAGGGTCTGGCGGCTGGTAGGCAAATCCAGAACCAACAGCGGGCGTACCCCCCACACCAACTGCAGCTGCCGCGCCACCTCCACATGGGGTGTTACGGCCAGGATGGGAGTGCGCGGGCGAAACCGCGAGACATTGCGGGCTGTGGCTCCGGTTTTGGTTAGGGTCATCACGGCTACCGCGTCCAGCTCCTCGGCAATTTCCCCCACGGCGCGGCTAATGGAATCGGCTATCAGGGCTTTGGGACGCAGCGAATTATCCTCGGCACAGCTACCCCTAGTCTGGCTCAACTCTTGCCGGGCAAGAGCGCGCAGGTGGTGGCGGCGATCCGCGTAGAGGGGATTAAAGTAGTCCTGTTCGATGCGCAGGGCAATGCGGGCCATGGTGGCCACCGCCTCGACAGGATACTTGCCCACCGCCGTCTCATTGGAGAGCATAACGGCATCGGTGCCGTCCAAAATGGCATTGGCTACATCCGAGATCTCAGCGCGGGTGGGGCGAGGGCTATGGGCCATGCTGTCCAGCATCTGGGTAGCGGTGATGACCGGGATCCCCAGGCAGTTGGCCATGGCGATGATCCGCTTCTGCAAGATCGGCACCTCTTCTGCCGGCAGCTCCACGCCCAGATCTCCCCGCGCCACCATCACCCCGTCGCTAAGAGCCAGGATCTGAGGCAGTTGCTGGATAGCCTCGTGTTTTTCAATCTTGACGATGATGGGAACTCGCTTGCCAGCGGCAGCCATCAGTTCCCGCAGCTCCAGAACATCCGAGGGATCGCGGACAAAGCTGAGGGCCACCCAGTCGACCCCTTGGTTGAGGCCGAAGTAGAGGTCTTCTTTGTCTTTTTCGGTAACGGCGCGGATGCTGAGGCGCACGCCGGGGAAGTTCACTCCCTTGTTGTCGGAGAGGGTGCCGCCGACAATGGTGCGGCAGAAGAGCTCGCCCGCTGCCGGATCCACCGCCTCCACGCGCATCTCCACTCGACCGTCATCCAGAAGGATGGTTGCTCCCTCCGGCACCTCTTGGGCCAGCTTGTCGTAGGTAACCCAACTGCGCTCCTGCGTTCCCAAAATGGGTTTGCTGGTGAGGACAAACGGATCCCCGCTCTTGAGGGTAATCGGGCCTTCGGCAAACTTGCCCAGGCGGATCTTGGGCCCCTGCAGGTCTTGCAAAATGGCAACCTGGATCCCCAGATCCATCGCCGTTTGGCGGATCAGGCGAATGCTGCGGCGGTGGAGATCGTGATCTCCATGGGAAAAGTTCAGGCGAAGGGTAGTTGCCCCTTGCAGGATCATTTCCCTGAGAATGGCTGGATCAGAGCTGGCGGGGCCGATGGTGGCAACAATTTTGGTGCGTCGAAAAGAATCCCTCAAATGCATGTCCACTGTTCCCAAGGGAGAGCAGCCCAGATCCTTCCTCCACATTAGGGATCTCTCTGATTACGATAACCCGTTATGTCTTTTTTGAGGCACCGCTTTTTTAAAATCCCCAGCGAGAGAGGATGGGAAAATAGGCAAAGCCGAGTGTAGAGATCCATCTGGAGTCGAGCGATGCCGGTTGCCCCCGAATACGCCTTCCCCTTCGAGCACCATCAGAAGTTCTCTCTGGATAACCCCACTATCTCCAGCCCAGGGGTTTCCAAGCGGGAATACATAGCCAGCAGAGTACTGCAGGGTATCGTGAGCAATCCCCAGACTCCCGTCGGCGATTTATCTCCTGAGCAACGACAGGCTTTGGTCTATACGGCGGTGTTGTTGGCAGATGATTTGTTGGTGGCCCTCGGCGCTCAGTAGAGAGGTTCTTGAGATTGCAGCGCACCCTCTTGGGGTGAGGTTTAGGCCGAGGTTGACCGTTCGCGGCGGGGGGCCGTAGGCTCTGCTACTACATACGCCGCAGCCGTTGAGTCAACTCTTCCCCCAAGCGCATCCATTCTGCCATCCCTTCGGGATTCACCTGTCGGTCATTTTGCCAAAGAATGAGGTGGGCGCCAGCTCCTTCGGCGCAATAGTTGGGATGCTGCTCCCAAAAACCAAGGACGCCAGGATGGAACCGCAGCCGAACTTGGGCTTCATTCTCTCCTCGCAAGAGATAGCTCCGAGAAAACTTAGGGTGGCTCTCGAAGTTGATATCTTGCATGCCAAAAGCTTTGGCGATGCCATGGAAAAGGGCATTTTCGGGGTGCAGCCGAAAACGGGGCAGATGAAGATCCTCGTGATAGGCGTAGAAGACGGACTGGCGATAAGTGCTAGAACTCTTGCCACTGCCGCGGGTGTATTGGTAATCAAAAACGGTAATCTCAGTGCCATCGATCAGCCGCTTGGACATCGAATTATAGAAACGCCGCCCATGGCTTCGTTCAAACAGTCCAAAGCCTGCTTGCAACAAGCGAGATCGAATCTCTTCAGGCAACTGGGCAGAAAAGCGCATTCCTAGCTGTGCAGCTACCCGCTCCAGAGCTTCTCGACGTTTCTTTTCGTGGTAAAGGGCTAGAGCCAAGATCCCGGCAGCCAGAGCTAAAAACAGGATAAAAATAAGCCACTCCATACCGTCTCCCTCGGCTTAGCCACTGCAGTGCCTATCCCCACAATACCTGAGCGGATCCCCAAAAGGATCCCTGCCTTCTTCCGGCTCAGCCGACAAGCGGGGTTTCAGTCCCGTTTACCGGGATTATTTGATTGAGACTCATGTCCTATTGCCATCGTTGTGCATTGATAGACGTGCCTATGATTCACTTGCAACTCTCAGATGCTTCCGGTGGGTCGGGAATATTCAAAGCCACTTTTGCCTTGGCTAAAGCATCTCGATAGGCATAGGCGGCGGCGACAATTTTACCCCGCTGTTGGGCATTCACCGAACTGTAGGGTTTGGTTATGACTTTTCCCGGAATGGTAAATTCCATAATGGTTGCCATCGCATTTTTATAGGCTTGATCAACCTCCGCTACCAAGGCCGGGTCAAGTTTGGATTTGTAGGGTTCAAATTGACTTTGAATCCCAATCCAGTTGTGCTTGAAAATTAAAATGCTTTGATCTGACCAGGTTTCTTCTTCACCGGAAATCTTTTTGGAAGGAATCTCCTCCGCCAAAGCTAACATTCCGGCAAAATTTAGAGATGAATTGAAATTTTTAGGATCGTTGAGTTTGGCAATCAGAGATTTCACGCTATCCACCAATTTTTCAGCGTAGGGCACTGCCGCCGCCAAGTTATTGTCCCGATAGATAAGGGCTTCGATCCGGTGAATACTGCGATAATTTTCCGAAGTTTCCCCACCTTTAATGGCATAGGGGCGAGCATCAATAGCTTCATCTTCTTCGGGAAAACTAGCCGCATAAACTTCAATTTCTTCATAGGGAGGACGAGCCTCTACATAAGCTTGCCGGGCACGATTAATATCCCCACTTTTTAGGGCGACCAGGAGATTTTCCACTAACTTAAGCAGTTCATCCGCCCGTTTTTGAAGGTAGGCTAACCCCTCCATAACCTGCTGGGCATAGGGGTCATTCATGGGAGAACTTTGAGTGACAGATTCAGAATTATTTGAAGTTGACGATTGAAAAAAAGAACAGCTTACCAACATCCAGCAGACTAATACACTAATCAGGAAAGCAGACAAATACCGACGCATAAACGACTCCTTTGGGGTAAATAAGGTTAACGGGGTTTACGAGTGGCAATGGCAAACTTTTTCAGGCTTAATATGACCTGCTCAAATCGCTTGGAATATATTGATCAAAATTTCTGAAATCACTCCCTCCAGGCTGACAGTGAATCTGTAAAAAAACAACGCTCCCCAACCAAACTTAGGATAGAACAGTTAAGCAATAGGCAAGCTATGACTTTACCGGCGGCAAAGAACTCGCTAGGTTGCATTGCTCTTCAGCGTATACCTAAATGATAAATTCTGTCAACTAAATGATAAATTCTGTCAACTAGCTGATCGTGGTTTTTTCGGTTGGCAGGGCTTGGTGAACCCCAACGAGTCTGGAGGGTATCCGGGTGAAGCCCCGAAAAACAGGATTTCGGGTGGGGAACCGCTGATTAGCCAGGGGGCGACGGTGGCGGGGGAAAATTTAGCCTATCGGGCTTTTGCCCTGGTGTATGAACGCTTGGGGCAGGCGGTGCCAGCGGTGACGTTAACCCTGGAATTGGAGGTGCCTTTGGCGCGGGGGTTGGGCAGTTCGGCGACGGCAATTGTGGCGGGTCTGCGGGCAGCGCACTATTTCCTGGGGGAACCGCTCCCGGCTTCCCAGGTGTTGGCTTGGGGGGTGGCGTTGGAGGGGCATCCCGATAATGTGGTGCCTGCCTGGTGGGGGGGCTGTCGGTTGACCTGCGGGGAATGCGTTGCTGAGATTCCTTGGCATCCTGAAGTGACCCCCGTTTTGGCGATTCCTGAGTTTGCCTTATCTACGGCGGAGGCTCGAGCGGTGTTGCCGAGTCATGTCCCCTACCGGGATGCGGTGGCGAATCTGGGGGCGTTGGGGTGTTTGCTCCAGGGGTTGCAGCAGGGGTCGCCGGAATTGTTGCGGGCGGGGTTGCAAGACCGTTTGCATCAGCCCTACCGGCGGGGGTTGATTCCCGGTTATGACCTGGTGGAACGGGCGGCGCAGAGCCAGGGTTTCAGTCCCGTTTACCGGGATTATTTGATTGAGACTCCCAAGACGGGCTTACTGGTCAACACAAAGGGATCCCCAGCCTTGAGGGTGATCGAGCCTTCGGCGAACTTGCCCAGGCGGATTTTGGGCCCCTGCAGGTCTTGCAAAATGGCAACCTGGATCCCCAGATCCATCGCCGTTTGGCGGATCAGGCGAATGCTGCGGCGGTGGAGATCGTGATCTCCATGGGAAAAGTTCAGGCGAAGGGTAGTTGCCCCTTGCAGGATCATTTCCCTGAGAATGGCTGGATCAGAGCTGGCGGGGCCAAGGGTAGCCACAATCTTGGTGCGTCGAAAAGACTCGCTTAAGTGCATGGCAATCTTTTCCGGGGAGAGCAGATCAAGATTGTTCCCCCACGCAGGGATCTCCTTGATACGATAGCCCGTAGTGTCTTTTTTGAGACCTTGCTTTCTAAGATTCCCAGTCCAGGAAAATGGGCTGAGCGCAGCTTCAAGTTTGGGTTGGGAGTGAAGCCATGCCGATAGCTTCTGAATACGCCTTTCCCTTCGAGCACCACCAAAAGTTTTCCCTGGATAACCCCACTATCTCTAGCCCTGGCGTCTCCAAACGGGAATACGTGGCTAGCAGGCTATTGCAAGGTATCCTGAGCAACTCCCAGACCCCCGTTGGCAACTTGTCTCCTGAGCAGCGCCAGGCCCTAGTCTATACGGCGGTGATGCTGGCAGACGAGCTGTTAGCCGCCCTTGGTGCCCAGTAGGCTTAGGCCCACCCTCGCCATAGCCCACTGAAGGCAAGGGTAAGCAACCCAGAACAGCGCTTGTTGCACCCGCCAGCCTCTTAGCCACCTCTAGAACTCGTAGCCAAATAGGCGCGGATCCGCCGGCTGCAAGTTGAGATCGGCCAGGCCGTATTCCGCCCAGCGGCGATCCACCAGGCGGGCCACTTCCGGATCCGGGGCAAGGGGTTGCCGCCAGGGGGTGTCCGTTTCCGGCGGGATCTTGGTCGTGGCGTCGATTCCCATTTTGCCCCCCAGGCCCCGCTTTTCGGTGGCAAAGTCCAAGGCGTCAAAGGGATTGTCCGGCAAGATGAACACATCCCGCTGCGGATCCACCCGCGAGCACAGACACCAAAGCACCTGCCGCGGATCCCGCACGTTGATGTCCTTATCCACCACAATCACAAACTTGGTGTAGCTAAATTGAGGCAAGGCGCTCCAAAAAGCTAGGGCCGCCCGCCGCGCTTGGCCGGGGTAGGCCTTGTCAATGGACAAAATGGCCACCTTGTAGCCCAGGCCCTCCATCGGCAAAAAGAAGTCCACGATCTCCGGCACCTGCTGCCTAAGGATGGGGGTGTAGATGCGGTTTAGGGCCAGGGCCATCACGTCGTTTTCCTTGGGGGGCTTGCCGCTAAAGGTAGTGAGGTAAATCGGATCGCGACGGTGGGTGAGGCAGTGGAAGCGAATTAAAGGAGCCTGCTCGTTGCGAGGGCCGTAGTAGCCAATGTGATCCCCAGCGGGACCGTCGGGGGCCACCTCCCCTGGGGTTATGGTGCCTTCTAGAACAATCTCGGCGTGGGCCGGCACTTCCAGATCCACCGTTTTGCAGCGGGCTAGGGGCAATCCCTCTCCGGCGTAGAGGCCGGCAAACAGCCACTCGGAGAGATCCACCGGCAAGGGCGTGGCCGCCGCCAGGATCACGGCGGGATCTACCCCGATGGCCACTGCCACTTCCAGCTTCCGGCCCAGGGCCGCCGCCTTGCGCAGATGCCGAGTTGCTCCCCGCACCGACAGCCACTGCACCGTCATGGTATTGCGGCTTTGCAGTTGCAGGCGGTACACCCCCACATTGGGAATGCCATTTTCCGGATCTTTGGTAACCATCAGGCCCAGGGTCAGCACCCGCCCAGCGTCGCCGGGATAGACCCGCAACAGGGGCAGTTGCGTGAGATCCACCGCTTCATCGCGCACCACCACTTGCTGGCAAGGAGGGAGCAGCTCCCGGCTGGGTCGAGCTTTGAAGACGCGGAACAGCGCCTGTCCCAGCTCCACCGCCTGGGCAAGGTCTTTTGGCGGGCGCGGCTGGTAGAGCAGGGCCAGCTTCTTTCCCAGCTCCTCCAGCTCTTGCGGCCGCTCCATCCCCAGCGCCCAGCAGATGCGCTCCACTGTGCCCAGGGCGTTGATGAGCAGGGGCATGGAGGATCCCTTGACCCGCTCAAACAGCAGCGCCGGGCCACCGCAGGCCAAGAGGCGATCGGCAATTTCGGCAATTTCCAGCTCGGGATCCACCTCGGCGGTCACGCGGCGGAGCTGGCCACGGGATTCTAGGAGGGCAATGAAGCGGCGCAGATCTCTGGGCATGAAGGGAGCACTTGCAGAAGCTGAGGGTCAACCTGCAGGGCAGGCCGGATGTCTTCCTCCAAGGGCAGTACTGCTGTGCTCTCGATCTTGGCCTCTCTTGTAGGCAGGAGTCCACTCTCCTGGCTTTACGGCCAACTGCCTAGCAGCAAGGCAAAGCAATTTGCCAGGACCCTCTGCATGGCAGTAGAGTAGCCTCAAGTCTTGCCTGTGAGGTCAGCATGTTGTCCATCCCGCCAGGGCTGCGCTCCCGTTGCTTCTGGGCAGGGATCCCCCTAGCTTGCTCTTTGGCCTTGGGGATCTGCTGGAGGGCTGCGGCTCCCTCTTCCACCCAGGATCTTTTCCCTCCCATCCCTACTCCGCCACCACCCCTGCCTTCTCCTAGCGGCACGCCTGGCCTTCCGCCCTGGTGGCCCCGTGAGCAGTCGCCCCAGGAGCAAGGTTCTCCCTACACTGTGGTCTTGTCGGGCTTTTTGCAGGAGTTGGCTGCCTAAGGAGGGGCTCTCTCGCAGCAAGGGATCCTCCTCTGGACAGCCAAAGGCAAGCTGCTGGCCGAGCACCTCCTAGATCAACCCTTGCCGGTAGGAGCCTTGGATCAGTTGGCCCTCAGCCTGATGGCGCTAGAGACCTGGGGCTACGAGCATCGCTTTACACCACCGGCTATCGCTCCGGCCAGCGCCTGAAGGGAGACTTGGTTGTGGTGGGGGGCGGGGATCCCTATTTCCGGGAGGCCAATGTCGTCGAGCTGGCGCGCCACCTGCACGGCCTTGGCATTCGCCAGATTGACGGCGAGGTAAAGGTGGTGCCCCCCTTCCGCTTGCTGGGCCAGCCCGACGCTCTAGCTAGCGCCCGCCGGCTTACCGAACTCCTTCGGGATCCCCAACAGCCCTACCCTGTAGCCCTCGGCGGCTCTGGATCAACGCTAGAGGAACTGCCTGCTGAGCTCCATTGCCTGGTTAGCTATACCTCGCCGCCCTTGGGATCCCTGCTGCAGATGCTCAACAGCAACATCGACCGGGCCATGGCAGCAGCCCTGCTGGCGGAACTGGGAGGCCCCAGAGCCCTGGTGGAGTACCTGCGGCGGCGCCTGGTAACTGAGCCGGCTGCCCAGTTAGATCCCGCCCTCCTCCCCAGCGAAGCAGAGATTCGTCTAGAGGGGCAGGAACTGCATCTCTCCCCCCGTGCCCTGACCCATCTGTGGCAGCATCTGCTGGCAGCCCCATACGAGAATCCAGCGCGGATCCTACCTGTAGCCGTCCTTGGCCACAGCCCCCTGCAGCTGCGCACCCTGCTTCCGGGCACGGTCGCCCAGGTGGGATCGGCCCCCAATTGCCTGATGATGTTGGGACAGTTGCCAGATGGCACCTACTTCGTCTTGCTCAACCATGGGCCTGACCTGGGCAGCTTGCGCCAACACCAGGATCAGTTCCTGCACCAGCTGTTGCCTGTTGGGAAGTCTCTTGGCGTCTGAGGGCTTAGACGAAGGCTAGACGCAATCGCTAGGGCAAAATGGGGAACCTACAGCAGGGCTGCCAAGCATCTTGCAGCTAGCCGCTAGGGTGGGGGCGGATCAAGCCATAGCCACCGTGCTTGCGGACATAGAGGACGTTGATCTCGCCATTTTCGATGTTGCGGAACACGTAGAAGTCGTGATCCACCAGCTCCAACTGGTGCATCGCCTCCTCAACCGTCATGGGCGGCATGGCGAAATACTTGGTGCGCACTACCTCAGGGGGCAGCTCCGCTTGCCGATTCATATTCACAGGATTTGTGGGCGGCTGCTGGGCCACCGCCACTGAAGTTTTGGGAGAATGGCGGATGCGGTGAACGCCATTGCGCTCTTTGTACTTGCGCAGCTTGCGGGCTATTTTGTCGGCCACTCGGTCGATGCTGGCGTAAAGGTTTTCAGTACTTTCTTCCGCTCGAATGACAGTGCCGTTGGCGTAAACGGTAACTTCGGCAGATTGGTTGGCACTGATGCGGGGGTTGCGGGCTACCGACAGATTGACATCCACTTCGCTGGTGATCTGAGCAAAATGGCTAACAGCTCGCTCAATTTTTTCCTGAACGTAGCTGCGGATGGCATCGGTAATTTCGATGTTTTTTCCTTGGATCACAAGCTTCGCCATGGAAACTCTCCCGAGTGTGTCAGTCTACGCCTCAAGTGAGTGCCTAACCTTTGCAAGAAGCTTCCACACCCTCCCCGCCCGCCAACTGGCCAAAGGGGGCAATGAAAGTTGACTAAAGTGCGGCTTTTGCAAGGGCACTAACCTTTGGAGTTAAGTCTAGGTTAACACCTCACTCTTGGCTTTGAACTGGAGATTAAGGATAAATTTAGATTGCCTTAATTTTTGATTGATCCAACTTCCCTGCTGAATTCGGGAGACTAAACGACCGGAATTTTTCCTCTCCTGCCGAATTGCAGTCCACAACTTCCTTCTGGCTTTCCTAGCCAGCTAAGCGACTCCCTTATTTTTGCTTGGAACTGCCGTGCTACTTTATCCTATTATACAAGAAGCGACGTTGGCTGCCTTGTCTAAACTAGCTAAGCTAAAAGTAACCAAAGGAAGTGAAGAGATGTTGACTGAAGTTAAGCTTTCTATCAAGATCAGGATTCCACACCAATATTGGCGTCAGTAGGCCCAAAAAGTGGCCTTCGGCTTCTGGAGATTGCTCTCGAAGCAAGTTGGGGTGGAAAAGGGGGGGAGTTGGCAAGGATCCCGTCGAAGGTAGCTGAGCTGTTGGACAGAGCGGAAGCGGCCCTGGGGGAGCGGTTTCGGGCAGTAGACCAAGTTCTCAGGCAGAACCTGGCCCGGGTATTGCAAGCCTTCCGCGACCAGCAGGTGGGCTCCCATCACTTTGCCGGCGTATCGGGCTACGGCCACGACGACCAGGGGCGGGAGGTTTTGGACCGAGTGTTTGCCCAGATCATGGGCTGCGAGGCGGCGCTGGTGCGGCTGCAGATGGTCTCCGGCACCCACGCCATTGCCTGTGCTTTGTTTGGGGTGCTGCGCCCAGGGGATGAGCTGTTGGCCATCACTGGCCCCCCCTACGACACTCTGGAGGAGGTCATTGGGATAAGGGGATCCGGCCGGGGATCCTTGCGGGAGTTCGGTGTTACCTATCGCCAGTTGGATCTGCGGGAAGGAGATGTCGATTGGCAGGCCTTGAAAACCGCCCTCAAGCCGCAAACACGCTTGGTTTACATCCAGCGCTCCTGTGGCTATGCCTGGCGACCCAGCTTCTCCATTGCCCAGATTGCCGAGATGATCCAGGTGGTCAAGGCGCAAAACCCCGAAGTGGTGGTCTTGGTGGACAATTGCTACGGCGAGTTTGTGGAAACCCAAGAGCCCACCCATGTAGGCGCAGATTTGATTGCTGGATCCCTAATCAAAAACCCAGGTGGCACCCTGGCCCCGGCAGGGGGCTATGTGGCAGGGCGAGCCGAACTGGTGGAGAAAGCTGCCTGCCGGCTGACGGCACCAGGGATCGGCTCGGAAGGAGGAGCAACTTTCGATCTCAACCGCCTGCTGTTCCAAGGGCTGTTCTTAGCTCCGCAAATGGTGGCCGAGGCCGTCAAGATTGCTCACCTGGCCGCCCAGGTGTTCCATGACTTAGGCTATCCCGTCTCTCCGCTGCCCCAAGCACCCCGCACTGACATCATTCAGGCCATTCAACTGGGATCCCCACAGAAGCTGCAGGCCTTTTGCCGCGCCATCCAAAGCAGCTCCCCGGTAGATTCCTATCTCACCCCAATTCCAGAGGTGATGCCCGGCTACGCCGATCCAGTGGTGATGGCGGCAGGCACGTTTGTGGCCGGCAGCAGCGCGGAGCTCTCCGCCGATGGACCGCTGCGGGAGCCCTACATTGTCTACTTACAAGGAGGAACCCATCTCAGCCACGGGCGGCTGGCCCTAGAGGCTGTCTTGCAAGCTTGGGAGAAGCTGTGATGGCCGTCCTTGTCCCCCTTCTGGGGGGTAGGATTGAAATCCAGAGCCTCGATGGGGAAGTTGCCTCCCATTGCTCCACGGTTCCGCCGTTGGGGAGCCTGGCTAGCCTTTAGTTGGGTGGCCCTGGCAGGGGGCTGCCAGCTATTAGACCTAGGGAGAGCCCCGCTGGCATCTGTCCTAGGAAGAGACAGCCAGACCCTAAGGGGAGGCCTCACAGTGGAGGACAAGGTTAGTCGCGCCTATGGCAGCTACTGGGATGGGATCCCTGTAGTAGCCAAGGCTGGGCAAATCCTGATTGCCGCCTTGGAGAGTGAAGAGTTTGACCCCTATCTGGAGCTGGTGGACGAGCAGGGACGGGTGATCGGCTTTGATGATGACTCGGGCCTAGATGTCAACGCCCTCTTGGCAGTGCGGCTGCCGCAGGAAGGCACCTACACCCTGCGGGCCACTAGCTTTGAGCCGGCTGCCAGCGGCTCCTACCGGCTGACCTATACCCTCACGCAGGTCAATTGGCAGCAAACCCTATCGGGCCGCCTCCACGCGGGATCCCTTCAGCACCCGGAAGATGGCAGTTGGATGGAGGAATACCCTATCACTGCTCGCCCTGGCCAAATCCTGGTCGCCTCCTTGACCAGCTCTGACTTCGATGCCTTCTTGCAACTGTTAGATCCGGAGGGGAAGGTGATGGCTTGGGATGACGACCAGGGTGGCGGCACCGATGCCCTGTTGATTGCCTTTTTGCCTCGCAGCGGCACGTACACCCTCCGAGCCAACACCTACAAGCCAAGCCAGGAGGGGGCCTATGTATTGCAGTACTCCTTGCACTAGCCTCCCAGCCTGCTAAGCTTCTCCTGCTCCCTCTCTTCTCGCTAGTGTTTCGCAGCTGAAGGGAAAGGCAGATCCCAGGCTAGACTTAGTTTAGAATATCTTCAGGATTTAGCTTTAGCAATCCGGAGACGCCGATCCCAGCTTTCTTGATCCGGGCTGAGGATGGCAAAAGCCTGTTCCAAAGTTAATCGTCTGTAACGGAGGAGGTTCCTATGGCCATTTCCACGGGTCTTCCCAGCCCGCTGCCGCAGCAAGAAACTTCTCCGGAGCAAGGCAACGGCCTCAATTTGGCTCCTCGGCCTGCCGGTGCTGATCTACCGGCTGCTCAGGAGGGGGGAGAGAGGATCGGCCCGCCAGTGTTTCCCAGCCCTGTGAAGTTCAGCGAGATTGAGATCGACCAGCGACCAGTAGGGGCCTCCACCCTAAAGGTGGTGGATTACTTTGCGGATGGACGTCCAGTTGCGGCTGCCACGCTAAAAGTGGTCGATACCTGGGGCGAAGGGCGCCCAATAGTTGCCTCTGGCCTCAAATTCGTCCATGACCCCGCCCTCAACCGCCCGGTGATGGCAGGTGGTCTGAAGATTGCCAAAACTTTTCTTGGCAACCGACCCATTGAAGCCAGCCCTCACAAAGGATCCGCGGGCGAGCCTGTGTGAGGCCAGACTGCGGCGGCAAGGATGGAGATCCTGGCAACCTTAGTGGCCTTGCTGGCCGCCTTGGGGGCAGGGGCAGGCTATTGGGCAGAGCAGGCAGCGCGCCAAATGCTCCTAACCCAGCTGGATAAAGCAGAGGTTTTGGAGGTACGCATCCAGAGCCAGCCTAACTACCGCCTACTCAATGGCCAGGCGGAGCGCCTTCTAGTTGCCGGGCGGGGGCTGTACCGGGCACCCTTTCCGCGCCTGGAGCTTCTGGAGCTGGAAACCGACCCAGTCGCTATCGACCCTGCTTTTTTCCAAGGAGCTCCTTTGCGGCTGAGACAGCCCCTGCAAGCAGCATTTCAGGTCGTGGTGCGTCAGGAGGATCTCAATGCTGCTCTCAACTCGCCTGAGGTGCTCAGGCAGTTTCAGCGGATCCAGGCAGATCTGCCCTTGGGTGGGGGCGGGAACGAACCCCGCTATTTTGAACTGCGCCAGCCGCGCGCCAAGTTTTTGGAGCCTGACCGCATCCAACTTGCCGCTCTCTTGGTGGAGAAAGACGGCAGCAGGGATCAGGCAGTTGAGGTGGTGTTCAACGCCGGGATCCAGGTGGAAGAGGGACGCAGGTTGCGGCTTCAGGAGCCAGAGTTTGCCATCGGCTCGGTGCGGGTTCCTGACGAGATCACCCAGGCGTTCTTGGGAGGACTCAACAAAGTGTTTGACCTGCAAGAGCTGGAAGAGCTGGGGATCCAGGTGCGGGTACTGAAGCTGAAGATAGCCGCTGACCAAATGCAGGTCATTGGGTTTGTGCGGGTTGAGGGCTTGGAGGCGCTGACGGGATCCTAGCGGGGATCCCTGGCCAGAGGGGTTTGCTCTTGTAGGGGCAAAAAGCCCAAGGGTCCTCGGTGGAGGCATCTGAGCACTGAGGCTAGACAATCCAGGCTTGGTGAGAACACCCCCAGAAGGGAAAACATTGACCAATGCCTATCCCCTGGGCTTGGGGCGTGTCTACCCGCCGAGATGGGCTGATGGCCTCGGTTCCTGCCAGGCTTGCGGGGCTCTTGCCGCTACGGCCTTGTCAGACTGCAGCAGCGGAAGGCGGCTCCTCGTTTTCTGATGGGGAAGCCTGGGAGCAGCCTAGAACCTAAACCTGCCTTGGCAAATTCGGTTTCTTTTCGGGTATACTTTCGCTATACTCGTCTCATCCGTCAGATTTCGAGTTCCTTGCTCTGGAAATGACCTGGCGCGCTACCTTTTTTGGCTACTTTACCTTTCCCTGGCGGCAACCAGGGCGGAAGGGTGGCGCGTAAACTCAGAAGCTAAGTTTACTCGAGTCCGTCCTGAAGCCCTGGGCCTAGAGCCAGGGCTTTTTTGATGGCTCGGTGGTTTAATCCCTCACTTGCATTGCAGCAATAAGGACGACGGTGCTATGCCCCCCCAAACCGACAACTGCAACATTCAAGAGGTAACTCCCTTGATCACCCCTGCTGCTGTCAAAGCCAAGCTGCCCCTCACGGAAAGGGCCGCCCAGGTGGTGCTCTCCACACGGCAGGCCATCCGCGACATCATCCACGGACGGGATCTCCATCGCTTGGTGGTAATTGTTGGACCCTGCTCCATCCACGATCCGGAAGCGGCGCTAGAGTACGCCCATCGCCTCAAGCGGGTGGCCGACCGAACCCGCGAGCACCTGGTGATTGTGATGCGCACCTATTTTGAGAAGCCCCGCACCACGGTGGGCTGGAAGGGCCTCATTAACGATCCCCACCTGGATGGCTCCTGCGATATCGCCACCGGCTTGCAACTGGCCCGTTCCATCCTGCTGCAGATCAACGAGCTGGGCTTGCCCTGCGCCACAGAGATGCTGGATCCAGTGACTCCTCAGTACACAGCTGATCTGGTGAGCTGGGCGGCCATCGGCGCTAGAACCATTGAAAGCCAGACCCACCGGGAAATGGCCAGCGGCCTCTCCATGCCCGTGGGCTTCAAGAACGGCACTGACGGGCGGCTGGAGATTGCCCTCAACGCTATCGTGTCCGCTAGCCACCCCCACAGTTTTCTGGGCATTGGCCAAGACGGCATGACGGCTTTGGTAAAAACCACCGGCAACCCCGACCGGCATATCGTGTTGCGGGGGGGCGGCGGCAAGACCAACTACGGGCCGGAAGATGTGGCGCGGGCGGCTTTGCTAATGAAGGATCAAGGGATCCCGCGCTCAGTGATGGTGGATTGCTCTCACGACAACTCCCACAAAGACTACCGCCGGCAGGGATCCGTCTGTCGAGCAGTGCTGCGGCAATACCAGGAAGGGCAGCGGGCTTTGATGGGACTCATGCTCGAGAGCAACCTCAAGCCGGGCAAGCAAACTTGGCAGAAGGGGGTACCGCTCCAGTACGGCGTCTCCATCACTGACGGCTGCATCGGCTGGGAGGAGACGGAGGAGCTCCTGGAGGAAATGGCGGCAACTGTGGCAGGAAAGACCTTGGCCCTAAGCCACTAAATGCCCCAGCCTTGTCCAGGGCTGTCTAAGCAGGGAGAGGGGCAACGCTAAGATCCAATTGTCCCTCTTCCCAAGCCCCTGGCGGAGAAGGGGCAGAGAAACTGTTCTTGACAAAACTTTTTTGCGCTTTTCTCGAACCTGTGGTTACCCTCCAACTGGCTTCCCCTACCTCTGCGGCCTGGATCGATCAGGCCATTCGTCACTTCGACCTCGTCTTGTTAGACCACGCCAACTGCGAGAAAAAAGCGGCGGGTAACGCCCTCAGTCTCCTCTTCCGCTACCCAGCCAACGGGCAGCTGGTGGAAGCTCTGTCGCCGCTGGCGCGGGAGGAGCTGCAGCATTTTGAGCGAGTCCATCGCCATCTGCAGCGGCTGGGGATCCCGCTTAGGCCTTTGCCAGCGGCTCCCTACGCCAGCCGCCTCAACCAGCACCTGCGCCGCCATGAGCCAGAGCATCTTCTAGATGCACTGCTAGTGGCCGCCATTATCGAAGCTCGCAGCCACGAACGCCTAAGCCTGCTGGGAATTCACCTCCCCGATCCCGAGTTGCGGCAGTTTTACCTCTGGCTGGCAGCGGCTGAAGAACGGCACTGGCAGTTGTATCTGGATCTGGCCCTGGCGCAGTTCCCCGCCGACCAGGTGCAGGAGCGTCTGGACACCCTGCTGCAAGTAGAAGCCGAGATCCTCTCTACCCTCCACCCCGAGCCTCGTGTCCACAGCTAGCTCCAGTTCCAAGCGACACAGCAGCGGCTGGCCAGTTACAGCGGTGCTGCTGGTGCCACAGCTTGGAAGCTAGCACCCTAGAGGACAGCCACATTGACCTGGAGTGGCTTATCTGGCCCACGGTGCCCGGCGGCATTGGCTGTGTCAGTTTACAGAGCCGATCACTGCTGGGGTATTTGCGGGTGAGTCACCCTTGGTTTGAGGTGAGCAAGCCGACGCGCCAGTTGATCCAAGATCCCGCCCTCTGGGTGGCAGCCAGTTTAGCCTGGGTGAGGGGAATCGGCAACAGTTGGAAGTTGGTACTCCGGAGGCTGCCTAAACTAGAATGAATGCAACCTCCACCCTCAGGATCCTGCCAGCAGTAAGATAAGACGAGGATCTCAACTAGCCAGCACCCCTTTCTGCAGGGAGGGAGATGGAAAGCCAGGTCGGCTCCTGCCTGAGTCATGCTGTTTAAATACACCCACCTCTTGCTGTTGTCCCTCCAGGGAGCCGCTGTGCAAATGAGACCCACATAATTCACAACGATTTTCAGGGCATTTTAGGATCCCCAATATTTGTACTACAGCCCTACAGATTGCCACCATCTATCACAGCAACAGAGTTTAATCCCAAGCGCCTGCATGCAGCTCCAGAACATTGACAGTACTGGGCAGGCGTTCTGAGAGAGATCTCCCATTAACCGAGGGTTTCTGGCTCTTTTCTAGTGCCCTCGACAAGTCTATTGGTCTACAGTCGCTTTGAGCAAGATCTAGAGCCTTCGCTGCTGCGCCTCGACTCAGTCTTTTTTCCAAAAAAGGTGAGAAGATATGGCTTTTTTTAGCGATGCTTACTCGGTTCAAAAAGAGCATCGACCCAGAGGATAAATCTTGCTTGTAGAGACAACCAAATCTGATTGTTCATGCGCAGTAGAAACAAGACATACAAGCCCAATATGAACAAAACACACCAGTTTCCTAGGCTTTTGTAGGTTTGGACAATTTGGCTTTCGCTCCAACCAAACTCATAAACCAGGCGGTTCATATCCCCAGCAGCATCTCCTTGGCCGCCTAGTAGGGTTACCCAAGGAATTGGGGCTAACCCTTGCTGAATAAGATGCCACTGCCAAAAGCTTTTCCAGAGGCTGCTGCTCGCGATCCCCAGCACGACAAATCGCCAAAAATCCCATCTCCAGCGATCTGGCAAGGGAAAATAAAAGCTGGCCATCAGAAAGGTGCTGAGATAAAATTCTCCTCCAACGCCGCTAAAGACAAACAACATCTCCCAGGTGCGATTGGGCATCAGCCAGGTCATGTAAAACTGCAATAGAGCAAGAAAGATGGCCAGCACCTGCAGCCACCCAATCCGCTCCTTGCGGGCTGACCAGAAGAGTAGAATCAGTAAAAAGAGGATTCCAAAATACACAAAGGGATCCCTCTGCGAGCTAACGCTTGTCCAGCCGATGGGCAGAGGCAAAGCCCGATACCCGCTCCACCAGGCGACGGTGGCATGGCCAAATTCGTAGATCCAAATGTGAAGAGGCAAATGCAACAACTGCAACAAGCCTATGTTGTTCACCATCAGGGCCACCGCAAACGCAGCCGGGTAAGCCCAAGCGTTGACTGCCCAGTTATCGAAGGAAAACCGATCCCAACGCCGCCGGGAGCCTATTCTCAGTCTGCGTCGCCAGAGCAACTGGGAGCCGAGGAAAGCGCAAATTTCCACTTGTTCCAGCCGTGGGATCCGCAGCTGCTTCAACATTAGAAAAAGCCGGGCGGTCACCACTTGAGGGGAGGGTTGTCCGGGAAGGGATCCCAGCAGGTAGATGTGCAGGGTGTTATCAGCAAAGCGAACTTGTGCAGGCCACTTTTGCCGCAGCAGCTCCAAGCGGACAACCTGCACAATCGCTTACTATTACCGGCGCGGGCCAGAGAGAGGGGATCAGGTGGGCCTGTCATTCATTACTTGGCGAAATCTCAGGAGGATCCCCACTATCTTCAGCTAGTCCCGCCGGCAGCAGCAAGAGGGCGCTCCCTTCAGGTCGCCTTGGGGGGAGGTTGGTATAGTTGAGGGCAGCAGGTAGGCAGAGTGGGTGGAGGATATGCCTGACTTGGACAAGCAGGGGATAAATCCCAGGCCGTCTAGGCAGAGCTCCCTTTGGGGAGCAATGCTGCTGTGGGGCCTAGCCGGAGCGGGTCTATTTTCCCCCTTGCCCGTTCAAGCCCAACTGACTACCGTTACCGGTCTGTCTCGCATTGACCGCTGGCACTACGACCCGCAGCGGGGATGGCTGGAGGTCAACACCCAAGGAGAGGTGCGGCCTTTTCTGTTTGTGCTGCAAAACCCTCCTAGGGTGGTTCTGGATTTTCCCAACACCCTTTTTGGACGCGAGCCCCAAAGCCAGACCTTTCCAGGGCGAGTTACCTTGTTGGAGATCAAACAGCTCACCCCGACCATCACTCGCTTTGTCCTCCACCTGCAGCCGGACCAGCCCCTTAGCCTTGACCAACTGCAACTCCTTACCGCCAGCCCTTCCCGCTGGGCTGTTCAGTTCCTCCAACCCGAGCAACCCTCGCCCCCTGCCTCGCTATTTCCCCCTCCCCCTGGTTCCCAGGAGTCCACCGCCTCGTCCCCATCCTTAGAGCCGCCCCGTCGCCCTGAAACCAGCCCACTCCCTCCTCCTGCAAGCTCCCGTTCCAGCCATCAGATCTTGGCCATCTCTCCCCAGGCGGAGGGCTTTTTCATTCGCACCCAGGGCAACCCTTCCACCACGGTGCGGCGCCTCTTCGATCCAAATCGGGTGGTTGTGGATTTTCTCAACACCACCCTTAGTCCCGCCCTCACCCAGCGGGTCTATCCTGTCAACCGCTTGGGGGTTTTGCGGCTGCGTGTTGGGCAGTTCGAGCCTACGACCGCCCGCGTGGTGTTGGATGTGGATCCTTCCAGTGGGGATTGGGAGGCCCGCTACGACCCACAGCAGGGAGGAATCTGGATCCAGCCTGCTGGGGGTGCTGCCCAGGCCAGCCTTTTGCCTGATATCAGCCTAACTGATTCCCAAGGGCCGCTGGCCACCTTGCGCTCTGTGGAACTGCGGGGAAATCAGCTCATCATCAGCGCCGATGGGTTTATGTTCTACCGGGCTGGCTGGGATCCCGAAAGCGGCAGCTACCGCATCAACGTGGCACCGGCGCGCCTGCCCGAGTCCTTGCCGGATCCCGGCTTGCCGGTCGGGGGACCGGTGCAGCGGATCCGCCTTGTGCAGGAAGATGCCCGCACGGTCAGCATTCTGGTGCAGCCCGCCGAGGACTTCAATGTCTTTGAGCCCAATCCCGGCCAGGGATCCCGCCGCATCACTTTGGAGTTGCGTCCTCTAGGCGCTCCTTTTCCCACATCCCAGCCGCAGCCGCCTGCCCAGGCTTCCCGTCCTCGCCCAAGCCGGCCGGTCATTGCCCTGGATCCAGGCCACGGGGGACGGGATCCCGGTGCTGTCGGGGTAGATGGGATCTTGGAGAAGGACATTGTACTCCTTGTTGCCCACCAGGTCCGACGCCTGCTGCAGGAGCGGGGCTATGAGGTGGTGATGACCCGCACCGACGACCGTGAGGTGTTGCTGCGACCGCGGGTGGATATAGCCGTGCAGGCCAACGCCACGCTGTTGGTGAGCATCCACGCCAACGCTCTGGATCGCTCCAGCGTCCACGGCATCGAGACCTACTACCTACGGCCGGATAGCGCCGAGCTAGCAGCAATCTTGCACCGCAGCCTGGTGCGAGCTACTGGCGCTGCGGATCGGGGGGTGCGACGGGCCCGCTTTTTCATGGTGCGGGAAACGCCCGTGGGCATGCCCTCGGTGCTGCTGGAGCTGGGGTATGTTACCAACCCCACGGAAGGGCGAAAGTTGGCCACCCCCGAATACCAGGCCATTTTGGCGCGGGCCATTGCCGAGGGCATCGAGACCTTCTTGCGCAACCGCTAGAGCGTGCCACCCGTCTCAAGGCAGGGTAGGATACAGCAGCTTAGGCCAAGGTAGTGAGGGAGGAAGGAGCATGCGTTGGGGGTGGACAAGAGAGCCAGATCCCAGTTGGCCAATTGGGGTGTTTGACAGTGGTCTGGGGGGGCTTACCGTTTGGCGGGCCTTGCGGCGGCAATTGCCCCAAGAGCGCCTTGTCTATTTTGCCGATACGGCGCGGCTGCCCTATGGGGATCGCTCGCCTGAGGAGATCTTGACCTTCGTGCGCCAGATCCTACGCTGGATGCAGGCGCAGCCGGTGAAAGTCGTGGTGATGGCCTGCAACACCAGCTCGGCGCTGGCCCTAGAGCAAGTGCAGCAGGAGTTTGCCCTACCCATCCTTGGCCTCATCCTGCCCGGCGCCCAGGCGGCCTTGGCCCAAGGATCCCGCATTGGGGTCATTGCCACGGCGGCTACGGTTAAAAGCCGCGCCTACTCCAAGGCCATCCGTGAGTACAGCGCCCTGGATCCCAAGCGCTTTCCCCAGCCTGTCCACTGCTGGGAGCAGGCCTGCCCGGCGTTTGTTCCCCTCATCGAAGCCGGTCAGTTGAACAGCCTCGAGCTGCAGCAGGCCGCCAAACGCTACTTACAGCCGCTTCTACGGCAGGGGATCGACACCCTTGTCTACGGCTGCACCCACTATCCTCTCCTTGATCCCCTGCTGAAGTCTCTGCTGCCCCCTTCGGTCAAGCGGGTGGATCCCGGCGTGGCCCTGGTGCGCTCGCTAGCCCGTGAACTCGGCCTCTGGGGTCTCCGCCGGCCCCCAACAGCCCTCCGCGACGAACCGCACCGCTTCTATGTCAGCGGGGATCCAGAGCGCTTTGCCCAGTTGGCCACCCCTTGGTTGGGCTTTCGACCTCAGGTGGAACAGGTAGAGTTGCCAGCCCTAGACGTCAACAACTTCCGCCGAACCTAGACAAGAACAGCCATCTGCTCGAGAACGCCGGCGGAATAGGCTTACCTCCCTTCGCGCCAGCGGTGAACCTCGGCCCAGACACGGGTAGGCAAGCCCCAAATATAGATGAAGCCTTCGGCAGCGCGATGGTCGAATTGATCCCCTTCCCCGTAGGTGGCCAGCTCTGGGTTGTAGAGGGAGTAAGGGGAACGGCGGCCCACGCAGACCGCTTGGCCCTTGTGCAGACGCATCCGCACGACGCCGGTGACGCTTTTCTGGGTGGTGCGGACAAAGGCGTCAAGAGCCTCCCGCAGCGGCGAATACCAAAGGCCGTTGTAGATCAACTGGCTGTAGGTGGTCTCGATGCCGTACTTGTAGTGGAGGACCTCGCGGGGAAGGGTGAGGCTTTCCAGCTCGCGGTGGGCTTGAATGAGCACAGTTAGAGCGGGGCACTCGTAGATCTCGCGCGACTTAATCCCCACCAGCCGATCCTCAATCATGTCGATGCGGCCCACGCCGTGGCTGCCGGCCAAGGCATTGAGCCGCTCAAAGAGGACTCGGGGGCCAAGGCGCTGCCCATCCAGCTCCACTGGGATCCCCTCTTCAAAGGCAATCTCCACATAGGCGGGTTCGTCGGGGGTTTGAGAAAGAGGCCGGGTGAGGGCATACACTTCCTCCGGCGGCTCTTGGTCGGCGTCCTCCAGGATCCCGGCTTCGACGCTGCGGCCTAGAATGTTGAGGTCGATGCTGTAGGGGCTGGACTTCTGCACCGGCATGGGGATCCCGTAGCGCTCCCCATAGGCAATGGTCTCCTCGCGGGTCAGGCCCCACTCGCGCGCTGGGGCCAGCACCTTTAGCCTAGGGTTTAGGGCGGCAATGGCCAGGTCGAAGCGCACTTGGTCGTTGCCTTTGCCGGTGCAGCCATGGGCCACTGCGTCGGCACCCACTTCCTCTGCCACCTCTACCAGCAGCTTGGCAATCAGGGGCCGGGCCAGGGCAGTGGAGAGAGGGTAGCGCTGTTCGTAGAGGGCGTTGGCCTGGAGGGCGGGGAAGGCATAGTCGGTAATTAGGGTCTGGACAGCCTCCCGCACCAGCGATTGCTCTGCCCCTGCCCTAAGGGCCTTGGCCTGGATGGCCTCCAGCTCTGCTCCTTGCCCCAGATCCACCGCCAGGGTAACCACCGATTCCACCCCCCACTCGTGTTTGAGGTAGGGGATACAGACGGAGGTGTCAACGCCGCCGGAGTAGGCCAAAACCACCTTCTTTGCCCGTCCCATGGTGCTGTGGATCCCTGTTGGAGACAAGTTGCTAGCCCATTATGCCCTGTAGCTTGCCCAGTCTGACCCCTGGGGGCAGCTTGTCGAGTATTCTCCTCATAGGCTTGGGATCGCTGTCTAAGCAGGTGTTGGCGCGGCGTGGGGGGTGGGGCTCAAGTGAGCAAGGCCAGCAGAGGGATCCGAGCAGCGCAGCGGAGACTTAGCCAGAAACGAGCTCTGGGACTGGGGATCCTGTCGCTGCTGAGCTTTGTGGCCGGGGCAGGGTTTGCCGCCCTCTCCCAGCCGGAAGGGGGATCCCCGCCAGAGCTGCCCCGTTTTACCGCCCACGGCTGGCCGCTACTGGATCCCCTGCCGCAGCCGGAGGAGATCTGGGAGTGCGAGCTGGTGGTGGTGGGCGGATCTCTAGGGGGCGTGGCGGCAGCAGGCCAAGCCATGCGGGGGGGCGTGCAAACCTGCCTCATCGAGCTCACTCCCTGGCTAGGGGGGCAGATCACTTCCCAAGGGGTATCGGCCCTCGATGAGTCTCTCCTCATGCGGCAGCGGGGCAATTTTTCCCGCCACTGGCTGGAGTTTAAGGCCCTCATTGAAAGCCAGCCGGTGCATCTCCCGTCCTGGACAGGGATCCCGCCCGGCACCCGCGTGGCCGAGATCAACAGTTGCTGGGTAGGGAGCTTGTGTTTTCCGCCCCAGGCAGGTCTGCAGGCGGTGGATACCTGGCTGCGGCAGGCAGCTCAGCATGCTCCCCAGAGTCGCTGGGCCACC
Source organism: Synechococcus sp. O70.1 (assembly GCF_047462215.1). Classification (NCBI taxonomy): domain Bacteria; kingdom Bacillati; phylum Cyanobacteriota; class Cyanophyceae; order Synechococcales; family Synechococcaceae; genus Synechococcus; species Synechococcus sp. O70.1. Next base: position 79,979 of record NZ_JANSIT010000002.1, on the reverse strand, counting down.
CAGACGGCTTTTAAGGGGGCCACCTTCAGCGCCGACGGCTCCCGGATTGAGAGCATTTATGCTGTGCAGCGACAACCGCGGGATCCCAACTTCGTGCCGCCAGGACGGCTGTGGCGCGAATTGGTGAGCTGGTATAGCTGGCAGGAGACGGAAGTGTTTGCCAAACGGGTGCTGCGGCTGCAGGCACCGCCGGGCCGTCCCTTCTTCGTCATCGACGCCACCGATACCGGCGAGCTGGTGGGCTGGGCTGGCATCCCCTACCGGCTGGGCTCGGAAGGGCGGGATCTAACCGGAGAGCCCAATGCCGCCCCGGCCAGCAACCCGGAGTGTACCCAAGCCTTTACCTTTCCCTTTGTGCTAGCCATCCGCGACGATGGCGGCCGCTCCCGCGCCGAGCTGGCCCAGTTGCAGCCGGGCTACTCCCGCGCCGAACACCGCCGCCAGTTTGACCTGGAGGGCTTTCCCACCTTCAGCGGCCGGAGCTTTTTCAACTATCGCCGCATCGTCAGCAAGGGCCGCACGGATCCCTTCTACGGCACCCCGGTTCCCGGAGATCTGACCCTGGTGAACTGGAACCGCGGCAACGACTGGGGGCTGATGAACCCGCCCCTGATCCTGACCGAAGAGCGGCTGGTGGCCTCGGGGCAGCGCCACAACTGGTTGGGGGGGCTGGACGTCTCCGCCCTCAAAGATGGAGAAAACCACGCCCTGTTGTTTGCCGAGTGGCTGATGGAAACCCAATCCCGGCCCGGCTATCCCCTCTCCCTAGTGTTTGCCGAAGACTCCTTGCTGGGCACCCGCTCTGGCCTCAGCCTCTACCCCTACATCCGAGAGGGACGGCGCATCCTGGGGCGAGCTGCCTACGGCCAGGCGGAGTTCATGATACTGGAGCAGGACATCCGGGTTGGCGCCAGCGGAGGGCGGGATTTCAGACCCACCGTTGTCGGGATCACCCACTACGCCATCGACATGCACGGCTGTCGCTACCGCAACTGGGAGCCCTCCCGGTCGGCCAGCTCCGCGCCGGTCAGCGAGTTTTCCGTTCGCCCCATTCTCATTCCCTTGGAAGCTTTGATCCCGCAGAAGGTGGATAACCTGCTTATCGGCGGCAAAGGGATCGCCGTCAGCCACATTGTTAACGCCGCTACCCGCACCCACTACGGGGAGTGGACCATCGGCTCGGCAGCTGGGCTCATTGTGGCCTGGTTGCGTAGCCAGGATCCCAGCTTGACCCCGGCCCAAATCGTGCCGCAGGGCAAGATGGCCGATTTGCAGCGCTACCTGGTTGCCCATGGACAGCGACTGCACTGGTAGGCCGCTGCTGCCGTCTTACCCCTCTGCGCTGGAAGGCACCTTTCTGCCATAGCGCCGCTGCCGCCACCACACCAGCAGGGGGCTGGCGATAAAGATGCTGGAATAGACCCCCAAGCTAAAGCCGATGAGCAAAGCAATCGCAAACCCCTTCAACGTGGCCCCGCCAAAAATGGCAATGGCCACCAGGGGCAGCATCGTCGTCAGGGTGGTGTTTAGGGAGCGGGCAAAAGTTTGGTTTAAAGACAGGTTCACCACCTCGGCAAAGCTGACCCGGCGGCTGACTAGACGCAGGTTTTCCCGGATGCGGTCGTAGATGACCACCGTGTCGTTGACGGAAAAGCCGATGATGGTTAGCAGCGCCACCACAAACAGGCTGTCCGCCTCCATGCCCACCGTCAGGCCCAAAAGGGCAAACAGCCCTGTGGTCAACACCACATCGTGCAGCAAGGCCACAATGGCAAACACTGCGTAATCCCACTGAAAGCGCAGGGCCAGATACACCACAATGAGCCCAAAGGAGATGAGCACGGCCACGAGGCCGGAGCGCAAGAGCAAACGCCCCACCGTCGGGCCCACCGTCTCCACCAGCCTGCGCTCAAAGGATCCCACCCGCTGCCGCAGCGTGTCTTCCACTGCCAGGCGCTCTTGCTCCGTCAAAGGGGGCATGCGGATCAGGGCTTCCTGGCCCGTCTGGGTGTCCAGTTGGATGATGCTGGTTCCCAGACCATGTTCCTGCAGCGCCCGCCGCAGCTCGTCGGTGGTGACAGGCCGCTCAAAACGCAGATCCAGCAAGGTGCCGCCGGAAAAATCCAACCCCAGCCGCAGGGGAGTTCCCAGAGAAGCCAGGGAAAAGGCCATGCTGGCCAGCCCCACCAGCAAGACCGCCAAGGAAAGGGTAAACCAGAGCTTGCTGCGCCCGACGATGTCGAAGCGGTAGTCGAGCAACCGCGAGGATCCGCCTGCTAGCTCTTGCGCGGTCATGGTTGGGCCGCCTCCATGCGAACGCCGTAGAGTTCAGGTTTGCGCAGGGCAGGGATCCCCATTGCCGCCAACAGCAGGGTGCGGGTGCAGGTAATGGCCGTAAAGAAGCTTACCGAAACGCCAATAGCCAGGGTTACGGCGAAACCTTTCACCAGCCCCATCCCCAACCAAAAGAGCACGCCACAGACCAAAAGGGTGGTGACGTTGCTGTCGAGAATGCTGCTAAAGGCGCGGCTAAACCCTTCCGAGATGGACTTGTAGATGGACTTGCCCGCCCGCAGCTCCTCTTTGATGCGCTCAAAGATTAGCACATTGGCGTCCACCGCCATGCCAATGCTGAGAATGAAGCCAGCGGCTCCTGGCAGGGTCATGGTCACCCCCAGCAGTTGGAACAAAGCAAACGTACAGAGGGCATAGATGAGGAGAGCGATGTCGGCAATGAGTCCCGGCAGGCGGTAGTAGGCCACCATGAACACAAACACCAGCACCAGGCCGCCGATACCGGCATAGAGGCTACGGCGCACACTTTCTTCTCCTAGGGTGGCCCCGACCGTGCGGTTTTCAATCACCTGAATTGGAACCGGCAGCGCCCCCGCTTTGAGCTTTATCGCTAGGTCAGTGGCAGTTTCCACCGTGAAATTGCCTGTGATCACCGCCGTTCCGCCAGTAATGCCAGTGCGGGCAAACTCCGGCCCCACGATCGGGGCGCTGATGAGCACCTCGTCCAGAAAAATCCCCAAGGGGCGACCCGTGCCAGCCAGCTCTCGGGTGACCTGGGCAAACTTCTCAGCCCCCTCCGGCTTAAACTCTAGCAGCACTTCCCAGCTCTGGGAGCCGCGGCGAGGGGCCTGGGGATAGGCGTTGCGCAGCAGATCCCCGGTGAGGCCGACCCCTTCAAACAAGGCTTCGGGGTTCTCTCCGGCTGTTACCTCCCCCCGTTCGTTGCGGGGCAGGGCGCTGACCGGAACTAGGCCCTTGCGAAATTCCAACTGGGCTGTGTCGCCCAAAAGAGCAACCGCCCGATCCGGATCTGCTACCCCAGGCAGTTGCACGAATAGACGATCCCGGCCACTGATTTGAATCAAAGGCTCAGTCACCCCCAGGCCGTTGATCCGCTGCTGGATAACAGCCTCCACTCCCTGCATCACTTCGGGAGTAATCTCAGGCACCTCCTGCGTCGGCAGAGCTTGCAGGGTAAGCTGCGTCCCGCCTTTGAGGTCAAGGCCGAGGCGAACTTCTCGGCTAAAGCCCAAGTAGGTGAGAGCCACTACCACTGCTAGGATAAAGACTAGGCCTCGCAGGAGGGCAAGCCGATTGAGCCACGAAGCTAGGGATCTGGCCATACTGCCTAGTTAAGCGAGGAACACAGCCGCACTGGTCGGCAGGCCCAAAGTTTTGTAACGCTTTGAACTTCTCGATTTTACCCTAGACGGACTTAGTTGACGCTAGAAGCTGTTGCCAGGGGCAGGCAGTGTCCCAGATCTGCAAGGGAGGAAAAGTGAAGGTGAATTGGCGACGAACTTGCCTGGTGGCGGCGTTGCTTTCTATGCTCACCTTCTGCGGATCCCCTGCCTGGGCGGGAGAGTACTTCACGGAAGAGGTGACTCGCCCTAGCGTAGAAGTTATCCATGGCTGGCGGGAGGTGGTGTCCGGCACTCAGGTTACCATCACCAACACCAGTCCGGGCTCCTTTCGGGTGCCCCTGGAAATTGAGCTGGCGGATCGGGCTAGCTGTGATCGGGCTGACCTGGTGCTGACCAACAAGAGCACCTTGCCGCTGGGATCTTTTCAAGATTGCATCCTTAATCTCTTTCCCTATCTGGATAAGTTCATCAACCAGGAGGTTGCCAGCATCCGGGTTACCCTAAAAGGGCCAAATCCCCTCCTGGAGATCCCTCTGACCGAAGCGGATCGGCTGATCCTGGCCCAGGTGGCCAACCAATCGCGGGAAGCCTTTATCTTCTTTCAGCAGGAGCTGGCCCGCGTTTTGGAGCTCTTGAAGCAGCAAGGCGCCACCCCCCAACCCTCTGCCCCTGCAAGCCCAACGCCTGCGGCATCCGGACCCAACCCGGGCGAGTTGGTGATTGTGGGATCAATCCGCGAAGAGCGGGTAGGGGCTGGCAGTCGCCTGAGTGTGGAGGCCATCAACCGCAGCAACCGCACTGTCCTCAACGCCCGCGCCCGTTTTACCTTCTACCGTGGCGGAGAAGTCGTCGATACGCGCGTGGCCGCCTTTGAGCCCAGCAATGTACCTCCTGGCCAGAAAGCTTCTGCCAGCGTGCTGAAAACGGACGCCAACTGGGATCGGGTTACTGTTACCTTCCAGTGGCAGTAGAAATTCCTCAGGGAGCGAGGGCGTTGCCCCGCAGCAAGCTGCCCAGAGTTTTAACGGTAATCTTGAACTGCACCCAGGGGCTCATCGGCACCACCGTCTTATAGAGGTAGCTGGCAAAGGTTAGCCGCTGCACATCCCGGTCGGCGCACATCTCGACAAAAGCTTCGCGGGTGGCGTTGGAGCGGTAGAACACCCGCTGCAGAATGTCCAAGACTTTGTAGGTCAGGCCGTACTGGCGATCCCAGCGCTGGAGATAGAGCTTGAGATCCTCTTCTGTGGGGATACGCTTCCCGCCGTTGGAAGTTTCAACAACAGCCTCGGCGCACATGCGGCCCGACTTGGCAGCAAAGTAAATCCCTTCGCCGCTTGCCTTGGTTACGTATCCTGCTGCGTCTCCTACCAACGCGGCCCGGCCCACTACGCGGCGCGGACGGGGATGCTCTGGAATGGGATGGGCCTCCACCTTGATCACCTGGCCCCCACGGATCCGGTCAGCAGCGCGGGCGCGGATCCCGGCTTGCAACTTTTGGATCTGGGCTTGGTTGGCCCTCATCGTGCCGGTACCCACCGCCACATGGTCGCACTTGGGAAACACCCAGGCATAAAAGTCGGGCGAGACATCGTCTCCCACGTACATCTCTGCCCGCTCAGCATAGTAGGCCATTTTGTCCTCGGGGAGGCGAATGCGCTCCTGAAAAGCCAGGGCATAGTTGTAGTCCCCGGCACCAATGGCCTCTGCCACCTTCGAGTGGAACCCATCCGCCCCAATCACCACATCCACCGCCAGCGAGCGAGGTACCCCCTGCTGCGCGTTGCCGGAAAAGTCGATGTAGTGCAAGACGTAGGGATCCTGGCCATTTTTGGGGACTTCCAGGTGCATCACCTTGCCGTGAATGAGCTCTGCCCCCTTTTGACGGGCGCGGTTGCGCAAGAAAGCGTCAAGGACTTCGCGGCGGCACATGCCAATGTACTCGCCTTCATTTTCGAGGGCGATGTCCACCTCGTAGTTGGAGGGCGAGATCATCTTCATCTTGCGCACCTTGCGGTCGATGATCTCCTCCGGCAGGTCGAACTCCGAAACCATACAGAGGGGAATAGCGCCTCCGCAGGGCTTGGCGTTGTCCAGCTTCCGCTCAAACAAAAAGGTCTCGATCCCGGCTTGAGCCAGAACCTCGGCTGCAGAAGCCCCTGCTGGCCCGCCCCCCACCACGGCAACTCTCAGGCTCAAGGCGCCCTCCTTTTTCTTTTTTCCAATTCCTTTCCAATTCCTAGGACTTCCCAAAAGGGAAGCTAGCCTGCAGCATACAGGAGTGCAGCAACAGGTACGGGTGCTGCGGTCTCTTGTCTACCCCCATTAAACCCGGGTGGGGCAAGGAATGCAAGGAACCCAAGAAGAGCTCTGGTGAGGAGGCCCTGTGGCGCAAGGCGAACTCTGCGGCTTGGGCGGATTGACCGTGGGGCTAGGGATCTCCTCTAGTCCTTGATTCACCGGACAATTGGCCACTTTGTGGCACAACTAACCTTCTGCCTTGACGTAGATGGGCTGAGCTAGTAGGCTAGCAGGTAATCTTCTTCTTGAGTAGGCGTTTTGCCTAGGCTAAAGTTGGCTCCGTCTTTAGCCTGTGTGCCTTCTAAGGGCAAGGAGCATCTACCTGCAGCAAGGCCTACGGCCCGCTATCGCGATCGCGGGGAAGTTACGCCTGTGGAGATCCCTCTGGCGGGGTGGTAGGGGTGGGCTCTGCCACTAGCCACGGGTCGCTGAAGCAGGAAGAAAGCCTCAACGCCGAGCGAAAGTCTGCTTTTGCCCGGGGTTGTATAAGTCTTTCAGAGCGGCTCCAGGTGGATGGTGACCCGCACCGGCCCGTAGCGCTCCTGCAGCAGGCGTTCCACCGCTTCAGTGAGGCGATGGGCCGACTCAACGTCCAGCGGCTCCACCACCATGTGCATTTCGATGAAGATCATCCGCCCTGGGATGCCGCGGGAGGTGATGTCGTGGCAGTCAAGGATGCCAGGCAAGCTGAGAACCAGCTTCCGCAATGTTTTAGGCGGAATGGCCGCCCGGTCGGTTAAAACGGGAATGTTTTCCTGCAGCACTTCCCAGGCGCTCCAGAACACCAGCAGCCCCACCGGCACAGCCAGCACCTGATCCAGCCAGGGGATCCTCCAGTAGTGGATCCCGGCTAGACCCAGCAATACCGTCAGGGTCACCCAGACATCGCTGAGGGTATGGCGGGCATCGGCCAAGAGCAGCGAGCTGGCCAGAGCCTTGCCCCAGGAGCGCTCATAGAAGGCTACGAAGAGGTTGATCCCCAGCACCCCCAGCATTAGCGTCAAGGTCAACCCGTCGGTCTGGAGCTGGGGAGGCAGGGGCTTGAAAAACCGTCCCACCGCTGCGCTGAGGATCTCGAAGCAAGCCATGGCCAAAAGGGCAGCGATCCCCAGGGCACCGATTGCCTCAAACTTGCTGCGGCCATAGGGATGTTCCTCATCCGGCTCTGGCGAGGAAAAGTGGACCGCCACCAGGGCAAGGAGGTTGCTGGCGCTGTCGGTAACACTGTGCAGGGCATTGGCCACCAAGCTTAGGGATCCCGTCGCCAGCCCCAGGGTTAACTTGATGGCAAACACCAGGCTATTTAGCCCCAACGTAACGTACAGCACCCTCTGCACCTGGCGCTGACGGCGGCTGGCTATGGCGGCAGAGCTGGGCCAGCTCACTGCTGGGGAGCCTCAGGCGGAAGTCCGTTAGCCTCATCTTGCCACTAACCTCCTCCTAGGAGCCGACTTTATAAGGGGATAGGTAATCCCAGGGGATGGGGTACTTTAGAACCGAGGATCGACAGGAAGGAGCGGCAGGCGATGGACGTGGCGGTCGTGGGGGCCGGCTATGTGGGGTTGGTAACCGGCGCCTGTCTAGCCCAAATAGGCCACCGCGTTATCTGCGTGGACAACAACCCTGCCAAAATTGAAGGGTTGCAGCGGGGCCGCCTGCCCATCTACGAGCCCGGCCTGGAAGACCTGGTGCGGGCTGGAACTGAGGCCGGTCGGCTGCACTTTACCACCGATCTTGCCCTGGGGGTGCAGGCCAGCGAGGTCATCTTCATTGCCGTAGGGACGCCAGCTCTGCCCAGCGGCGAGCCAGACCTGCGCTACGTAGAGGCTGTAGCGCGGGAGATCGGCCAGCACCTAGACGACCGCTACCGGGTTATTGTTAACAAGTCTACTGTCCCCATCGGCTCCGGCGACTGGGTGCGCATGCTTATTCTGGACGGGGCGGCAGAGGCCGCCAAGCAGCGGCTAGGCAGCCAGGCAGAAAAACAGAAGATGGCCATAGCAGGCGGGGATCCCACCCCCTCCTCCCTGGCCACCCTGGACAGGTCTCCCTGGGTGCCGCCCTTCGACGTGGTGAGCAACCCCGAGTTTCTGCGGGAGGGCAGCGCCATCCACGATACCTTTTACCCCGACCGCATCGTGATTGGCTCCAACAGCCCCCGGGCCATCGAGATCCTGCGGCAACTTTACGAGCCCATCCTCAGCCGCCAACAAGGCTTGGGCGGGGATCCCGTGCCCTTGCTGGTCACCGACCTGGCCTCCGCCGAGATGATCAAATATGCCGCCAACGCCTTCCTAGCCACTAAGATCAGCTTCATCAACGAGATTGCCAATATCTGCGAGCGCACCGGCGCCGACATCCTCCAGGTGGCCGAAGGGATTGGCCTCGATAAGCGCATTGGCCGCGCCTTCCTCAACGCCGGCATAGGCTGGGGGGGGAGCTGCTTCCCCAAGGATTTGGCCGCTTTGATCCAGACGGCGGCTGACTACGGCTACGAGGCCAAGCTGTTGCGGGCTACTGTCGAGGTCAACCGCGAGCAGCGGCAGCGCTTGGTGGAAAAGCTGCAGCAGGCTCTTAAGGTGCTTAAGGGCAAGACCATTGGCCTTTTGGGCCTCACCTTCAAGCCCCACACTGACGACCTGCGGGATGCGCCGTCTTTAACCTTAATTGAGCAGCTCCACCGCCTGGGGGCCAAGGTAAAAGCCTATGATCCCATTGTCTCGGCTTCGGGAATGCGGGAGGGCCTAGCCCATGTGGTGGTGGAAACAGACGTGTTCCGCCTGGCCCAGGATTGCGACGCCCTGGTGCTGGTGACAGAGTGGCCGGAGTTCTTGTCGCTGGATTACCGGCGCCTTGCCGAGTTGATGCGGCGGCCTCTTATCGTTGACGGCCGCAATTGCCTAGACCGGCAGGCCCTTCAACAGGCGGGCATCACCTTAATTGGAGTGGGCTGGTGAAGGTTCTGGTAACGGGTGGTTTGGGGTTTATCGGCTCCCATCTGGTCAGCCGCCTTCTGCAGGAAGGCCACGCGGTTATCTGCCTCGACAACGGCTACACGGGGCGAGAGGAGAACGTGCGGGCCCACCGCAACAACCCCGCCTTTACCTTGCTGTGGCACGACGTGGCCGAGCCGCTGCCGCCGGAGCTGGAAAAAGCTGGCATCGAGCAAATCTACCACCTGGCCTGCCCTGCCTCTCCCCCCCACTACCAAGCGGATCCCATCCGCACCATCCGCACCAGCGTCTGGGGCACCTACCACCTCCTGGAGCTGGCCCAAAAGACGGGGGCCCGCTTCCTCCTAGCCTCCACTTCGGAAGTGTACGGGGATCCCCAGGTGCATCCCCAGCCGGAGGACTACTGGGGCCATGTCAACCCCATCGGCCCGCGGGCCTGCTACGACGAGTCCAAGCGCCTGGCCGAAACCCTAACCTTTGACTGGCAGCGGCAGTACCAAACGGAGATCCGCGTGGCCCGCATCTTCAACACCTATGGGCCCGCCATGCGGGAAGAGGATGGTCGCGTGGTCAGCAACTTCATCGTCCAGGCGCTGCGCGGGGATCCCCTCACCGTCTATGGAGATGGCTCCCAGACCCGCAGCTTTTGCTACATCTCCGACCTCATCGAGGGCCTGGTGCGCCTGATGAACAGCCCTTATCCCGGCCCCTTTAACCTGGGCAACCCGCAGGAGGTCACCATTCTAGAGTTGGCTCGGCAGGTTTTGGCCCTCACCGGCAGCTCTTCTCCCATCGTCCACCGGCCTCTCCCAACCGACGATCCCAGGCAGCGCCGGCCCGACATCAACAAGGCCCGCGCCTTGCTGGGGTGGGAGCCCCAGATCCCTTTGCCAGTGGGCCTGGAGCTGACCATCCCCTACTTCCGCCGCCGGCTGGGGCTGGAGTAAAGGAAGACCTCTGGGAGATTTTCCCCAGAGCTGGCCAACTTTGCGGAAGAAAGCAGCCAGGCTGGCAGAATACCCGTCATAATACAGAAAAGGCATGTTAACTCAAGTAGGGGATCCCTACGCCTGTGGATACTTCTCCGGAAGAACCAACCACCCCCGTGCCCCTGGAAACCTGCGGGCTGGAGGTGGAGAGGAAAGCAGTGGGCGCCTTTTTGACGGTGCTTCAGGGATCCAATAGGGGCAGGACTTTCCGGCTGGGGGAGACTGCAGTAGTGGGGCGCAGCCCCCAGGCCGACGTTCAGCTTTCCGACCACACCATCTCTCGGCTGCACTGCCGGCTGAGGAAGGAAGGGGAAAACTATGTCCTCATCGATCTCGGCAGCCTCAACGGCACCTATGTCAATGGGGAACGGGTAAATTGCCGGGTTTTGGCGGATAGGGATCGCATCCAGCTGGGGAATAGCCTCCTGCAGTTTGCCTATTATGACCGGCTGGAGGAGGCTTTCTTTTTCCAGGTCGCTGCCGCCGCTCTCTACGACCCGCTCACGGGGCTGCACAACCGTCGGTTTTTCCTAGAGCACCTGCAGAGGGAGATGGCCTTTGCCCGCCGCCATAGCTTTCCCCTCCACTTGCTTTACTTGGACTTGGACAACTTCAAGCTCATCAACGACCGCTGGGGGCATTTGGCCGGGGATCAAGCCCTGATCCAAGTAGCCCAACAACTGCAGGATCAGGTTCGCCGCGAGGATCTGCTGGCCCGGCTAGGGGGCGACGAATTTGTCCTCATGGTGCGCGGGGTTCCGGAAGCTCAAATCCTGCAGTTGGCCAAGCGCCTGCGGCAGGCCATCCAATCCCTCCCTCTGCAGGTGGGAGCAGAAGTTATCCACCTCACCTGTAGCATTGGCGTCGCCTCTTTGCTCAGCCTTTCAGCAGAAACTTCCGTCCAAAGCTTTCTAGAGGCAGCTGACCAAGCCCTCTACCAAGCCAAAGTGCAGGGGGGCAACCGGGAAGTGTTGCTGTAGGGCTTAGGATCCCTCCACCAAGCTGGCGTAAGCCTCCGCGCTCATCGTGTCGTCGAGATCTTCCGGGTTGGTCATGCGCACCTTGATCAGCCAGCCATCTCCATAGGGATCGTCGGCAATGCTCTCTGGGCTGTCCACCACCGCTTTGTTTACCGCCACCACTTCCCCCGAGACAGGGGCATACAGATCCTCTACGGCCTTGACGGACTCCACGGAGCCAAAGCTCTCCCCCTTTTCAATTTCTGTCCCTTCCTCGGGCAGGCCGACAAAGACGATGTCCCCCAGCTGATCGACGGCATAGGCCGTGATCCCAATCACCGCAATGTCATCCTCAACCCGGATGTACTCGTGGGTGTCCACGTAGCGCAGATCGGGTGGGTACTCCAGGGCCATGCCACTTTCCCCGCTTAAATCCAGTGGACTATTCTAGGGCAATCCCTGAGGGCGGTAAAGCTCTCTCAGGCGGGAGGACTAGAGAAACTCTAGGAGCAGCCGATTCACAGTTTGGGGCGCCTCCTGCTGCGCCCAATGGCCGCACTCGGGGATGTACTCCTTGCGCAGGCCGTTGGGGAAGAAGGGATCCATTCCCTCGGTCAGCTCGCGGCTAAGGGCAAAGTCTTCTTCTCCCCAGATAAGCAGGGTGGGGGCGAAGATCGGACGCAGGGGCTGCAAAAACAGGTTCTGCAGAGTGGGCAGGCTAAACAGGTGGCGGTAGTAGTTGAGGGCAGAGGTGAGCACCCTGGGCTTGGCAAGGGCCTCTTGGTAAACCTTTAGGTCGTGGCGGGTGAAGGCGCTTTTGCGCACCGAGGTCTCTTGAAAAATGCGCCGCACCCACTCCTCGAGGTTCCACTGCAACACCCACTCTGGCAGCCAGGGCAACTGGAAGAAAAACAGGTACCAACTGCGGCGCATCTGGTCCAAATTGGTCAGGAACTCCCGGCGAAAGCAAGCGGGGTGAGGAGAGTTGAGCACGGCCAGCTTGCGGATCTCCTGGGGAAAAAGTTGCGCCCAGTGCCAAGCAATAGCCCCTCCCCAGTCGTGGGCCACCACCACCGCGCTTTTGGCCCCAAAATGGGCTAGCAGGCCGCGGACATCCTCGGTGAGGGTGTCCAGGTCGTAGCCGTAATCCGGTTTGTCAGAGTCGTTGTAGCCGCGCAGGTCAGGTGCCACGACGCGAAACCGCTGCGCCAACACCGGGATCTGGTGCCGCCAGGAATACCAAAACTCTGGGAAACCATGCAACAAGATTGCCAGCTCCCCTTCCCCCTGGGTGACATAGTGCAGTTGAATGCCATTGGTCAGGGCATAGCCGTGCCGCCAGCTCCCCATCCGGGCGGCCACCTCAGCAGGAAGGCGTTGGATCCCTGCTTCTGCCATGGTCTCTGCTCTTAGGCCAAACCTCTAGTTGGTATCCAACCATACTAACGTTCTCTCTCTGGCGGGGGCTTTTTCAGAGGCTAGAGCAAGCGGCATTCTGGGCAAAGAAGCTGCGGCTGGAACGGTTGGATGAAAGCTTCTACACCATCCCCCCAGAGGATTGCCCTTCTAGGGGCGGGGGCCTGGGGAAGTACCCTGGCTCTGTTAGCCCAGGCTCGGGGCCACTGGGTGCAGGTTTGGGATCGGCGCAAAGGCTGGGATCTCAAAGAGGTAGTCCGGGGATCGGACATCATTATTTCGGCAGTCTCCATGGCCGGCGTGCGCCCCGTGGTCGAGGCCGTGCGCCAGGTGGGGATCCCCCCCCAAGCCATTCTGGTCTCGGCCACCAAGGGGTTGGATCCCCTGCAGCTCTTGACACCAGCCCAGATCTGGGCAGCCACTTTCCCTACTCATCCGTTGGTGGTGCTCTCCGGGCCAAACCTGGCAGCTGAGATTCGCCAGGGTTTGCCAGCAGCTGCAGTGGTGGCCAGCCGCAATCCCGAGGCGGCAGTGCAAGTGCAGCATGCCCTTGCCTCCGAGCGCTTTCGCCTCTACACCAGCAGCGATCCCCTAGGGGTGGAGCTAGGGGGTATTCTCAAGAACGTTATTGCCATTGCTGTGGGGGTGTGTGACGCGCTGCAACTGGGCACCAATGCTCGGGCTGCCCTGGTTACCCGCGGCTTGGCCGAGATGATCCGGGTGGGATCCCGCCTAGGGGCGCGGCCTGAGACCTTCAACGGCCTCTCAGGGCTAGGGGATCTCCTAGCCACCTGCCACAGTCCTTTAAGCCGCAACTACCGCGTAGGCTACGGCTTGGGCCAGGGCAAACCTCTGGGCCAGGTGTTGGCCGAGATCGAGGGAACCGCCGAGGGGGTTTACACTGCTCCCGTGGTAGTTCAGATCGCCGCCCAGCACGGCATCCAGGTGCCCATCACCCAGGAGGTGCATTGGCTGCTGCAAGGGCAGACCACCCCCGCTGCCGCCCTTTCCCGCCTGATGGAGCGACAACTCACCTCGGAATGAGCTCCTCTCCCTGAGGGGAAAGAGAGCTTGAGCTACCTGGAATAACCGCAAGTCTTCCCAGAATGAGCCATTTGGCGGAGTTTTTCTCTCCGAAGTTTCCCTATACTGCCTCTGTAGCTCTCCTAACTGCTCTCGCATCAACCTGGATTTCAGAGGTTCGGGGAAGCCAGAGCTTGGCTTGAGCGGTGTGTGTCTCCTGCTTTTTCACAACCTCCCATGGCTAAACGCATCTTGGTGATCGAGGATGATCCCTCTATCCGCACCTACCTGCAGAAAGTGTTGCGGCAAGCTGGGTACGATACGTTGGCAGCTAGAGACGGGGAAGAAGGGCTGCAGATGGTGCGCGCCCTCCTGCCAGACTTGGTGCTGTGCGATGTAGTCATGCCCAAGCTCAACGGCTATGCTGTGCTGGATGCTGTGCGATGGGATCAAGCCACAGCCCACATCCCCTTTGTCTTTCTCTCCTCCAAGACTTCTCGAGAAGCTGTGGAACAAGGGCTACAACTTGGTTCCAACGCCTACCTCACCAAGCCTATTGATCAAAACCACCTCCTGAAGGCAATTGCCGCCCACCTAACTTAAACTGTTGCTAGCAGCCTCGTCCCCACTGCTTCCCCCTAGCAACAGAAGGGAGCACAGCTAATTCCTCTCCCCAGTCTCCCTGACAGGGAAAAACCTCTCTACAACGGGGGATCAAGAGCGTTTCTAGCCACCCTCAAAAAATTCTGGAGTAGCCGCGCTGCGAGATCGGGACGGGATCCCCAGTGGAGATGCAGGTAGGAAGCATGCAAGCGCTCATTGGCCCAGCCTTCCTGCTGGGGCGGGGATCCCCAAGCGTAGACTGGGCTTGGGCAGGGGGGGCTGCTGCGGGAGCGGTGAAACTCGTGTCCCCGCAGGCAATCCCCAGCCGGTGCCAGGAGGGTGGGGCGCAGGACTTTAGCCTCGCGGTAGCCCAGGTACAGCCGCTCACCCATGTCCACGGTGATGGGCAACAGGCCAGCCATGGGGTAGGTCTTTCCGTCCCAATCGGTGAGGGACTTTCCCAGCACCATCAAGCCGCCGCATTCGGCATAGAGGGGGGGGTGGATGGGTGGCGGAGTTTGCTGGGCTATTTTTTCAGAGAGGGCCGCGGCAAACAGTTCTGGAAACCCGCCCCCCAAGAGCAGGCCATCGCAGGGATCCGGCGGCCACAGCCCTACCTCCAGGGGGGAGTACTCCAATAGCTCCGCCCCCCAAGCCCGCAGGAGATCTAAGTTGTCGGCGTAGTAGAAGTTAAAGGCGGCATCGCGGGCCACTGCCACGCGCACGGGCGTTGCAAGGGGGCAGATCCCTGGCCAGAGCTCCCCCACTGCCGGCGGTAGTGAGCGGATTAGGGGCAGAAGCTGATCCCAATCTAGGTGTTGCTCCGCCAGCTCAGCCCAGGCCTCCTGCCAGCGGGAGAAGCCAGCCAGTTCTAAGACAGGTACCAGCCCCAGGTAGCGGCTGGGCAGGCGCAAGTCCTCGCGGCGGGGGAATTGCCCCAAAACCGGGATCCCCACGGCTGCTGCTGCCTGCTGCAACATCTGGCCATGGCGCTCTGAGGCCACCCGGTTGAAGATGACGCCGGCAATAGTCAGGCGGGGATCGAAGTGGCTTAGGCCGTAGAGCAGGGCGGCCGCCGTCGTTCCCATGCCGCTGCTGTCGATGACCAGCACCACCGGGATCCCCAGCAGGCGAGCCACATGGGCGCTGCTAGCCCAGGAAGGCTCTGTCCCGCCGGGCAGGGATCCGGGCCCTCGCCCATCGAAGAGGCCCATCGCGCCTTCTACAATCGCCCCATCTTTGTCCTGGCAGTGGTAGCGAAAGCAGCGCTGCACAAAGTCCTCGTCGGTTAAAAAGGGATCCAAATTGCGCGAGGGAATCCCGGCCACTGCCGTGTGGAACGGGGGATCGATGTAATCGGGCCCCACCTTAAAGGGCTGGATGCGCAGGCCCCGCCGCCGGAGCGCAGCCAACAGGGCTAACGTGACGGTGGTCTTGCCACTGCCGCTTGCCGCTGCTGCCAGCAGGATCGCCATTTGTCCAAGGGCTAGAACTCGATACCCATTTGGGCTTTGATCCCTTGGTCGCGAAAGGGATGCTTGACCAAGGCCATTTCCGTTACCAGGTCAGCTCGCTCAATTAGCCCTGCCGGCGCACCTCGCCCAGTGAGGATCACATGCACCCGTTCAGGTTTTTCGGCTAGGCCAGCCAGCACTTGCTCCAGCGAGAGATATCCCAGCTTAAGGGCAACGTTGATCTCATCCAAAACCACCAGGTGGTACTCGCCGCTGCCAAATAGCTCCCGCCCCTTTTCCCAGGCTGCCTGGGCGCAGGCAATGTCCCGCTCGCGATCCTGGGTCTCCCAGGTAAAGCCTTCCCCCATGGCATAAAAGGCAACTTTTCCCAGCCCCAGTTCGGGATGGGCAGCCAACTTGCGCAACAGTTTGGCTTCGCCTGGATCCCAGGCCCCTTTGATGAACTGCACCACCCCCACCGATAAGCCCTGGCCGAGGGCACGCAAGACAGTACCAAAAGCCGCCGTGCTTTTGCCCTTGCCCTGACCTGTATAGACGATAACTAAGCCTTTGTTGTCACGCATGCCTGCCAGGCGTTGCCGCTGGATTTGCTGGCGGCGCTGCATTCTTTGGCGGTGCTGCCGGTTGCGCTCGGCTTCCAGTTCCGGGTTGGGGGCGGTTGGAAACGGGTGGGTCATGGTTGCAGCGGCAAGGACTTGTAGGAGCACTCTAGCAGGCCAGACTCCGAATTCGGCTTCCGGTTTTCTAGATTTTCCGAGAGCTGCTGCTGTTGGATTAGGATTTTGACAGAGCTGGGGGATCCCTCCTGGCGGCGCTTTTTTATTAGGGGTGCTCTTCCCCAGGGCCGCAAAAATGGCGAGCGGCTGAAGCAGATCCTCACTGGCTGAGGGGGGTATATTAGTAAGGCTGGGCATGCCTTGCTGCAGATGAACCCAGAGGCGGGTTCTACCAGCTTGCGTGGGTTTCGTCTTGAGGAGAGGTTCCTTGTCCAAGTCATTCCTGTTTTCTTCCGAGTCGGTGACAGAAGGGCATCCCGACAAAATCTGCGATCAGATCTCCGATGCCGTTGTGGATGCCCTCTTGACGGCAGATCCCTCCAGCCGGGTGGCGGCAGAGGTAGTGGTGAGCACGGGCATGGTGCTCCTCACGGGGGAGATCACCTCGAAGGCGCATGTCAACTTCACGCGCTTGGTGCGGGACAAGCTGACCGAAATTGGCTATACCGATGCCGAGAATGGCTTCTCTGCAGACAGCTGCGCGGTGCTAGTAGCCTTCGATGAGCAATCTCCTGATATTGCCCAAGGGGTGAGCAGGTCACTGGAAAGTCGCACCGTCTGGGAAGATGAATTCGACCTGCTGGGAGCTGGCGATCAGGGCTTGATGTTTGGTTTTGCCTGCAACGAGACCCCCGAACTGATGCCCCTGCCCATCAGCTTGGCTCACCGCCTCAGCCGCCAGTTGGCTACGGTTCGCAAGAACGGTACCCTGTCCTATCTGCGCCCTGACGGCAAGACCCAGGTAACGGTAGCCTATGAGGGGGGGCGTCCAGTGGGCATCCACACCCTGCTCATCTCCACCCAGCACACGCCAACCATCGGCGACATTACGGAAGAGACGGCAGTGCAAGAGCGCATCCGCGCCGATCTCTGGGAGGCGGTGGTAAAGCCTGTGTTTGCCGAGCTGCCCATCAAACCAGACAGCAATACCCGCTTCCTCACCAACCCCACTGGCAAATTCGTCATCGGCGGCCCCCAGGGGGATGCCGGCCTGACAGGGCGCAAGATTATCGTCGATACCTATGGGGGCTATGCCCGCCATGGGGGTGGCGCTTTCTCCGGCAAGGATCCCACCAAAGTGGATCGCAGCGCGGCCTACGCCGCCCGCTATGTTGCCAAAAACATCGTGGCTGCCGGCCTGGCCCAGAAATGCGAGGTACAGGTCAGCTACGCTATTGGAGTGGCTCGGCCCATCAACCTGTTGGTGGAAACCTTTGGCACAGGGCGCATCCCTGACGAGGAGCTTCTGCGGCTGGTGCAGCGCCACTTCGACCTGCGGCCAGCAGCTATTCTGGCCCACTTTCAACTTCAGGAGCTACCCCGGCAGCGAGGGGGACGCTTCTACCAAAATGTAGCCGTCTACGGCCACTTCGGGCAAACCCATCTGGACCTGCCTTGGGAGCGCACCGACAAAGCCGACCTGCTGCGCGAGGAAGCTCTCTCCAGCTCAAGTGTCGCCCTGCCCTGAGCGAGAGGGGGAAACCTGGGATTCTTTCAGGGAAGCAGGAGCAGGAGAGTCGACAGGCTGGAGCTCCAAGGTAACCGAGAGCTCTGACTCGCAGGCCAGGGAGGCGGGTTGCAGCTCCCGGAGCAGGTGGCGGAGCTTGGGGGGAAGGTCCTGCAGCTCTGCTAACAACAGCTCAAGGGAAATGGCAGCTTCCTCCGCAAAGCGGGATCCCTTGCCAGAGGAGGCTGAAAGAGGTGAAGGAGGTCGGACAAGGAAGCTGGCGGCAGTTGGACTCAAGGAGCGGATCAGCTCTTCTTGTTCTCGCCACAGGGATCGGCTCATTTCCGGGGGAAAGGTGAGGTGGGGAGCACCGCGGCGCTGCCAGAGGCGGAGGATCTGCTCTACGGACGTGGCCTTGTAGCGGCCTTGGTAGAGGGCCTCCAGCAAAGCAGCTGGGATCCAAGGGCTTGGGAACTGCCTGCTCCAGCGCTCTACCCACCTTTGGCTGGTCTGACCCTGCAGCTCGAATCCGTAGCGCTCCAAAAAGGTGGCGGAATCCATCGGCCGCTCCTAGCGCCAGGAAACTCACCCCAAAGCTAACCCAAAAGCAGTGAGGAAGTGCTCGAACTACCCCCGTCTGTCCCCTGCTACCCAGCCGCAGGTCAGCCACCTGACCCAGTCCCGCCCCTAGGAGCAAGCCGTACCTTTTGCCGCCTTCAACACCAGCAAGTCTAGGGTGCCGGTGTTCTCTTCGCCGCGGTAGTTAAAAGTGGAGCGCACCAGCCACAGGCCCTGCCGTGCTCGGCAGCAGAGGTTGAGCAGGGTGCGAGCTAGGACTTGCTGGCGTGCCTCTCGATCCCGAGCCGCATCGAAAACTCCCCCATCCCATTCCGGTGTCAGCACATGGCTGTTGTAGAGCCCGCGCCAGAGAGAGGGGGACCAGCTGGGGTTGGTGATGTCAAACCAAAACTGGTAGTCGGCCTCCAAGCCGCGATGGATGTAGGCCGCTGGCGTGGCTACCACCAGGTAGCGGGAGTAGTCGGGCTCAAAGCGGCTGTTGCTAGGGGTTTGTCCCGAGCGAATCATGGCCAAAAAGGCAGGATCCCCTGCTGTAGGAAAGGCGCGGCGAAATCGCTGGGCTGCATCCGTTAGCAACTGCAGCAGCTCTTGATCCTGAGGGGAAGCAGTGACCAGGTGCTCGGCAAAGAAGCGCTGGAAGAAAGCTGCCAAGGAAGGCCCAGGCCGGTAGCTGCGCAGCCAATCCAACAGCTTCTGGTAGCGCTCCAAGTTGGCAAAGCCCACCCGCTCTGGCTGCCGCACTGCGGTTTTGGGCCGCAGGGCACGTCCTACCGGGTCCAGGGTATCTTCAGCCAACAGCGTTGCTCGAATGGGATCCAGATCCAACACGCTGCTGAGCAGCAGCCGCCAGGCTGGCAAGGTGGGAAATGCTCCCCAGTGGGGATGGGCCACTTCTGCTGCCGTCAGGAGAGCCCGCACCAGGGGGTAGCGGATAAGAGCGGGGAAGGGAGCAATGGGCAAGACCTCCGGCAACTGCTCCTGGAGGCTTAGACTTATTCCGGCATCCATGCGAGGCAGGAGGACGGCGATGCGAGAGGGGGGGATCCTTGCTGCCAAAAGTTGTCGGATTTGGGCAACCATAGCCTCTAGGGCCGCAAAGGGGGTTTCTCCCTCCAGCACTTCCACCCTCGGCAGCCTCCCTGCCGGTGGTTCTGGCAGCCGAGAGGAAAGCTGGGGAGCCACAGCCCGCGCTATCTGCAGCCCCAAGCGGACCAGGCCGGCTGCGCTACAGGAGCTGGCTTCTGGGAACCGAACCTGGGTGTTTTCCAGGAGAAAGCAGGCTACTGCCTCCGGGATTGCCGTCAAAGAGATCCCGCCGCCGAGGGTGTAGCTGAAGAATTGGCTCTGCAGGTGGGCTTGCCCCTGGCGGTAGAACTCCAGCGCCACCCCGCAACTGTCTTCCGCCTGGTCCACGATGAGGTGATCCCACTCCTGCCAAAACTCCGCCAAGGGCAGGATGTGCTCCTGAAACAGACGAATTTGCAGGCCAAAATCCAGCGCTCCCAACTGCAGCCCCGCCTGCCATAGTCGCTCTACACAGCAGCCCAGCGCTCCCAGGGCCTCTGCCCGGGCCGGATCCCTGTTCTCCGGCCAAGCTGCTGCTAGCCGGGATCCCACCGCTTCTGCCGTCAAGCCAGAAGCTCCGGCAATATAGGCAGCGCTGCTAACTTGATCCCAAATCTGGAACTCGTCCAGCCCAATATTCGCAAAGACCTCCCCATGCCGCGGGCACAACGCACAGACTCGCCCACAGAGAAACTGAGTGAGATCCTTAGCCAGAAGCACAGGCTCAAACGAACGCGGCAACTGGGGAACGCGAGCGCATACCTGCGGCCAATACTCAGCCAAAGCACGCCCCACCCGCTGCAAAAACGTCTCAACCCGCCGCGGGCCCACCAAACCCGAGCTGAGCGCCTGCAGGCGCCGCAACACCTCCGCCCTCTGCCGCCGGCTACGCACCAAAAACAAGATCCGCGCCGGATTGGCCCCGGCCTGCAGCAAATGCCAGTAGCGATCCACACAAGCCTGGGTCAGCCCACTCCGCGCCCACCCCATCACGCTCTGAAACTCTCTGTCTCCCAGCGTGGCTTTCCCAGGTGCTGAACCCATTTTTTAGCAAAACCTAGACAAGCAGCCCGTCACCTCATTATGATGTAGTACTGTTGTCAATTGAATCCGCCCGCAGCAACAACGGTTCTCGGCAACTTAGCGTGCTGCTAGCGCAGATACTGCCTCTTTGCAGGCAAGTCTGAGCAGCCCCTAGAAGCAGTTTGGCGTCAAGGTCATCAGGCAAAAAGGGCAGCGCTATTGGCGCTGCGGGAGCGTTGGGGGTACAGGCGCTCCCTCTCTACGGCTTTTTTGCCTGGGCAGGCAGTCTTCGCTATCCTAGGTTTTCTGCCGCCGCGCCTACTGCCTGGATTTGGCTTAGGGAACCGGTTGCAAGCTGTGAAGGCAACAAGGCAAGCCGCGCAGGCTTGAGAGGAGGTTTCTGTGGCGCTTGGCATCCTTGGAAGAAAAGTTGGCATGACCCAGATCTTCTCTCCGGAAGGGTTGGCCATTCCCGTGACCGTCGTGCAGGCCGGGCCTTGCACCGTAACCCAAATTAAAACCCAAGCCACGGACGGCTACAACGCGGTGCAGTTGGGCTACTGGCCCACCACAGAGAAGCACCTGACGCGAGCCCAGCGCGGCCACTTGCGCAAAGCGGGAGTGACGGAGCTGCTGCGTTACCTGCGCGAGTTTCGGGTCGACCAGCCAGAAGCCTACCAATTGGGGCAGAAGATCACTGTTGAGATCTTCTCTCCTGGTCAGTTACTGGACGTGGCTGGCACCTCTATCGGGCGGGGGTTTGCCGGCTACCAGAAGCGGCACCACTTTGGCCGGGGCCCCATGTCCCACGGCTCCAAGAACCACCGCCGGCCGGGTTCCATTGGCGCTGGCACGAGGCCTGGCCGCGTGTTTCCAGGACTGCGTATGGCTGGCCGGATGGGCGGTCGCCGCGTCACGATCCGCAAGCTGGAGTTGGTGAAGGTGGATCCGGAGCGGAATCTCTTGGTAATCAAAGGCTCAGTCCCCGGCGTGGAGGGAGGGCTACTGGAGATCACCCCTGCCAAACAGGTGGGCAAGAGACTCTAGCGGAGGGAGCCATGGCAAGTTGTGTGGTGAAGAATTGGCAAGGGGAAACCGTAGGCAGCGCGGAGCTGAGCTTCAAGGTGGCTCGCCCCGAGACGGCCAGTCACGTTCTCTACCTAGCTTTGCGCCGTCAGATGACCAACGCCCGCCAGGGCAATGCCCACACCAAAACGCGGGCTGAAGTGCGCGGCGGAGGGCGCAAGCCGTGGCGGCAAAAAGGCACCGGGCGGGCTCGCGCTGGCTCCATCCGCTCTCCTCTTTGGCGCAAGGGTGGGGTAGTCTTTGGCCCCCGCAAGCGGGAGTACAACCTGGCCATGAATCGCAAAGAGCGCCAGCTAGCGCTGCGCACTGCTCTGCAAAGCCGGGCGGAAGACCTAATCGTGGTGGAGGATTTCCAGGATCAGCTTAACCCGCCCAAGACCCGCGTTATGGCCCAAGCTCTGCTGCGCTGGGGAGTGAGAGAGGATCAATCGGCTCTGCTGATTGTTGCCGAGCGCTCGGAAATGGTGGAGCGAGCTGTGCGCAACATTGCCCGCGTCAAGCTCATTGGGCTAGATCAGATCAACGTCTTCGATCTGCTCAAGGTCGATCGGGTGCTAATCACCACCTCTGCCCTAGAGAAACTCAAAGCCCGCTGGGGATCCGGCGCAGCAGCCGCCGCTCCAGACCAAGCCAATCCTCTTGAGGATCAGGCTCAGGTCGCAGAGCAAGAAGCTCAGCCAGTTGAACAAGAAGAGCCGTAGAAGAAGCCGAAAGCCGCAGGGGAAAAGGAGGAGGACGATGACGGAGAGCAAGCGAATTCTGGCTGATGTCCTGTTGCGCCCCGTTATTACCGAGAAGACGACGGCTTTGATGGAGCAGCGCAAATACGTCTTTGAAGTGATGCCCAACGCCACCAAGCCGCTCATCCGGGCCGCCGTTGAGGAAATGTTTGGAGTACGGGTTACTTCCGTCAACACCCTGAAGCTGCCCCGTAAGCAGCGGCGGGTAGGTCGTTTTGTGGGTTACCGCAGCCGTCCCAAGCGAGCGGTGGTAACTTTGGCCGAAGGCGATTCCATCGTCCTCTTCCCTGAAACCTAGCACTCCTGGTTGAGCCATGGGCATTCGCACGTTCCGACCCTACACCCCTAGCGCCCGCCACATGACAGTCTCCAACTTTGAGGAGCTGTCGCGGGATGAAAACGGCAAGCGACCTCGACCGGAGAAGTCGCTGCTGCAATTTATCCACCGCAAAAAAGGCCGCAACAACCGCGGCGTTATCACCTGCCGTCACCGGGGCGGCGGCCACAAGCGGCTCTACCGCATCATCGACTTCCGCCGCGACAAACGCGGGATCCCGGCCACCGTCAAGACCATCGAGTACGATCCCAACCGCAGCGCCCGCATCTGCTTGGTGGAGTACGCCGATGGCGAGAAGCGCTACATCCTTGCCCCTCGCCACATCCAGGTGGGAGCCACGATCATGGCTGGGCCTGAAGCTCCCTTCGAGGTGGGCAACGCCATGCCCTTGGAGCGGATCCCCCTGGGGACGGTGGTCCACAACGTCGAGCTCTATCCCGGCCGCGGCGGACAACTTGTTCGCGCTGCCGGAACTGGCGCCCAGGTGGTAGCCAAGGAAGGCAAGTATGTCTCCCTAAAGCTGCCCTCGGGCGAGGTTCGCATGATTCGAGGGGAATGCTATGCCACCATCGGTCAAGTAGGCAATGTGGACCACAACAACATCAGCCTCGGCAAGGCGGGACGCAGCCGTTGGCTGGGTCGCCGTCCCCACGTGCGGGGCTCAGCAATGAACCCTGTGGATCACCCCCACGGCGGTGGGGAAGGAAAAGCCCCCATTGGCCGCAGTACTCCCGTTACCCCCTGGGGTAAGCCTACCCTGGGGCACAAAACCCGCAAGCGCAACAAGCCCAGCAACAAGTTTATCGTGCGCGGTCGCCGTCGGGGTGGGCAGCGGGACAAGGGCGGGATGGCGGTGCAGTAGCAGCCAGGCCAGCCACCTGCTGCCTACCGAATTGCTTGAGCTTGAACCAAGGTGTCAGAGGGGTAAACTCCTATGGGACGTTCTCTTAAAAAAGGTCCGTTTGTGGATGCCAAGCTGCTTCGCAAAATCGAGAAGCTCAACGAGCGCAATGAGAAGCAAATGATCAAAACCTGGTCGCGGGCCAGCACCATCCTCCCTGTGATGATTGGTCACACCATTGCCGTTTACAACGGCAAGCAGCATGTGCCCATCTACATCACTGACCAGATGGTGGGTCACAGGCTGGGGGAGTTTGTCCCCACCCGCACCTTCCGCGGCCACGCCGGCAGTGACAAGAAAGCCGCCCGCTCTTGAATTCAGCAAGGAAGAGGAGAACGCTATGGCCGATCCTTCCCCTGAAGTTAAAGCGGTAGCCCGTTACATTCGCATGTCTCCATACAAGGTGCGGCGCGTCCTCAACCAAATCCGGGGGCGCACCTATGCCGATGCCTTAATTCTGCTGGAGTTCATGCCTTACGCTGCCTGCGAGCCGGTGCGCAAGGTGCTGCGCTCAGCGGTAGCCAATGCCGAACACAACAACGGCCTGGATCCCCGCAATCTTGTCATCAGCAAAGCCTACGCTGACCAGGGGCCGACGCTGAAGCGGTATCGCCCCCGCGCCCAAGGCCGGGCCTACCCAATCCGCAAGCGCACCTGCCACATCACCATTGCTGTCCGGCCTCTAGAAGCTAAGGCGGAGACGGCTCCCTAAATTTCCCGACCTCTACCCTTTAACCGCGTACCATGGGCCAGAAGATCCACCCTTTCGGCTTGCGCCTCGGCATTATCAAGGAACACCGCAGCCGCTGGTTTGCCGACCCAGCTCACTACCCAGCCCTGCTGCAGGAGGACGATTTCATCCGCACCTATATAACCAAGAAGCTGAGCAACGCTGGTCTAGCTGACATTCAGATTGAGCGCAAAGCCGATCAGATCGACCTGGAAATCCGAGCTGCACGACCGGGTGTCGTGGTCGGCCGTGGGGGGTCCGGCCTTGAAGAGCTGCGCCAGGGCTTGCAAAAAGAGCTAAGCCTGCGCGGCAGCCCCAATAGAACCATCCGCATCAATGTAGTCGAGGTTACCCGTCCTGATGCGGAGGCGACATTGTTGGCGGAAAACATTGCCCAGCAGTTGGAGCGGCGGATTGCCTTTCGTCGCATTGTCCGCCAGGTTATCCAACGAGCCCAGCGGGCTGGCGTGCAAGGGATCAAGGTTCAAGTTGCCGGGCGGCTGAACGGTGCTGAGATTGCTCGCAGCGAGTGGACGCGGGAAGGCCGGATCCCTCTGCAGACTCTGCGGGCAGACATTGACTATGCCGAGCGCGTTGCTCAGACCACCTATGGCGTCATTGGGGTCAAGGTCTGGGTCTTCAAAGGAGAAATCCTTCCTGGCCAAGAAAGTCTCGAACCCAAAGTTTCCTTGCAGCCGGCCAAGCGTCGGCAGCAACGGCGGCGGCCTACCTTTGAAGACCGCTCAGCCAAGGTCTGAGGGCCAAGAGCGGAACCCCTACTGCAGTTACTCAAGGAGCGGCCATGTTAAGCCCCAAACGAACCAAATACCGCAAGCAGCAGCGTGGGCGCATGAAGGGCAAGGCAACCCGTGGCAACCGCATCAGCTTTGGGGAATATGGCCTTGTGGCCCTAGAGCCCGCTTGGATTACCGCACGACAGATCGAGGCCAGCCGTCGGGTTATGAGCCGCTACATTCGGCGGGGAGGCCAGATCTGGATCCGCATCTTTCCCGACAAGCCCGTTACCCGGAAGCCTGCCGAAACCCGCATGGGATCCGGCAAAGGCAACCCCGAGTACTGGGTTTGCGTCGTCAAGCCAGGCCGCGTCCTTTTTGAAATGGGGGGAGTTCCTGAAGCAACAGCCCGGGAGGCCATGCGCCTGGCCGCTCACAAGCTTCCCATCAAAGTTAAGTTTGTAACCAAAGCTGACTTTGAGAAGCCAGAACCTGCTCAGGAAGCAACTGCAGAAGCCGCGGAAGTAGCAGCTAGCGCTAGCTAGAGGAGGAAAGTTACCATGCCTATGCCCAAAATTGCCGATGCACGCGCCCTATCAGACGAAGAATTGGCCCAAGAGATCTACGCCGTCAAAAAAGAGCTGTTCGAGTTGCGTCTGCAGCAAGCCACACGGCAGCTTACTCAACCCCACCTCATTCGCCTGCGCAAGCACAAGCTAGCTCAACTGCTGACCGTGGAGGCAGAGCGCAAACGTGGCAAATCCTTGCCCTCAACTCAGGTCAAGAAGGAGGAGTAATGCCTGCTCGCGAAAAGATTGGCGTTGTTGTCAGCAACAAGATGCAAAAGACGGTGGTTGTTGCCGTAGAAAACCGGGTTGCCCACCCAAAGTACGGCAAAATCGTCGTCAAAACCAAAAAGTTTAAAGCCCACGACGAGGAAAACCGCTGCCAAGAAGGGGATCTGGTGCGCATCGTCGAAACCCGTCCCCTCAGCCGTACCAAACGCTGGCGGGTGGTTGAGATCCTACGGGAGATGAAGAAGCTATGATTCAACAGCAAACCATGCTCACGGTAGCCGACAACACCGGCGCCCGCAAGCTCATGTGCATCCGCGTCTTGGGCAGCAGCGGCCGTCGCTATGCCAGCCTAGGCGATGTGATTGTTGGTGTTGTCAAAGAGGCTCTGCCCAACATGCCAGTTAAAAAATCCGATGTGGTCAGGGCCGTTGTCATCCGCACGGTGGACACGGTGCGCCGCCCTGATGGTACCTGCATCCGCTTTGACGACAACGCTGCCGTGATCATCAACAACGATGGCAACCCCCGGGGAACCCGCGTCTTTGGCCCTGTAGCCCGCGAGCTGCGGGAGAAAAACTTTACCAAGATCATCTCGCTTGCGCCGGAGGTCCTGTAATGGCTCGCCCTCTTAAGCCCAGCCAAATCCGACGACTTCTCCGCCAACCTGGCGTTCGCAAGCACCGCAACAGTCTGCGCTATAAGATGCGCATCAAAAAAGGGGATTTCGTCCAGGTAATTTCGGGTGACGACAAAGGCAAAGTCGGCGAGGTGTTGCGGGTCTTTCCCGAACGCAACATGGTTTTGGTGGAAGGAGTTAACATCGTTACCTACCACCGCAAGCCCCAACGGGAAGGCGAAAAGGGCCGGATTGAGACCAAAGAAGCCCCCATCCACGCCTGCAAGGTGATGCTTTATTCCAAAAAGCACGAGGTTGCCAGCCGGGTCGGCTACCAAATTACCGCCGATGGCCGCAAAGTCCGCGTTCTCAAGAAAACCGGCGAGATCCTTGACTAGAGATTTCGAGAGCTCTGACCCAGCCCAGAGCAGGAAGGAGAACTTACCATGCCCCAACGTCTGCAAGTCCTCTACCACACGGTCATCGTTCCCAAGCTGCAAAAGGAGTTGGGCTACACCAACATCCACCAAGTGCCTCGCTTGGAGAAAATTGTCATCAATCGCGGCTTGGGAGAGGCCTCTCAAAATGCCAAGGCCCTGGAATCTTCCATTGCGGAAATTAGCGCCATTACTGGTCAACGCCCTGTAATTACCCGCGCCAAGAAGGCCATTGCCAGTTTTAAGATCCGCAAGGGCATGCCCGTTGGCCTGATGGTGACCCTGCGGCGGGAGCGGATGTATGCGTTCTTGGATCGCCTCATCAACCTGGCTTTGCCCCGCATTCGCGACTTCCGCGGCGTCAACCCCAAATCCTTTGACGGGCGCGGCAACTACACCCTCGGAATTCGCGAGCAACTGATCTTTCCCGAAGTCAACTACGACGCCGTTGACCAGATTCGAGGCATGGACATCTGCATTGTCACCACCGCTAGGACCGACGAAGAGGGCCGTGCCCTGCTTAGGGAGTTTGGCATGCCCTTTGCTTCTTAGGCTTACCCCTACCCACAATTCCCTCAACTATCTTCCCAGGAGCACTAACCCACCCATGGCCCACACCAACGACACGATTGCCGACATGCTCACCCGCATTCGCAATGCCACTATGGCTCGGCACGAATCGGTGGCGGTTCCGGCCACGCGCATGACCCGCAGCATTGCCCGCGTTCTCCACGAGGAAGGTTTTGTCAGCAGCTGGAAGGAGGAGGGAGAAGGGATCCAAGCGCGGATTGTGCTGCAGTTGAAGTACAAAGGCAAAGGCAAAGACCGCCGACCCATCATCAATGGCCTCAAGCGGGTAAGCCGGCCTGGCCTGCGGGTTTACTGCGGCCATAAAGAACTGCCCCGGGTGCTGGGAGGCATTGGAATTGCCATCATCTCCACCTCCAGCGGCATCATGACCGACCGGGAGGCTCGCAAGCGGGGCATCGGCGGCGAAGTGCTCTGCTACGTCTATTAAGGTTTCTCTGGTCAGGAGTGCCTCCATGTCTCGTATTGGCAGACGCCCCATTCCCCTTCCCCCCAAGGTTGAGGTTCACATCGAGGGTCAACAGATCTCGGTCAAAGGCCCGAAGGGGCAGCTACTGCGCACCTTGCCTCCCTTGATTGCCGTGCGTCAAGAAGACCAAAGACTCCTAGTCAGCCGGGTCAACGAGTCTCGTCCGGCCCGCCAGCTGCACGGCCTCTGCCGCACCTTGATTGCCAACATGGTCGATGGAGTATCCAAGGGATTTGAGCGCAGGCTGGAACTGGTGGGCGTGGGATACCGAGCTTCCACGCAGGGCAACAAGTTGATCCTAAACGTCGGCTACAGCCACCCCGTGGAGATCCCTTTCCCGCCCGGGATTCAAATTTCGGTAGAAGGCAACAACGTCATCGTGGTCTCGGGCATCGACAAAGAACTGGTGGGCAATACAGCAGCCCGCATTCGAGCTGTGCGTCCGCCCGAGCCCTACAAGGGCAAAGGGATTCGCTACCTCGGGGAACAGATCCGTCTCAAAGCAGGTAAGTCCGGCAAAGGGAAGAAATAGCCATGAAAATAAAAGCCAACCGCAAACTCACAACCCAACGCCGCCATCGCCGCATTCGCCGCAAGATTTCCGGTACTCCCGAGCGGCCCCGTTTGGCTGTGTTTCGATCCCACCGCCACATCTATGCTCAGGTGATCGACGATGTAGCCCAACGTACTCTGGTTTCTGCCTCCACCCTGGACAGAGAGCTGCGGGGAGCGTTCCAAGGGGTTGGCACAGCCACCCGAGAGGCCGCTGCAATTGTGGGGCGCGCGGTTGCTCAGCGAGCTCTACAGGCAGGCATTTCTCGAGTCGTTTTCGACCGCGGCGGCAAGCTCTACCACGGACGGGTTCGGGCCCTGGCAGAAGCTGCCCGAGAAGCAGGCCTACAGTTCTAGTTTCTGAGAAAACGGCATATGGCTGAGCAAAAAGAACCTCGCAGAAGCAAAAAGAGCCGCGAAGAACAAACCGGCGAGTGGCAGGAGCGGGTTATCCAGATCCGGCGCGTCTCCAAAGTGGTCAAGGGCGGCAAAAAGCTGAGCTTTCGCGCGGTGGTTGTAGTGGGCAACGAGCGTGGACAGGTGGGGGTTGGCGTGGGCAAAGCCAACGATGTGCTCGGAGCAGTGCGCAAGGGAGTAGTAGACGGCAAAAAGCACTTGATTGAGGTGCCCCTGACCAAGGGCTTGTCGGTACCCCACCCCATGCGAGGCTCTGGCGGTGCGGCTACCGTGTTGGTGATGCCGGCAGCTCCTGGCACAGGGGTCATTGCTGGGGGGGCGGTGCGCGCCGTTCTAGAACTGGCAGGGGTGCGCAATGCCTTGGCCAAGCAGCTAGGCTCCAGAAACCCTCTCAACAACGCCCGTGCCACCATTGACGCCCTGCGGCGGATGCGCACCTTTGAGCAGGTAGCTGAAGATAGAGGGATCGACGTGCGCCGCCTGTTGAGTAAGTAGGAGGTTAGTATGCGACTGGAAGATATTCGCCCCCAACCAGGCTCGAAGCGGCGGCGGCGGCGGCTGGGCCGTGGTATTGCTGCTGGTCAGGGAGGTTCCTGCGGCAGGGGAATGCGAGGCCAAAAAGCCCGCAGCGGAGGAGGCCCTCGACCAGGCTTTGAGGGAGGTCAGACACCCCTCTACCGGCGGTTGCCCAAGCTCAAGCATTTCCCCCGCTACGTACGTCGCCCGCAGTACACCCTGGTCAACCTGCGCGCTCTGGCAACCCTGCCTGCTGGCAGCGAGGTGACTCTAGAAAGCCTAATGGAGTTGGGGATCGTGACCACCAACGACGGCCCGCTGAAGATCTTAGGGGACGGGGAAGTGCGCGTGCCCCTGACCATCCGGGCTGCTGCCATTACTGCCTCGGCCAAAGCCAAAGTGGAGGCCGCCGGAGGCCGAGTGGAGATTGTGGGATCCCGGCCCGCTCGCTCCTAGGTTGGCGGCAATTTTGGTTTTGCCGACTTCCCCACCGGCAGCGTAGAGTGGTAAGTAGCTCACCTGGCTCTTTGCTAAATCTATGGCTGACACACGAGGCTCTACTCCCTCCGCTCAAGAGACTTTCATGCAGATGGCAATGGCCTCGGGCCTGCGCAGCCGTCTGCTCCTGACCCTGGGCTTGTTGTTGTTGGTGCGGCTGGGCATCTATATTCCCATCCCCAGCATTGACCGAGTTCGCTTTGCTGCTGAGGCGGCCAACAGCCCAGTGTTTGGCTTTCTGGATATCTTCTCGGGGGGCGGCATTTCTGCCTTGGGGGTCTTTGCCCTCGGCATCCTGCCCTTCATCAACGCCTCGATTATCATGCAACTGCTGGTTTCAGCCATCCCAGCCTTGGAGAACCTGCAGAAAAACGAGGGGGAGCAGGGCCGGCGGCAGATTTCCCAGTACACCCGTTACGTCACCCTTCTCTGGGCCATCATCCAAGGCATTGGCATCTCCTTCTGGGTGCGGGAGTTTGCCAATACCAGCAATGAGCTGGCCTTTATGGCCTCCACCACCCTGGCACTGGCAGCAGGCTCCATGTTTGTCATGTGGCTGGGGGAAATGATCACGGAGAAGGGGGTGGGCAGTGGGCCATCGCTGTTGATCTTCGTTAACATTGTTGCCACGTTGCCGCGCGCCCTGGGTCAAACCATTAGCCTGGTTCGCGCCGACAGCAGCACGATTGGGGGTATCCTGGTGTTGACGGCTGTTTTCCTAGCCACCATTGTCGGCATTGTCTTTGTCCAGGAGGGCAGCCGCAAAATTCCCATCATCTACGCCAAGCGCCAGGTGGGCAACAAGCTGTTCCGCGAGCAGAAGAGCTACTTGCCCCTGCGGCTTAACCAGGGGGGGGTGATGCCAATCATCTTTGCCTACTCGGTGCTGTCTCTACCTTGGGCTTTGGCCCAGTATACGCAGAGCCCAGCCTTAATTCAGGTGGCCAACCTCCTCTCCCCTACCTCCTGGTTTTACATCCCCGTCTACTTCCTGCTCATTCTCTTCTTCAGCTACTTCTACGCTTCCTTGATTATCAATCCAGTAGAACTGGCCCAGAACTTGAAGAAACTGGGTGCCAGCATTCCAGGCGTGCGTCCTGGCAAGGCCACGGCTGAGTACATCGAAGGGATCCTCAACCGGCTGACACTGCTGGGGGCCTTGTTTTTGTGTGCGGTGGCCATTATTCCCACGACAGTAGAGCGGGCAACCGGCATTACCACTTTCCAAGGCTTGGGAGCCACCTCGCTGCTCATTTTGGTGGGGGTAGCCATTGAAACCTCCAAGCAAATCCAGACTTACGTTATTTCGCAGCGTTACGAAGGGATGGTCAAGCAGTAGTGCTGAGGTTGATCTTTTTAGGACCGCCAGGAGCAGGCAAGGGTACGCAGGCAGAGCGGCTGTCAGCCATCTACCACACACTCAAAATTTCTACAGGCGATCTGCTGCGGGCAGAGGTCAAAGCCCAGACCCCGCTGGGACGGCAGGCCAAGGTGTACATAGATGCAGGGGAGCTAGTGCCCGACGAGGTGTTGATTGGGATGGTCAGAGGCCAGTTGCAGCAGTCGCCGGAGCAAGGCTGGATTCTAGACGGCTTTCCCCGCACCTTGGCGCAGGCAGAGGCTCTGGAAGAGCTGCTGCAGGAGCTGGGGCAAGACTACGACCACGTCCTCAACCTAGAAGTGCCCGACGAGGTAGTAGTGGCGCGGCTGTTGGCTCGCGGCAAGGAGCAGGGGCGCAGCGACGATGCTGATGAGGCCGTCATCCTCAAACGCTTGCAGGTGTATCGGCAGCAAACCGCTCCCCTAATCGACTTTTACGAGGCTAAGGGCCGTTTGCGGCGGATTAACGGCAACCAGCCGATGGAAGTGGTCCAGCAGCACCTACGGGCCCTTTTGGAGAGCTGTAGGAGGACGGCATGACCAAGGCCAGCAAGCCGGGGCTGGGGTCTTCGCGGCGAGGCCTGCAGCTTGGTGAAATCAAATCTCGCCGGGAAGTGGAGAAGATGCGGCGGGCTGGGCGAGTGGTGGCCCAGGTGCTGCAGGAAATTGCCGAGCGCCTGGAGCCGGGCTGGACAACCGCAGACATCGATGCCTACGCTGAGCGGCGGGTAGCGGAGTTAAATGCCCTGCCCAGCTTCAAGGGCTACTACGGCTTTCCCGCCTGCGTCTGTGTCAGCATCAACCATGAAGTGGTGCACGGGATCCCCAGCCCCCGCAAAGTGGTGCAGCCAGGAGACATCGTCAAGGTGGACTTTGGCGCCATGGTGGAAGGCTGGCATGCGGATTCTTGCATCACCATTGGCCTAGAGCCCCTCAGCGATGCCGCCCGCGACCTCATCGACACAGCGGCCCAAGCCCTACAGGTAGGCATCGAGCACGTTCGCCATGGGGTCTGGCTGCAAGATGTCTCAGGCGCCATTGAAGACTATGTGCGGAGGCGGGGCTACTCCGTGGTGAGGCAGTACGTTGGCCATGGTGTGGGTCGCAACTTACACGAAGAGCCGCAGTTTCCTCACTACCGCACCCCTGAGCTGCCCAATCCCAAGCTTCGCGCCGGCATGACGCTGGCCATTGAGCCAATGGTCACTGCGGGGGGAGAGGCCACGCGAGTGTTGCCGGATCGCTGGACGGTGGTAACAGTGGATGGCTCCTGGTCAGCCCAGTTTGAGCACACCATTCTGGTTACCGAGGCCGGCGCTGAGATTTTGACAGATCGCACCCCCTTCCAGTCCTAGAGAGTTCCCCCATGAAGGACTGCAACAGCTAGGATAGAAGAGGTGGAGTATTGTTTCGGCTCTTAACCCCCTCTTAACAGGAGAGGGGAGGGCCATAGAGTTGCGTTGTCTGAGAAGGAGGGCTACTTGGCTAAGGAAGACGCTATTGAAGTGGAAGGGGTAGTTACGGAATCCCTACCCAATGCCATGTTCCGGGTGGACCTGGACAATGGCTTTAACGTTCTCGCCCACATCTCGGGCAAGATCCGCCGCAACTACATCAAGATCCTGCCCGGCGACCGGGTAAAGGTGGAGCTCAGCCCCTATGACCTCAACAAGGGGCGGATTACCTACCGCCTTAAGAAAAATGAGTAGGTGTTTTCCAGATCCTGCTGGGGCGGTTGAGAAGGAAGCGCGAGGGGGCAGTCATCTCCACGAACCCCTCGCTTTGCTTATGTGCATCCAGGGCAGCTTGCCTGGGGGTTGTCGAAGCCCAGCCCACTGCTAGGTAAGGTGGGTACCCACTCGGCCGCTCAAGCTGGTTCGCCAGCATTCTCTTCCCAGGGATCGCTATCCCTGAAGGGGGGGGGAGCTGGCTCAGGAGGAGGAGGGGAAGTTTCTTCTTGGGGATACTCCTGTTCCCACGCCGGCTGTTCAGAGACAGGAGAGGACGCGGGCCGAGGGGGTGGGGGTTCAGGCTCTGCTTCGGCGTAGACGCCCTCTTCCTCCGCCTCTTCCGCTGCGTATTCCTCGGCGTAGGCTTCCTCGTAGCGTTCCTCCGCCTCAGCCTCAGCGGTAGACCTAGGCAGGGCAGGGGCAGAGGCGCCTGCAGCTAGCCAGGGGGGCTTGCCTAGCCCCAGGGTCTCCAAGATTCCTTTGGCCAGTTGGGTCAAGCGGGTCTCAGCGCCATCAGCCACAATGAGGCGATCGCCGCCTACGGAGACGATCTCATCAGCAGGAAGCAGATAAGTGCTGAGGATAAAGCCAGGCAAAAAGGTGAGGCCAAGGCTGGAGAGGATTAAGCCACTGATTAGACCAGAGACAGAGTTAAACTCAAAGTCCTTAACCTTACCGAGGCGGATCCCTTCTTCCGTTACCACTTCGCTGCCGACTACCCGGCTGAGACCCTCCAAATTCAAGTCTTCGAAGACTTCATCGCTGGGGACGAGGATAGCGTCTTGCCCTAGGGCCGTGACCTGCTGCAGCTCTAGTAAACGGGGCGATCCAGCCCAGGCTCTTTCCAGCACCCCCAGCACCAGGACCTGCCTAGCTTCCAGATCTGCCCAAACTTCGCTAACCACTCCGAGCCGGGCCCCATTGGCTTGGCTAATCACCTGCGTTCCCAGAACCTGTGACCGCCGACGAACCTCTGGTCGTGCTAGCGCAACAGATCCTTTCTCCGTTGTCATGGTGGTTTCCCCGTCGTAAGTCGAAGTGTTGGCGTGAGTGGGCTGGTCAGCCGGCCCCAGGCATCAAAATCCAATAGTACCACTGCCCGTCTCTTCTCTAGCGGGCTGCCGGGATCGGATCCCGGCCAATTTGCCCGCTCCAGGCTAAAAACCGCTCTGTCATGCCCTGGAGAGAATAGTGCTGTTCTGCGCGGTGTCGGCAGTGGCTGCGGTCGATGCAATCCAAGTGTTCTACGGCCCTTGCTAAGGCCGCCACATCGTCCGGCTCTACCACCCAGCCAGTTTCTCCATCGCTGACAATTTCCGCCGGCCCGCCGCGACGGTAGGTGATCACGGGCACACCGCACGCCAAAGCTTCCACCGCCACCAGGCCAAAGGCTTCCACCCACTTGGGGGTCATGATCAAGGCCGAGCATTGGCCCAAGAGCCGCTGCAGCTGGGAGGTGGGCAAAAACCCCCGGTAGTCCAATTGAGCCCGTGGGTACTGTTCCCGAATCTGCTGCCAGTAGGCCGGGTCTTGCAGGTGGCCCAGGATCAGCACTGGCCTTCCCGTCTTCTCCGCCAGGGCGGCGCAGTCTTCCAGGCCCTTTTCCGGGGCAATGCGGCCAATCCAACACAGGGATCCGTTCCCCTTGGGCACAAACTCGTAGCGGCTGAGGTCGACGCCACAGGGCAAATAGACAAAGGGATCCCGGCCTGCCGACATCTGGGCGCGGGCAAAGGCAAAAGTCTGGGCTTGGGCTCGCGAGTGCACCGCCAGCCGACCTGGGTAGCGGTGGGCAATGTGCTCCAGGGCCTGATCCACAGCATCGCTGAGGGATCCCATGCTGAGGATATGGGCCACCGGCGTGCGGAAAAAATCGGTCAGGTAGAACGAGAGCCAGTCGTAGCTCCAGTTCACGATAAGCTCAAACTGCTCCTGCAGTTGGGCAGCTCGCTGCCACAGGTTGGCCACCAGAGAAGGGGTGGAAAAACAGACCGGCTGGTCGCGGCGCTGGCTCTGGGCATAGGGCGGGGGGAGGCCTGGGACGGTCTCGATAACTCCCTCCGGCAAGTCGGCACTGTGGGATCCCTCAGGCGCTAGCACGCGCACTTGGGCCCCTCTCTCAAGCAGGCTACGCGCCAAGTTGACAAGGTTGAGCTCCACCCCACCGCCCGCCCCCGACCCAAGAGGCCCAACGGGGGTGGAGACGAACAAGAAGCGGTAAAGACGACCCATGCAGCCTTCCGGCCCAACCCCTTGCTGAGCTGGGTTCATCCCTGAGGGGGGGGATCAGGTTCTAGACACGAAGATTTCCTCTTTCTCGACCTTAACCTTGTAGGCAGTTAGGTCGGCATCGGCTGGGCCGCGAATACGGCTGCCATCAGCAGCAAAAGCTGAGCCATGGCAGGGGCAGACGAAGTTCTTGCCCCGCCAGTCCACCTCGCAGCCAGCGTGGGGACAGGTTGCGTCCAGAGCCAGTACCGAGTCCGCTTTTTTGGGATCCTTGACCAGCCACAGCGTGGCAGTGTTGTTGCCAAAGGCGTTTTTCACCTTGAGGGGACCTTTCTCCAGATCAGCAAGGGTTGCAACCTTTACAAATTTCGGCTCAGCAGCCCTGGGACTGACAGGGGCGCCCTGCGCAAGGGCCCGGTCGAAACGGCGCCGCGTCAAAGCAGGCAGCAGGCCCACTAGCGCGCCCAAGCCAAGCGCTATCCAGCGCAGAAAACCACGACGGTTGCTGTACATGGCCACTAGATCCTCAAGACAAAGCGAAGCGTCAGCCAGGAACCTTCCCAAGGGGGTGCCAGCACATTGGCCACCTTCCAATTATGGCTTCAGCCAGCGCAAACCGCACTTTTGCAGGCTCTGCAAATCGCCGTGTGCGCGGCCCGCGGTTGTGTCCTGCCTTTGGGGAGGGCATGAGGTCGTTAACCAAAGCGCGAAATTGACATTCTCCCTGCCCTAAAGGACAAGGATTCTCTCTCAGACAGCAGGATGAATCCTGCCGGCTGAGCTACAAAGCGCTCCGCGCCGCCGTAGGCGAAAGAGCATGAGGTTTGAACCTCGGCCCTATGGGGGATGCCATAACCCCAACTCCTGGGCCGGAGCCCAGATACGTTTGACTGCACGCTGCACTCTTCTTATGAATGGATGGAGCGACTGTTGCAGTCTAGCAAAAGCCGCCCTAAAGGGCGGGGCTTGTACCCAGTTTCCTTGGTCAACCTCTAGTGGCCTTTGGGATGCCCCCGAAGGTGTTGGCGGCGTTCCTCATATTCTGCGCGGGTGAGCAGGCCCTGCTTCCACTGGATCTCCAACTGCTGCTCGGGATCCCGGACTTCCCGACTTTTCGCACTGGTCCATTCCAGCTCGAGGAGATCCCGGTTGAAGCGGAAATCGAAGTCCTCATTGGTCATGGTGAGCAACCACAGGCCCTCCAGCAAGCAGAGAGCTCGCAGCCCATAGCTGAGGATCTGCAGGGGAAGAGAGGGAACCCACACCATCAGCCCCACCAGCAAGTACACCCACCCCCAGCGCTTGTGGCCCATGTAGAAGCGCTGCAATCCCGGGATCACCACCCCCAGCACTGCCAACCAACCGGCTGCCTCGCGAACCAGCCGCTGGCGTGGCGGTGGGGGCGCCTCTCGGCCCTCGGCCATGCTCTGCCCTACCTACACCTGCCACCAGGCTAGCGCAGTTTCCAAGTCCTTGGCAGAGGGAGAGAGAACCCAAGCTCCAAGCGCCTTCCGCCTATACTTGATGGGGGCAGATGGAAAGCAAAAAATGGCGGAGCGGGAGCTAGCGGTGGCGATCCTGGCAGCGGGCAAGGGCACCCGCATGCGGTCGCAATTGCCCAAGGTGCTGCACAAGCTGGGATCCTTGTCTTTGATCGAGCGGCTGCTGCGCACAGTGCTGGCTCTGGAGCCCCAGCGCTGTCTGGTGATCGTGGGCTACCAACAGGAGCAGGTGCGACAGACTCTGCGAGAGTATCCCGTCGAGTTTGTAGAGCAGGCCCAGCAGTTGGGCACCGGACATGCGGTGCAGCAGCTTTTGCCTGTTCTAGGCGACTTTCAGGGGGATCTGCTGGTGGTCAACGGGGATGTGCCTCTGTTGCGGGTGGAAACCCTGCAGGCCCTGCTAGAACGCCACCGCCAAGTCCAGCCGGATGTGACGTTGCTCTCGGCTCAGGTGGCGGATCCCTATGGCTATGGGCGGGTGTTTTGCGACGCCCAGCAGCGAATCCTGGAGCTGGTGGAAGAGCGCGACTGCACCCCGGCCCAGCGGCAAAATCGCCGCGTCAACAGCGGCGTCTACTGTTTCCATTGGCCGGCCCTGGCACGGGTGCTGCCGAGTTTAGGGCGGAACAACGCCCAGCAGGAGTACTATCTCACCGACGCAGTTAAACTGCTGGAGAAAGCCATCGCCCTGGACGCTGAGGATCCGCGGGAAATCGTTGGCATCAACGACCGCCGCCAGTTGGCCCAGGCCCACCAGATTCTTCAAGAGCGCCTCAAAGAGGCTTGGATGGAGGCGGGGGTGACTTTTGTGGATCCCGACAGCGTCAGCCTGGAAGAGACGGTGGAATTGGCCCCCGATGTGGTGATCGAACCCCAAACCCATCTGCGAGGACCCTGCCGCATTGGGCCGCGCACCCGTCTGGGGCCGGGCAGTTGGATTGAGTCCAGCACCATCGGCTCCGATTGCCACATCCTCTACTCGGTGGTCAGCCACAGCCAGATCGGCAACCACGTCTGGGTGGGGCCCTACGCCCACATCCGCCCCAACAGCTGCATTGGCGACGGCTGCCGCATCGGCAACTTTGTGGAAGTCAAAAACACCCAGATTGGATCCCACACCAATGCTGCCCACCTGGCGTATCTAGGCGACGCCAAGCTGGGATCCCAGGTCAACATCGGCGCCGGCACGGTTATTGCCAACTACGACGGCCAGCAGAAGCACTTCACGGAAATCGGCGATCGCAGTAAGACAGGGGCCAACTCGGTACTGGTGGCTCCCCTCAAGATAGGATCCGATGTCACCATCGCCGCCGGTTCCACCATCCCTGCCCGCTACCCTGTGCCCGACGACTGCCTGGTGATCGCCCGCGCTTACCCGGTGGTCAAGCCGGGCTGGCGACCAGGGATCTCCGCTGCTAGCCGCCCCCAGCCTCTACCCCCAGGATCCCTGCGCATCTACCCCTTGCGCCTCTTGCCCGGACAAGACCTGAAACAGGAGCTGGAGCGCTTTGCCCGCCAACAACCCCTGCAGGCAGGCTTTGTTCTCAGCGCCGTTGGCAGCCTCCGCCAAGCCACCCTGCGCCTGGCCGACCAAACCGAGGATTGCCTGCTGGCCGAGCCCCTGGAGATCCTGTCCCTGAGCGGATCCCTCTGCCCGGACGGCGTCCATCTTCACCTTGCCGTTGCCAATGCCCAGGGCCGAACTTGGGGAGGGCACCTGCGCCCTGGCTGCCTCATCTACACCACTGCCGAAATTGTCCTCGCCGACAGCCTGGAGTATCGCTTCTCCCGCCAACTGGATCCAGCCACCGGCTACTTGGAGCTGCACATCGAAAAGGTGGCCAAGCAAACGCTCCAGGCAGCGGAAGACACCTAAGCAGCGAGTATATTGGCTAACATAGCCTTAGGTCACGAACACCCTGACTAGCCCTAGGGGTTGCTGGCACAAGCTGAGAAGGGGGGTATTCCCTATGCCCCGAGTGAGCACTGCCGAGGAGCTACTGGCAAGCTACGCTGCTGGCGAGCGCAACTTCCAAGAATCCAACCTGGTGGGCGTAGACTTGGTGCGCGCCATGCTGCAGGGGGCAAACCTGAGAGGGGCCAACCTCTCCTTTGGCAAGCTGAGTGGAATTAACTTGCAGGAAGCCGATTTGCGGGGAGCCGATCTCAGCTCCGCCAACCTCATAGGGGCAAACCTGCGCGGCGCCAACCTCTGGGAAGCCAACTTGATCGGCGCTGACCTTAGCTTTGCCGACCTGCGGGAGGCCAATCTCCATGGAGCCTACCTCTGGGAGGCCAAGCTAACCCGCGCCCAGCTGCAGGGATCTGACCTGAGCGCAGCCAAGTTGGGGGGAGCGGTGCTGATTGGCGCTGACCTGAGCGGAGCCATCCTACCCGATGGCACAGTACAGCCCTGGTCTGCTCCCTCGGCAAACAAGGCAGAATAGAACCGGTGCAAGCGGCTTTCCTATGTTTTTGCTATTTAACCTGCTCTTGACTCTGCTGCTGGCTTTGGGAGTGGCAGTCCTAGCTGGCCAAAACCCGACCTTGCGGACAGTGCAGTTTCTGCTGTGGCGCTCGGTGGAGCTGCCCTTGGGATTGCTCATCGCCGCCGCCATTGGCCTAGGCCTGCTGACCGTGGGGCTGGGCTCTTTTCTCTGGCCTGAACGCAGTTTTTCCCTTGTCGCCCGCCAGTTGCAGGAACGGCTGCAGCAACTGGAAACGCAGGAGCAGCCGCCTGCCTAGGGCGTCCCGCTGCTGGAATGGCCCGCACCCCCAAGAGAGGACGTAAGCTGAGAGAGTGTTCTCAGCAGTGCCTAGCCGAGGTGACAGCCATGCCTCATTCAGATCCGCGCGCCCTGCGCAAAGCCCTGCGCAGCTCCAGCACCTACTCTGCTAAAGGATTCGAAGAGTACAAGGATCAGGCCCAACGAGAGCTGCAGACTACTTACAAAAGCCGCCTAGTGGAGCAGATTCGCGCCCAGTCTTACCGCTATCAGCGGGGGGATATCACCATCCATCTAGCCAAAGCGTTTGGCTTTTGCTGGGGAGTGGAGCGGGCGCTAGAGTATGCCTACGAAGCTCGGCACCGCTTTCCCGATCGCCAAATCTGGATCACCAACGAGATCATCCACAACCCCCTGGTCAACCGGCACCTGCAGGAGATGGGGATCCGCTTCGTGGAGAAAGGCCCAGACGGCAAGAAAGACTTTTCCCAAATCCGGCCGGAAGATGTGGTCATTTGGCCCGCCTTTGGGGCAAGTGTCTCGGAAATGGAGTTTTTCCGCTCCCAGGGCAACGAGATTGTCGATACCACCTGTCCCTGGGTCTCTCGCGTTTGGAACCAGGTGGACAAGCACCGGGCTGCCCAGTTTACCTCCATCATCCACGGCAAGTACGACCACGAAGAGACCGTGGCCACCAGCTCCTTTGCTGAAAAATATCTGGTGGTGCTGAACCTAGAAGAAGCCGAATGGGTTGCCCGCTACATTTTGGAAGGCGGGGACCCAGAAGAGTTTCGGCGGCGCTTTGGCAAGGCTACCTCCCCCAACTTTGATCCGGATCGGGATCTGGAGCGGATTGGCATCGCCAACCAGACGACGATGCTCGAGGAGGAAACCCGTGCCATAGCCAAGCTGTTTGAGATCACGATGCTGCGCAAGTATGGCCCCCAGGAGCTGGACAAGCACTTCATGAGCTTCAACACCATCTGTAACGCCACCCAAGAGCGGCAGGACGCCATGTTTGAGCTGCTGGAGCGGCCTTTGGATGTCGTGGTGGTCATTGGCGGGTTCAATTCCTCCAATACGACCCACCTGCAGGAAATTGCCCTCTCGAAAGGGCTGCCCTCTTACCATATTGACGGCCCCGACTGCATCCAACCGCCCAACCGCATCCGCCACAAGCCCCTCCACCAAGACCCAATCGTTACAGAAGGGTGGCTGCCCGACGGGCCAGTACAGATTGGTATTACCTCCGGTGCCTCTACCCCCGACCGCGTTGTGGAGGAGGTGATCCTGCGCATCTTTGCCCTGCGCGAACAGCCGCAGACCCCTCCGCAGGGATCCCTTCCCCTTGGCTTCTAGAAGGCGTGCTCACCACTCTTTTTCAGGTCTACCTCCCCCTGCTGGGCTGGACGCTGCTGGGGTTTGTCCTGCAGAGAGGGCTACCTCCCCCCTGGCGCCATTGGCTAAATCCCCAAGCGCTGGGCCGCTTCATGTTTTGGGTGGGGGTTCCCCTGGGCACCCTTGGGTTTATGCAGACGGCGGACCTCTCTGGCCAGCTCTGGGCGGCCCCTTTGGTCTGCTGGCTGGCCACAGGGCTAGGGTATGCCCTGGCCAGTGCCTGGCTGCAGTGGCAGCACCACACCTGGCAGGGGAAGAAAGAGTGGGATCCCTGGCTTTGGAGCAGAGCCCGGCGAGGCAGCTTTTACCTAACAGCCACCCTGGGAAATACGGGTTATTTGGGCTACCCCATCTGCTTAGCAGTGGGCGGGAGCGCCTACTTTGGCTGGGCTTTGTTTTACGACCTGTTGGGCACCCTCTTTACTGCCTACGGTCTGGGAGTCTGGGTTGCCAGCCGCTACAGCGCTTCCTTCACCCCTCCCTGGCAAGCCACGCTCCGCGTCCTAAGCAGTCCCACTCTCTGGTCTTTCTTTGTCGGCCTGGCAATGGCTCGCCACCCTCTGCCAGAATGGCTAGCCCAAGGGCTGACTGCCTTTGCCTGGAGCACGATTCCCTTGAGCTTAATCCTTTTGGGCATACGGCTAGCCCAGGTGCCGCACTGGGGATCCCTTCGCCCCGCCGCCGTGGCCCTCTTCATCAAACTTGTTGCCGTTCCCC
This sequence comes from Synechococcus sp. O70.1, assembly GCF_047462215.1. Taxonomy (NCBI): domain Bacteria; kingdom Bacillati; phylum Cyanobacteriota; class Cyanophyceae; order Synechococcales; family Synechococcaceae; genus Synechococcus; species Synechococcus sp. O70.1. Next base: position 38,610 of record NZ_JANSIT010000002.1, on the reverse strand, counting down.
TTTTGGTGGGCTTGGGGTTAGCCTTGACTCCCTATCCTCCTTTGGCCAAGCTGGTGCTGGTCTTGCAGACGGGTATGCCCCCTGCCGTTGCCACCCTGGTGCTTGCGGAAGAATACGACTTGGATCGCGAGCTAACGGCAACAGCCCTAGCCGTAGGCTACGTGGCAGCCTTGCTGACTTTGCCGTTCTGGTTGCTGCTGTGGGGATCCTAGTAGGCCAAGTGCGACAAAGCCTGCTCCAGGTAACGATGCACTAGGCGATCCAACTCAGCCTCCTCCTTGGGCAACTCCTGCCCCTGCAGCCATCCCTGGAAGCCTGAGCTTTCCACGATGGCCTGCCGCAACGACTTCCAAACTGCTTGCAGGTGCGGTGCTGGATTGGGGCTGAGAGCAGGACTGGTCATGATCCCCGCCAAACAAGGTTAGCGCTAATCCTAGGATAGCCCAGGTTCGGCTTGGCTTTGGTTAAACAATTGGCTGGGCTGCTGGATGCGCAGAGTTGGCCCCAAAGCATTGAGGAGGGCAACGCCGTAGCTGCGGGCAATGATGCGGCTATCCAGAATCGCCACCCAGCGTTGGGGCAAGCCAGTGGCCTCAGCTACTTCGGATCCCTGCCGCAAGGGAGCGACGGCTCGCTGCAGTTGACTGGCTGCCACCGGCAAAAGGTATTGGCGAAACCAGTCCTGCCGACTGCGCTGCAGATACTGCACTCGCGCGGCCACCCTGGGATCTTCCATCGAGGGAAACGGCAGGGTGGCAATGGCCAGCAGTTCCGGGCAAGGTAGGCTAGCCTTGTGCTGCAGCCAGTAGGACCAGTCGCAGACCAAGATGCCCTTTTCTCCTCGAAAGGGGCTGTTCACCCGCACCCGCGAGCCAAACTCAGCGGCCAAAGCAGCTCCGACCTGCACCTGGAGGGGTTGATCCGAAACCAGCACCACCACAAAGCCTTGCGCCTTTGCAATCAGGCTCTTTAGCTCCTGCAGCAAGTGTTCCCGGAACAGAGGACTGTTGGGCAAGGGCAGCCACGGCAAATAGAGAGCCAAACTGGGCAGGGGCTCCCCCCCGGAGCGGATCCACTCTTCGCCTGAGCTAAAGCGTAGGGGCGTCAAATCCGGTAAGCCTAAGCGCCAGCGATAGCTCTCTGCCTGCCGATCCAAATCCAGCGCCTCGCCGATAATTACCACGGGTTGGGTAGCCCAGATGGGCGCTAGCCATTCGTGCAAAGCCACCGGGCTGTGGTAAAGCGTGAGGCGGCCGGTCTCGCGATTGGTTTCCGCCCACCAGACCCAACGGGAAGCGGGATCCCCTTCGGCCCCAAGCCGCCGGCGGAGCTGATCCCAAGGATCCGGCAGCCAGCCGCGGTAGCTGGCCACCAGGGACAGCGCTACCTCCAGGTGAACCTGTTCGTCTGCCTGAACTAAGCAGCGGGAAAGGGGCCGTCGCAAAAGCTGTAGAGCCAACTGAACCTGGGCCTGGGAGATTCGCTCAGCCTCAGCAGGAAAGATCTGCCGAAGTTGCTGCCAGTGGTTGGCTTCGATGGTTAGGGTCAGCGCTTGGTAGGCCCACTCCTCCAGGTCTTCGGCGCCGTCCAAGATCAACGGGATCCCGGTTGGCATCTCTGCTCCCCTCAAGCGCGCCTGCAGCCAATCCAGGGGATCGACCAACAGCAGCCCTTGAAAGTCGGCATCTGGCCAGCGATCCTTTTGCAGAACCGGCTTATGCAACTGCAAAGTCTGCTGCAGCCAGGGGATCTCCTCCCCCAGAATTTGCGCCTGCACAGACGCTGGGGCACACAGCAAGGTAGCATGGGGCCACATCAAAGCCGGCAGCAGATAGCTGAGGCGGTGCTGACCCCCGCTCGGCACCTGGATCAAGGTGCTGCGCCCCAGCCGCAATCCCCGGGCCACCATGCGGGCCATCGTCAACTGATGGGGCCACCCGGCCTCAGGGAGCTGCCGCAAGAGCTGGCGCAACTGTTGGTGGACTTCAACCTCGATCACAGGGATCCGCCACAGACGCTCAGGTGAACTAGCCTATTCTAAGGTGGGGAAGAAAACCAAACGACACCTCTGGGGTGAGCGATGTCGGGTGTTTCTGAGGTTCCCACGCCCTCGTCCCTGCTTGGAGCCGCCCAGGCGGGATCCCTGCTTTTGGATCGCTCTGCGTGGGGCCGCTTGCGGATACAGGGATCCGCCGCCCTGGATTACTTGCACAGCCAGAGCACTCAGGATCTCAAGGCTCTTAAACCTGGCCAGGGGGCAGATACCGTGTTTGTTACCCCCACAGCAGGGATCATAGACCTGGCGACGGTCTACGTGGAAGAGGAGGCCTGCTGGATTTGGACTTCGCCGCAGCGACGTCGCCTCTTACTGCAGAGCTTGGGACGCCTGTTGCCCTTCGTGCGCGGGGCCCAAATAGCTGATGCAACCGACCAGACTTTTGCCTTTGGGTTAATTGGCCCGCAGAGCCAGCGCCTCCTCGAGAAGGTGGTGACCTCAGAAGGGATCCCGACAAAGCTATACGAGCACCGCCAGGTGGAGATTCAAGGGATCCCTGTCCATTTGGCTTGTGGCAGCGGCCTTGCCCAGCCGGGATTTACCCTCTGGGGGGCCAGCGAACACAAAGCCGCCCTTGCTAGCTGCCTGCGGCAAGCCGGAGCGGAGCTGGCCTCAGCCGAACTTTGGGAAGCCCTGCGCCTGGAGGCCGGTCGCCCTGCTGCTGACCACGAGCTGACCCCCGACTACAACCCTCTGGAAGCCGGCCTATGGCACGCCGTTTCCCTCTCCAAGGGGTGCTACATTGGCCAGGAAGTCTTGGCCAAGCAGGTAACCTATAGGCGCATTCGCCAAACCCTCTGGGGGATCCGCCTCCAGGGCGAGGCCCAGCCTGGCGCCGAGATTGTGCGGCAAGGGGAAAAGATCGGTGTGCTAACCAGCGCTGGCTCCACCTCCCAAGGCTACTGGGGCTTGGGCTATGTGCGCACCAAATTCGCGCCCGCCGAAGGATGGGAGGTGGAGGTTGGTTCAACAACCGGCCTCCTCACCCGCCCGCCCTTTTTAAGCTTTCCTCCCGTTGTTTGAGCTAGAGATCGAAATGGCGGCGAAAGCGGGGATCCCACCTGTCCTTTTTGCGCTGATTACAGAGTTTGCACAGCGTTTGCAAGTTGCTGATGTCGTTGCTGCCGCCCTGGGCAAGGGGAATGATGTGATCGACCTGAAGCTGCACCTCTGGAGGCGACTTGCCGCAACTGCGACAGCGGAAGCCATCCCTTTGGAAGACGTACTCCCGCACAGCTGGCGGGATGAGGATGCGGTGGTTCCTTTTCGTTTCCCTCATAGCGGGTCAAATCTAAGTAGCTCGCAAGTCGTCTAGTGGAGAGGTGGCGGCGTCAATGGGAAGGCGATCATGATCTAGGGTTTCGGAAACCGAGGTTTGCTCTCCAGGAACAAACTCTAGGCAAATTTTGATCGACACTTGTCTAGAAATCCATGCTCGACCAGGTCGCATTATTCGAGAGTTAGTTCCACTTATTAAGCTCATTATATCGGTACTAATCTTCTTAGAATCAAGGTGCCTGTTTATTGAATCTCTGTTGGTGACAAGAAAAGATACAATTGCTTCATGTAGAGCACTCGGGAGATAAACTTGCCCGCCGACTTGAACCACAGTTTGCGTATCGGTAGATTTGAGAAGCATTGGCTCAGCCATGGTAGAAACTCCACTCCAACTAGTTCATTTTAGGAGTCTACGTCTCCCCGAATGTCATCCAAAGGGGATCCACCAGTTTTCGATTCCGCCTGTTCCGCCCCAAACTCAACCACTAGCCTTAGCCTGACTCTGCCGCGAGTCCACGGTGAGCCGGGGCGCAGAAGTATGGCACGAGTTCCTTCAGCGTTAATTATTTCGCTCAAGTTAACCTGTGGAACTGAGATTTCTCTGTCGCTAAGTTTGTTATATAAGCTGGGTATGAAGCTATTGCGAACAACGTTCGAGCATGTTCCAGCAAATTCCTGCAAGTAGATCAGTCGTCCTCCTATGTCGATGACAGTATTTTGGGAAGTATCTAGCTCAACAGAGCGCTCCTGAGGCTGATCATCACTTAACACTTGCCTAACCTCCCCTGCGTCTTGCTAGTCTGAGCTACTCCTCACTTTCCCGCAGGTCATCCAGAGGGGATCCACCCCGGCTCTCTGAGCCTCCATCATCCGGCTCAAAGTCCACCTCCACAGCTAGCCGCAGCCTTACTCTACCGGCTTGCCAACCCTTACTGCCTGGCAGCAAGAGATGACAATTAATCCCTTCACCAAACCAGTCAGCTCCTTCCAGCTTAGCTCTTCTTTTTTGGTTAGGGCTTCTTGGGCCGCTCCCACCAAGCCAGCAACCCTAAAAGTTTCTCGCCTAGAGACAATCCCTTTTGGGTACTGACCTAGAGGCATCACCCTGAATCCCACACTTCTAGCTGGGGATCCAAAAACAGGCCTCTCTATCTCAGGTCATCAAGTCAGATCGTCAAGGAAACTATCTAACTCTGTAAAGCTCTCCGCTGAAGATGCAGTGCTTGCAGGAGCAGACACTTGATCTGTGTTTCTCTCACTTGAGCTTTCCGAAATCTCAATCGACTCTACAGTGGCAGAGGAATCAGGAAGAAGAATTAAGGGCAGCATCTCACGATTGAGGCCTAAAGCTTGCAGGCAGAGGTTGATCCCAGAAACAGCTCGGTTGTATTTGTCTATGTTTGCATCCAATTCTTTCAGACGCTGCTGGTTAAGGGCAATTTTTTCTTCGGCCTCCTTCCTTAAAGTTGCCTCCATAAACTGCTTCGCCTCAGGGTACTTTTGCAAAATCTCATCAGCTATCTGCCTAGCAACCGGCAACAGCTGAGTCTTGAGAGTGTTGTTGGTTTCCTGACGGAAGTTAGAGCGTATTGTCTGGCTAACTTTTGGCTCAAAGTCAAGCTTGAGTAACTGCCGGATCCCAGGCTCAGCGTCTCGAATAGCAGAAATGTCGTAGGATTGGGCAGTTTGCTTCAAAACTTCGCGAAACTGGTAAATTGAGAAAGTACCCTCGTCATAGAAGCGAGGACTCTCTCTCAAGTACCGGTCACACTCTTTTCGAGCACCGCTGACCAGGGAGGTGCAAACTTTGTCCTTAACCTCTAGGAGCTTCTTCTCTATTTCCCCATCATACCCGAGCAGACGGAGTAGCTGCTTGTAGTAATCTGAGCTACGCACTCGATCGATAAGCCGGCGGAAAGAGTTCTCCACAACTGTAATGGCGGATTCAACTAGTATATCCTCTAGGTGGTTCGAGAGATAGTAGAAGGCCTCAACCAAGACAGCTAGAAATGGGGCTGTGGAGTTACGCTGATGAATACGAACAGCTTGGCTATAGGTGCCATCCACGGAGAAGGTGTCTAGAAGTTCATCCAGCCTACGCACCATCTTGGCTTGCAACTTGCGAAAATCAGATTCAAAGTCTTTATCCATGCCGTTAATAATTTCGTTAACCATAGTTTCAATGTGGTCATAAAAGTCTCTTCCTATTTTGTTTAGCTGCTGGTTGATAAGCGCTAGTTCATACTCAATCATGCCACTGACTTCCCTAGGCTGACTATCCAAGTCCCTGTAGAGATCAAGATAAGACTTCCTAAGCTCAACACAAAGGGGCCGCAAGTCATCGGCAAGCGCTAGAAACAACTGCGGACGCTTTTCTTCCGTTAGATAACGAGTAATCCCACTACGAAACTCTTCTATGCCGCTATCCTTGATCATGTAATCAACCAAAGGCATGCCCCACTCACTGAGAATTCGAACATAGTTATCTATAGGCGTCTCATAGCCATGCACTAGAGGGCGAAAGGGAGTGCCAATCAGTCTTCCCGAGCTACAGTACTTGACAAACTCCATGACAAACTGAGGAGTCTGTTCCTTACTGCCCAGTTCCCTTATACTTTCTGAGAAGATCGTGTCTAAGCCAAATCTGTTCCCTCGGCTGGTTCCCTTGATCTGTGAGCAGTAGAAGCCAAGCAGGGCACTTGTCTTGAATATACGGGCTCCACGGAATTGCTGATCAATAATGGTTTCTAGCCGCTGCCTTAGCTGCGGGTTGTACCAGGTTTCATCAATGCGGTTAAACACATAAAAAACTCGGTCTCGAATGCTGCTATTACTCTGGATGCGCTCAATAAGTTCTGTTTCCTCCTTAGTTAGCTCGCCAGTTGAGGCGCATTTGAGGACACAGACAACTGCGGAAGTATCTGGGTGAGCAATTTTTTGATATGTACGTTCAGCGTCTGCTCTAACTGGCGCATCAATGCCAGGAGTATCGACGATAACATTTCCGTCCTTTAGTAGAGGATGATGACAGTAGTACTCGATCTTCCGCAAAACCGCACTGTTGGCACCTCGACGGGCAAAACTTGCAGCTTCTTTTAGGTTGCCTAAGTTAAGCTGCTCCATAGAGAATACTCCGTTTTCAGTTGGGTAGATCCTGACACGGTTTTGCTGAAAACCTTCAATCAACAAGCGCAGCGCATCTGCCTGCTTTGCCCGCTCTGACTTGCTCTTGCCGCCTTCTTGTTGAACAATGGCCTCAGCTTGCTCCTTGAGGCGACTGAGTGTAGCCTCCTCTAAGCCGTTGCCACTAGGGAGCGCTAAGCCTAGGCGACTGCAGAAAGCATCCATTTGTTCTTGCACCTGCTGCTCGCTGAGGAAGGTCAGCACTACTCTTTCGGCATCAGGTTCTGCATAGGAGATGTAGCACTCGGTTCCTGTGGCGTGTCCTTCAGCGCTGTAGAGAAGCTCCCTTTCCAGTAAGGCATTGATTAACATCGATTTGCCAGCACTGAAGGCACCAGCAAACACAATCTCAAAGGTTGGAGAAATTGCTTTGCTCAGTGAAGCCTGAACCCGCTTTGTGTCTTGCTTACTTGAAAGCGTGGGATCCTGCTGCCAGAGGTTGAGAATCGCTTCAACTTGCTCTCTTAAGCTTTCACACTGAGGTGGGAGCTGCATGGTCATAGCAGGAACCTCCGAAAATCTGGGAAGATTATAACCCGCTAGGCCTTGGGGTGAAGGCTTTCACGCTACTTTTTTCCGGTGAGATCCTCACCCCACGCTCGACGGCTGACGGAGGCGTTCTTGCAGTGCGGGACCTAGCCTGCTACGGCAAAAAGCTCACTCCACTCCCGCCTGGGAACACCAGGCTTAGCGATGATCTCAAAGATGCGGTCTTTCGCCGCCGGCTGAAATAAGCTTTCAACAGCCACTTGGGCTACTTTGGTGCGAGGAATGCTGCCCTCAAACAGAGTGTCTGGTGGAGAGAGGACAATGCCATCCTCATTGTCTTGGTTCTTCAGGCCCCCTGGCCGAATGATGGTGTAGGTGAGGCCGCTTTTTTGCAAGTACTCTTCGGCTTGCTTTTTCCACACCAAAATTAGCCAAAACAAATTGAGGGGGTGGAACAGCCGAGAAACACACAGGGAGGAAATTAAAACAAAGTGCTGGATCCCTTTGGCTTTGGCTACATCCACTAAGTTTTTGGTGCCCACATAGTCCACTCGGTAGGGCTGCAAGGGATCCCAACTGGGCCTGGCTCCCGTAGCACAGAGCACCACCGTGCATCCCTCCATACCAGCCTCCAGCGTGGTCGGATCCAGCACGTCTCCCACCACCACTTCCGCTTTGGGGGGCAGAACCTGAGCGGCCAACTCGCGGCTGCGCACCAACGCCCGTACCGGGATGCCGCGATCCACTAGCTCTTTGACAATACGCCGCCCCGTTTCTCCCGTAGCCCCTGCAACAAAAGCTTTCATCCTTTCCCTGCCAAGCTGCTCTGATTGCCCGTAGCTGCCCAACTTCTGGGCTAGCCTTGCTAACTATCTTCTCAGAGTTTGCCTAAACCGAGGTAACGGAAGCAGTTAAGCTTCAGGCCCAGCCTGGGAAAAAATGCTGAAAACTTTGAAGGCAACTTGTTTTGCAGTTTCACCGCAGGGGCTTGGCTACATCCCCAACCCTAAAGCCCGAGCCGCTGAGGATGCGGCCAACGCTGGAGCTTGTGTCCACCTCTGTCAGTTGAATCTGCCCGGCTGGCTCGGTCAACTTGCGCAAGACTGCTCCTGTGGCCGGATCCGTAACCTCGCGGACGACCCGCTCCACAGAAAGGATCAATCCCACGCGGTAGCCGTCGCGGCTGCCCTTGTTCAAAATCACCTGGTTGCCGTAGACATCGGCCACTAGGGCATCAACCGTTGGCAAAGAGCGGGGCTGGGCCGCTAAGCGTTCGGCAAAGCCAGCCAACTGCTGGGCAATTTGCTCCACCGCCTGTTGGCTGGCCAAAACCAGCAGCTTCTCTTCATTGCTGGTAGCAGATCCGCCGCCAAAGCCGGCCACTGCAACCGTGCTATCCGACTGGCTAGCGTTGCCTTTGCCCTCAACCACGGCCAAGATCTCGGCAGTGCTGGTGCTCACCAGGCGGGCGTTGAGCTGCACGTTGGCATCGACGTCCACCGACTCAACCCCCACTGCCAGCGGAAAGTTGCCAAAAGGGGTTAGAACCGGTGCCCCACCTCCAGAACGACGCACTGCTACATCAAACTGGGTTACACTGCCGAGGATCACGGCATCGACTCCTAGGATGCGGCCCACCTGAGCAGCAGTGTTGGCGTCCAGTAGCCCAGATCGGCCCAGGTTCTGCTCGGCCAAGACTGCATCTAGCCGCGAGCGCTCGATGACGGAAAAAGTGCCATCTCTCACCAGCCGATCCACCAGCAGATCGCTCACCCCACGGGCAGCCTCGGGCAGGCTGTAGGGATTGCTGAGGCTGCTGAAATCAAAATCCAAAACTGCAACGCGAGGGCGAGCGGTGGGTTGCGGTGCTTGCCCAACTTGGCTGGGAGCAGAGAGATTGCAGCGAATGTCTTGAGGAAATTGCCGGCAGAGGGAGGGGTTAGCAGATTGGGCGGCCGCTGGGATCCCTGTCCAACCTAAGCTGACCAGGGGGATCCCGGCCAGCAAGATGGAAAAGAGGCTGTGTATGATCGATCTCCTAAAGGAGGGTGGCTGACGTCGCCTGGCCGCCTGTTTCCAGAATACCGATTCCAAGGCTGTTGGCAAAAGGGATTGGGAAGGTTTGCGTAGAAGAGTTGACAGATCTCAACAGCTAAGATTGGGCGGAGGTGCTTGCCCTTGGGGAGTTGCCGGAAAAAGCTTGACCCGCCTGGGATCGAGGGTGCAAGCCCAGTGCTAGCCTAGTAAAGCTGTGCTTTTGTACAAGCTATGCCTGTTCCTAAGAAGAAAACCTCCAAGGCCCGCAGTCGCAGGCGGTATGCTGTTTGGCTAGCCAAAGCCAAGATCCACGCCCAGCGAGCGATGACCATTGGGCGCGCCATTCTCAGCGGTCGCAACACCAGCTTCTACTACCCCAAAGCCAAGTCTGAAGAGGAGGAGGGAGAAGAATAGAGGCTGGCAGGGGGGATCCCCATAGCTCAAAGAGTGGTTTACATTAAGGTCAAGCTCTCCTAGGAGCCATTCTGTTGCCCCTAGTCTTGCCCAGCAACTTGCATGCGCTCGTTGAGCTCTCTTACCTACTACCAGCGGCTGGGCCTGTCCCCAGGAGCCTCTCCTGAAGCAATTCGGCGGGCCTACCGGCAGTTGAGCAAGCGCTACCACCCTGACACCTCTCCTCTGGCGCCGGAGGTGGCGCTTCGCTGCTTCCAAGAGTTGCAGGAAGCCTACCTTGTTCTCAGCAACCCTGCCAAGCGGGCTATCTACGACGCAAGCCTCCAGGCAATGAGGGCCAAGGCGGGATCGCTCGAGCAAAGAGGCTCGCGGGAGGCAGAGGCCCTTGAGCTGCCCATGGAAACCCGACCGCTTTCTGCTGGTGAGCTCTGTGCCCTGCTGCTGATGGCTGCTACTTTTGTGCTCTGCCTAGTATTGGCAGGCGTTTTGGCTTGGCTGCGGGAGGGGAGAGTGGGCTAACTGGGCTGCCCAGCCGCGGGAGGCCAGGGAATGCTGGGCACCTAAAGTGCTTGAATAGAGTAGCGGGGGTAGCTTTTGCCATCTCGCCATGCCTTTGCCGCCTGAAACCACACCTCTGTACAATCACTCGCTCCCCTCGATCGAACAGTGGCTGGAGGAGCAGGGTTGTACTCGAGATCCCCAGGATGTGGAGCAGTGGTTTTGCGAGCGACCTGGCTGGAAAGCTTGCCTGCGCTTGGAAGAAACTAGCATTTGGGTGCGCTACACCTACCCCAACGGCAACACCAAGACTTTGTCTTTCCCCTACTCCCTCAGCCGCAAGGATGTAGAACGGGCCATTTTCGAGGAGTAAGTGGCCATGCGCATTCTGCAACTGCCTGCCCTGCGCGACAATTACATCTACCTCCTCTACGATCCCGAAACGGCAACGGCGGCGGTGGTGGATCCGGCAGTGGCTGAGCCGGTGCTGGATAAACTGGCTGAGCTGGGGGCGGAGTTGGTAGCTATCTTCAACACCCACCACCACCACGACCATGTGGGGGGGAACCGACAGCTCTTGGAGCGCTATCCTCGTGCGGCTGTCTACGGCAGCCAGGCGGATCGGGGACGGATCCCTGGCCAGACGGTGGAGCTCAGGGCAGGAGAGACAGTGGAGTTTGCGGGCCGGCAGGCGACGGTGCTGTTTGTGCCCGGTCACACCCGGGGACATGTTGCCTACTACTTCCCTGAGAGCGGGGATCTCTTCTGTGGCGATACCCTGTTTGCGGGGGGATGCGGGCGACTCTTTGAGGGCACTCCAGAGCAGATGGTGGGATCCCTGGATCAGCTGCGGCAGCTGCCGGAAGCCACGCGGGTGTGGTGTGCCCACGAATACACCTTGAACAATCTCAGATTTGCCCTGACGGTGGACGGGGACAACCCTGACCTGCAGGCGCGCTATCAGCAGGTGGCGGCCCTGCGCCAAGCGGGATCCCCAACTGTGCCCAGCACCATCGGCGAAGAGCGCCGCACCAACCCCTTCCTGCGCTGGGATCAGCCGGCTTTGCAAGCGGCCACCGGAGTTCAGGATCCGGTGCAGGTTTTTGCTCGGCTGCGAGGCATGAAGGACCAGTTCTAGGGCGTGCCGGAAAACGGGGCCGAGTTGGGCTCGGGTCTTGTTCTAACTGGCCAGTGCCATCCACCTTTCTGTAAGAGGAATGCCCTTTTGGGATGCCCCTCAATAAGAGGGGAGACGTCACGCCCTAGGCTGGGAGTGTCTATGACCTTCCCCATTTCGCCTTTGATCCGCTTCTCGGTGCAAGCCCTGTACTGGGCACTAGTCTTGCCCCTACCTCTTCTGCTGGCCCGCCAAGGCACGCCTCTAGCGCAGGGAGCTCTGCTGGCAGCCCTGCTGCTGGGCTGGGGGCTACTCCTGGGATCCCTGAGCCAACAGATCCAGGTGGACGCGGTGGGCATGCGGGCCACCTACCCCGCCTGGGTGCCGCCCTTTGTGCGGCAGGAGTGGCAGATCCGCTGGGCAGAGGTCGAGCACCTTGAACCCCGCTCCACTAGCCAAGGAGGTCTGGTGTACTACCTGGTCAGCCGCAGTGGGGATCGCGTCCTTTTGCCCATGCGGGTGAGCCGCTTCCGGGAACTGGTAGCGCTGGTGCAGCGCCATACGGGACTGGAAATCGACGGGCTGCGCCCCTATGTCCAGCCTTGGATGTACGCCCTGCTGGGCGGCTTTGCCCTGCTGCTACTGCTTTGGGATGGGATCATCGCCTTCTGGATTTGGACGGCACCTAGCTAGCTCCAGCGGGGCAAGTAGCAGGAAAAATCCTGTTTTTTAACAAACCGAAAGGGGCCCGAAAGGGATCCCCAGACCACTTGATCCGTTTCGGGGTCACGGCCCTGATCCAGGCTGTGGAAGTAGTCGGCTCCAATCTCGAACTCGCTGTACAGGTAGGTGGTTCTGCCTTTGCGCTCGACAATACAACCTTTGCCGGGCACGCTGCGGCCCCGGTAGCAGGATCCCGTCCATTCCACCTGAATCACACAGCCGGGCAAGAGTTCCAGCTCTGCCGCCGTCAGGTTGGCCAGTTTTCCCGGATCTCGGCCAGCACATTTGTAGAGCTCAGGGGATCCCAAGGCGTAGTTTTGGATGCGGATCCCCTCCGGCGTCTCGAAAAGGTGGATGACCCGCTGGCGGTAGGGCTGGTCGGGGTAGATGTCATACAGTTGCTCCACGTAAAACCCTATCCCCTGAAACACCGACCACGGCAGAGGGCACTGGTAGACGTGAATGTTGGCAAACCAGACCGGCTCAGCCATGGCCTGCTGCTGATTGTTGAAGTGGCCGGCCATCCACGTAGCTAGTTGTGCCAGTTGCGGCGAAACCGACATAGCGCAAGCCAAAGTCCTAGTCGTGCAAGGGCAAACTCATTATCCAAGACCCTGGCCCCGGCTGCCACAGCAAGTCTTTGGGGCTTCAAGCTAGAGTGGAAGAACCCAACTTTTGGGATCTGTTGCCCACTGGCCTATGTCCGCCCCACCGCTTCCCTTGCTTGGGCAATCCCTAGCTGCCTTGAAAGACTGGGCAGTTGCCCAGGGGCAGCCGGCCTACCGCGGGCAACAGCTGCACACTTGGCTCTACCAAAAAGGGATCCGCTCCCTGCAGGAGGTGACGGTTTTCCCCAAGGCCTGGCGCGAGGCGCTGGGGGATTACCCAGTGGGGCGCTCCCAGGTGGTGCAGCGGACGGAGACCCGCGACGGCACAGTTAAGTTGCTGCTGCAGCTAGCGGATGGGGAGTTGATCGAGACGGTGGGGATCCCGACCGCCAAACGGCTGACCGTCTGCGTCTCCTCCCAGGTGGGCTGCCCCATGGCCTGCGACTTCTGCGCCACCGGCAAGATGGGCTACCGGCGCAACCTCAAGCTGCACGAAATCCTGGATCAGGTGCTAACGGTGCAGGAAGACTTTGGCCGCCGCGTCAGCCACGTGGTCTTCATGGGCATGGGGGAGCCCCTGCTCAACCGCGACACCGTGGTGCAGGCCATTCGCAGCCTCAATCAGGATATTGGCATCGGCCAGCGGCACATCACCCTCTCGACAGTGGGCGTGCCCCGGCAGATCCCCTGGCTGGCCCAGCAAAAGCTGCAGATTACCTTGGCCGTCAGCCTGCATGCCCCCAACCAGGAGCTGCGGCAACAGCTGATCCCTTCCGCAGCCCACTATCCCCTGGAGGCTTTGATCCAGGACTGCCGCGACTACATGCTGAGCACGGGACGGCGGGTTAGCTTTGAGTATACGCTTATAGCCGGGGTCAACGACCTGCCCATCCATGCCCGTCAGTTGGCCCACCTGCTGCGCCAGGCCAGCCAGTCGGGGGCACGCCTACACGTCAACCTGATCCCGTACAACCCCATCGCCGAGGCCAACTATCAGCGCCCTCACCCAGCGCGGGTGGCGGAGTTTGTCCGCCTGCTAGAGGAACACCACGTCCAGGCCAGCGTGCGCCAGACCCGTGGCCTAGATGGCAACGCTGCTTGCGGTCAGCTGCGGGGATCCTTCTTGCGCGCTTCCAGCTTGCCTTCCCCTGAGCCGGCCTTTGGCCGTTCCTAGGCGGCGCCCGCAGATCCAAGGTTTTTTGCAGTTGCTGCCGGCGGGGCAGAAGGTAGCCAGACGCGGAAATGGGTCCATCCCTCTGCGCTGCTGACGGAGATTTGCCCCCCCATGCGCTCTACCAGTTGCTTGACCAAAGCCAACCCCAACCCGGTGCCGCCGTGCTCCCAGCGATCCGCCTTCGGGATCCGGTAGAACTTTTCAAAGATGCGGGGCAGCTCCGCCTCTGGGATCTCGCTGCTGTTGCTGCAGACAAAGAGGATCCCTTCTCCTTCTGGAGTTACCTGCAGACGGATGGATCCCTCAGGGGCGGTGTACTTGACAGCGTTGTGCAGCAGCTCGCGCAGGATGCGGCCCAGAGCCTTGGGATCTGCCTTAAGGGGGGGGATCCCCTCTTCTAGGCGCAGTTGCAAGTTCTGCTTTTTGCCCTGGGCTAGAGGCTGGGCTGCCGCCACCAGATCCCGCAAATAGTGCGGCAGGAAGATCTCTTCCGGCTGGAGCAGATACTTCTCGGCTGCCAGTCGCTGCATGTCCAGCAGGTCGTTGATGAGATCAATTTGTCGGTTGCATTCTTTGAGAGCGATAGCGAGATAGTGCTGCTGTTTCTTATGGTTATCGCAGGCTATTTGCAGCATCTGCAGGGCCATGCGCACATTGGCCATGGGGGTGCGTAGCTCGTGGGAGACGGTACTCAAGAAATCATCCTTGAGCAGGTTGAGCCGCTCCAATTCCTTCACTTGGGCCCGGGTCTCCTCGTACAGACGGGCCTGGCGCAGGGCCAGGGCGCACAGGTTGACCACCTGATAGGCCAGTTGTCTCTCGGCTTCGGAAAACTCCTGCTGCCGCTCCAACAGCAAGAGCCCCAGCCGCTCTTGGTGGTTTCGAAGGGAGCAAGCCAAGAGGTGTACCCAGCGCCCGCCTCTTTGAGAACACCAGTGGGCTTCCCAGGGCAAGGCATGGGAGTGCAGCAGGTGCCCAAGCTCAGGGTCGTTAAGGGAGGCGGGATCCGCCTTCTCTGGAAAAGAGCAAGCCCGGATCCAAGAGGATCCATCGGCGCTGGTCAAGAAAATATGACAGCCAGTCAGGTTGAGAGCCTCGGCTAGGCTCTTGACCACCTCTTCCAAGATCTCTCCCTCTTTGAGGCTGGCCACCATCTGGCCGCTGAGGGAGCGCAGCACTGCCTCAAAGCGCAAAGCCTGCTCCAACTGGGCGGTGCGCAGCGCCACCTGGACTTCTAGCTCGCGGTTAAGGGCTTCTAGCTGCTGTTGGGCCCGCTTTTGCTCGGTGATCTCCCGCCCCACCGACAGGATCTCCACCAGTTGGCCTTGGCTGTCGAAAATGCCCCGATCTACCCAGCTTACCCAGCGGGATTGTCCGTCTTCGCCAGGGTACTCCCGCTCGCTGCGGTGGAAGGGGTGCTCAGGCGTGAGGACGGCCAGCGCCTGCAGTACCGCCTCCCGTTCTTCCGGCGGCAGAGAATCCCTCCAGCGCCTGCCTATCGTTTCTTCTGCGGAGCGGCCAAAGAAGCGCAGGTAGGCCGGGTTGGCATAGGTTATGGAAGTATCGGGCCGAAAGCGGCAGATCAGCTCCGTCTGCTGCTCCACCACAGCGCAGTACTGCTGCTGCTGTTGCCAGAGGCGATCCAACAAAGCCTGTTGGTTAGCGGCCGCCTGCTGCCAAGCTTTGGCCAGGGTCTGCACCTCTTGGATGGGGCCGGGATCCATAGAGGCCAAGGCTGGGATCCCACTGTGCACAAATTGCTCGGCTATTTGGGTAAGGCGGCGCAGCGGGCGAGAGAGGGCTTTGTCCAGGAGGATCCCAACTCCCAGAAAGCCCAGTAGCAGCCCCCCTCCCCACAGAGCCGCCTGCTGCGTGCTGCTATAGACGGGGGCCAACAGGGTGCTCTCCGGGATCCTGTAGCCCCCCTTCCTCCTGAATGGCCTTTACCTAAACCCCCGTCCACCTCAAGACGCAGCAGCCCTTGTGAGGCCGCCACCTCCCAGGATCCCACCTGCCCTTGCACAGCCAGCAGCCGCGGTTGAGGAGATGGCTTCTCCGTGCTGGCCACCACCTGGCCCTCCCCATCCAGCAACAAGGTCGTCCCTGGATACTCCAAGCCGGCCTGCAGATCCTCTAGAAAAGCCTGCAGGTGATGAACCGGGAGGGAAGCCACCAGGCTGCCGTAAACTTGGCCCTCCGCGTCCGCCAAGGGCAGTGCCGTCAGGATTAGCCGCTCCGGTTTTTGGTGGGAAGACTCGACAAAAGAGTTGCTCACCAGCCAGGTACGGCGGGCCCCTGCCTGTTGCAGGATTTCGGGAAACCAAGACAACTGCTGCAAATCTAAAGAGCTTAGTTGCCGCGTCAAGCCGGTGGGATCCCCGCTTTCTGGATCCCGTTGGCGGCCTTGGACGAATCCCGGCTTCAGGCCCGGCGTGTGGTAGGTCCAGATGGAGCCATCGGCGTGGCGGCGGGCGGTTACAAACCCCCCATGAACTGAGACAAAGCCGATGTCGCTCAGCTTGGGAAACTGCTGCAACTGGCGGGCAAAATAGGCTTCCAGCACTTCTAGCCGCGGGGCGGCCAGATTGGGCAAAAGTCCCCAGCGCAGCACCTCCCTATTGAGGGCATTTACCTGCAGGGGGGCCTGCAGATATCTGTGTAGGTGATCCTCGGCTCGGTCGTTAACCTCACTCTTCAAGTGCCTAGCCAACTGCAGCGCCATCCGCTGCCCAGCCCGCCAGGAGAAGTAGGATACCCCGCCTGCCCCTCCTACCCCTGCCACCACTAAGGGTGCTAGCAGCGCTCCCGCAAAGGGATGGAGCGGAGCGGCAAGGGAGAAGATTGCATCAGTGCTCTACCTGATGGGAGAACCTCCCCAACGAGTCCTCCGGCGCTAGTAAGCACCCGACAGAACAGGACTCCATAGAAAGGCCAAAGGAGTACTTCACAGGTGTAGCTTACTTCTGTACTAGCTGCTACCAAGGCTGGATTTTGAGCGGCTAAGCCGACCGGGTAAGCGTTAGCTGCTCTGCTTCGACCTTGTGGCTGAGCAACTTTTCAATCAACTGATCCAGAATCTCTAGCTCACCCTCCGTGTAACGTCCCCGCAAAAGTAGTTCGTTGATGAGGCTCTCCTGTTCCCGGCTGAGGAAGCCACTCTGAAACACTTGTTCAACCACCTCTCGAATGCTGGACGCCGGATCGGCAGGGGCATTTACGGCTGCCTCCGCTTGAGTCCTACTTTGAGGAGCGAGGTGGCGCTGCTCAACCTGCTCCGGTGGGGCTTGAGTCCTGTCTGCAGCAGGGGCTGTGCCCTGCCATTTTGAAGAGACCTCCCGCAGTTCCCCCAGGGAAAGGTTTTCGCTCAGGATCCTTGCCAAGCGGTAAGTCCGGTAATCCACGGTTAAGTCGAGAGTAGCTTGCATGCTGCTTCCTACGTATCTCTAATGACTGTGGTCCTATCTTATCCCCTATTCCGGGATATCACGTAAGCAATTTCTACGTTTTTCGTACGCGATCTGGCGGAGACAAAGAAAGTAAAAATAAAGACAACCCCCCTTGCGGGAGGGGAGGTTGCTTGAGGGCCTACTGGCCTGCTCTAGGGCGAAGATGGGGGTCTAGGGGAAGTTTGGGATCCGCCCCAGGACTTTCAAGAGGCTTGCTTGAAGTAGTCGGGCTCGTTGCCGGGCTTCCACTTGATGTTGCAGCCAAGGCTGGGCTTTTGGTTGGGATCGATGGGCTTGCCCGCCAGCAGGTTATCCAGCGCTGCCCGCAAGTCTTTGCCAGTCACTGGCACATCCGGCAGGCCGGGGCGGCTGTCGTCCAGTTGGCCGCGGTACACCAGCTTGCGATCGGCATCGAACAGGAAAAAGTCGGGAGTGCAAGCGGCTGAAAAGGCTTTGGCCACCTCTTGGCTTTCGTCGTAGCAGAAGGGGAAGGTAAAGCCCAAGGTCTCGGCCATCTTCTTCAAGTTCTCGGGGCTGTCCTCGGGGTATTTCTCCACGTCGTTGGCGCTGATGGCTACAATGCCGACGCCGCGGTCCTTGTAATCTCTGCCAATGCGAGCCAGCTCCTCTTGCACGTGCTTCACATAGGGGCAGTGCTGGCAGATAAACATCACCAGCAAAGCGGGCTTGTCGGCAAAGGTAGAAAGGGAAATGGTTTGTCCAGTTACCACATCCGGCAGGCTGAAGTCAGGGGCGGGGGTGCCCAAAGGCAGCATCGTTGAGGGGGTACGAGCCATAACAAACCTCCAGCGTAAAGTTTCCTCAATCATCATGGCTCATCCCGCTCCCCAGGAGCTGTAAGCACGGGATCCTGCCGACAGATCCCAAACAGGCAGGGAACGGCCTTTACAATTGGATAGAGTTCGCAACATTTTGTCCGGGAGCTGAGCTTTGAGCACCGCCGTCTTGCCCGCTGCCCCCCTGGTGGACACCCACGTCCACTTAAACTATCCCGACTTTGCAGAAGATCTGCCCCAGGTGGCCGAGCGCTGGCGCCAGGCCGGGATCCGGCAACTAGTACATTCCTGCGTCACGCCAGCGGAGTTTCCCCAGTTGCAGGCCATTGCCGACCAGTATCCCGAGGTGTTCTTGTCGGTGGGGCTGCATCCGCTTGAGGCGCGCCAGTGGCAGCCAGAGCTGGCCGAAAAGATTGCCCAGTTGGCCGCAGGCGACAGGCGGGTGGTGGCCATCGGGGAGACGGGCTTGGATTTTTACAAGTCCGACCCGTCAGATATCGAGCGGCAAAAAGAATCCTTCCGCGCCCACATTGCCATTGCCCAGGAGCAGGACCTAGCCCTGATTGTCCATTGCCGCGAGGCGGCAGCGGCCACCTATGAGATTCTCCAAGAGGCCATGGCCACAGGGGAATCGCTGCGGGTGGTGATGCACTGCTGGAGCGGATCCCCGGAGGAGACGCGGCTCTTTGTGGAGCTGGGCTGCTTTATTAGCTTTAGCGGCATCGTGACCTTTAAGAACGCGGAGACGGTGCGTCGCTCGGCCTTGGAGGTGCCCCTGTCCCAGCTTCTGGTGGAAACCGATTGCCCTTTCCTGGCCCCTACTCCCTTCCGCGGCAAACGCAACGAGCCAGCCCATGTGCAGCGGGTGGCCCAAACCTTGGCGGAGTTGTTGCAGATCCCCTTGGAGGATCTGGCCCAACAAACCAGCCAAAATGCTGCTCGCCTCTTCCGCCTTCCCCAGCAAGGCGACGGCAGAGGAGATCCTCCTGCTCTGAGGGCCGCCGGCAACCAGCCCAATCGCGAGGCGTGTGCAAACCGCTAGCGGCGCTTGGAGCGGCGAGCCTGACGTTCTGCCTCGTTGCGCCGCCGCCGATCCTGCCAGTCGATAAAGGTGATGTAGCCAACGCCCAAAGTTATGGCCGCTAGGAGCAAAAAGATGCCCCCATAGGCAAGGCGGAGAACCCAGGGCAAGGCAGTTTCCATAGGGCCAGAAACACCGAAGGATAGGGCTACATGCCGTTGCGGCCCCAAACCACAAAGGCAATCGAAAAGGCAAAGAAAGCAGCAACGGCAACCCAGCCAAAGGTGATGATGTCCATAGGTCTAGCCGAGCAAAGAGGGCTTATCGGGGTGATCCCATTTTAGGGGATGGGATCCCCACCGCCTCCACAATCAAGCCCGCCTGGGGAGGAGGTGCTAGAGCTCTTGCGCTCTTAGGGTTTGCACGCCTTGCCGCGACCAGGTCACTGCTCCAACGCGCTCGGCTAAGTAGAGAGGCCGCTGCCTCTGCCGAAACCAAGTAACCACTGCCTCGCCGGCGGAGCCAGAGCTGATGCCCGCCTGCACCTGAAAGCGCTCCAGCAAGTCCAGGATTAGGGATCCCCCATCCCACCACAGCCAGTCAATTTGGGCCGGCAGCAGGGGAGATCCGGTTAGCTCGGCCTGGACCTGGGTGCTGGCGGACCCCAAAAGCAGCCAGCGGGATCCTTCGGCCTCCAGGGTCAACACCAGGGGGTTGGTATGGACAGCCTGCAGCTTCAGCCGCTCGGAAAAAGGGATGCGGTCGGCGGGCCGCAAGACTTGATAGGGGATCCCGGCAGCTTGCACGGCACTGAGGGAGCGCAGGTAGCTTTCGGAAGCGGCGTTGATCCCGCCCCCGTCCCAGAAGTGCCCAATGGAGAAAGCCGAAAGCAGGATCTCCCAAGCGCCATTGGCAGAGCCCCTAGAGGTCATGGCTACCGCTCCCTCCAGACGGCGCAGGCCCTGCTGCCGCAGAAAAGGCAGCACCGTGCGCTCGGCCAGGCGGGGATCGCCGCTGTTGAGCAAGAGGTGGCGTCCTTCTGCCTGAATGACCAGAATGGGTATGGAGCCACTGGCCAAAGCGGTGATCTGAACTGGCGGCCCCGGCCACAACCTCGGCCCCAGCAGGATGGCGGCCATGATCAGGGCAGTGCCCTGCCAGCGGAAAGCCCGTCGCCACTGCGGCCAAAAGGTAAGGGCCACCAGCGCCCCGTAGAGGAGCAAACACTGGAGCAGCGAGGCCCTGCCGGTGTAGTAGGAACTTAAGGGCCAGCTGGCCATCCAGCTCACCCAGTTGATCAAGGGTGTGATCAAAAACGTCAAGGGCTGGGCCAGCAGGGATCCCAGCCCCGGCCAGAGCAAAGCCACAAAGGCCACCCCAAACCCGGCCACCAGCAGGGGCAGCAGCAGGATTAGCAGCAGCGGGTTGGCCAGCAGGGAATAGGTGGGGGTGCGGCCAAAGATGGCCACTTGCAGCGGCAAGGTCCAGATCTGGGCGGCCAGAGGAACAGCCAAGGCGGTAGCCACTGCTGGGGGCAAGAAGTCCAAACGGGAAACAATGGGAGCTGTCCCCACCAGCAGGCCCAAGGTGGCGGCAAAGCTGAGCTGAAACCCCAGGTCTGTAATCCACTGTGGCTGATAGAGCAACAGCAAAACCGCTGCCACCAGCAGCGTTCCCAGGGAGTTGAGCCTAACTTTTCCCTCCAGCCGCGGCTCCGTCAGCACCAGCATGGCCGCCACCCCCATCACTGCCGCCCGCAGCACCGAAGGGGTAAACCCTGTCAAGGTGAGGTAAACCCCCAAAACCGCCAGGAGGATCCCCTGCTGCAGGCGCACTGCCAGCCGCCGCGTTAGGACAAACACCACCCCCAGCGGCAACGACACGTGAAACCCAGAAGCGGCCAGAACATGGGCCATGCCGATTTCTCGGAAGGCATCTTGCAAGTCGAAATCCAGTTGGGCAGCCCGGGATCCCAGCACCAAGGAGGCCAAGAGGTTCCCCTGCCGATCCCCCAGACCGGCGACGAAGGCCTGCCGCACCCGCCGCCGCAACACCCAACCTCCCCAGACTTTTCCTCCCGGCTGCGGGATCACCTCGCGGGCGCTGAAGCCGGCAAAAGCTCCCTGGCGCTGCAGGTAGGCTTGAAAATCAAAGCTGCCCGGGTTCAAAGCCGGACTGGGAAGGTAGAGGGATCCCACCAGGCGCACCCGCTGGTTGGGATGGAGATCCCTGCCCTGGAGGGCTGCCGGGCTAGCAGTGACGTAGAGCTTGCCGCTCACCTGGCGGGCAATGGAGTCGGCCTCCAGCACCTGCTCCGCCTCGAGCCAAAACTGCTGCCGCTCGCCGCGGGTAGGACGGGGCTCCGAAAGGACGGTGCCCACCAGACTCACCTGCGCCTGCGGGGCTAGAAGGCTAATATCCGTCGGGCCGGGAACCGGCTGCCGCCAGCCCAGGTAGGCCCAAGCCAGGCAGCCCACCAGCCCCGCCGCCAGCCAGGTGCGCCCCAGGCGCGGCCGTTGCCGGTAGACCAGGGATCCCACTAACCCCAGCCCTAGAGGGATCCCCCACCCCCAGCCGCTCACTGCCGGCCAGGCCCGCAGCAACAGGCCTAGGATCCAGCCCAGCCCCAGCAGGTAGGTTCTCTCCATCTGCTCTCAGCGCGCTTGCCCCCACTGTACTCTCCTAGCCCAAGCGGGATCTATAGCCCTGTCTTAACCTGCCCTGCTGGCTACCCCCCCAGCTCAAGCTCGTTTGGCGACCTCTCTCGGTTCCTTGCCGGTCAACTTCCTGAATTGGGAAATAAAGATGGATGGCCCACCGGCTCTGCGCCGCGATATCCTAAGGATCGAACCACCAGCAGGGGGTGAGACTGCTCATGGACAGCACTTTGCTACAAGCAGCTCGCCAGATCTACCAGCTTCATCTTCAGCACCGCCCAGAGGTGGTGGAGCAGCCACCGCGGGGCGTGGTCATCCATCGCCGTACCCTGCGGGGCGACTTGATTTTCTCGGAGTTTCCCATTCTCTTGCCTCAGGAGACCTTTATTCCCTTGCAGCAGTTGGAGCCGCTGCGCTGAAGCCCTGCTCCCCTGCCCATCTGGAGGGTGTACGCCATACGATGGCAGAGTTAGTCTTTGTTGCCTGGGAACGGCGGTGAGGGCAGACTTCCTGGCCAGCGCCTGGGAACTGCGCCTGTTGGGTTGGGTGCTGGTGCTGATCCTAGGGGCCTGCGTGGGCAGCTTTATCAACGTGGTGGTCTACCGCCTGCCTCGGGGTCTCTCTCTACTCTATCCTGGCTCCCACTGTCCCCACTGCAAGACGCCCCTAGGGCCGACGGAGAACCTCCCCATCCTAGGCTGGTTCTTGCTGCGTGGTCGCTGCCGTCACTGCGGGAATCCCATCGCCTGGCGCTACCCTGCCGTCGAGGCCTTGACCATGGGTCTGTTTGGCCTCAGCGTTGGGGTTCTGGGATTTTCTCCCCGCGGGATCCTCACCTGCTTGTTGTTGGGCTGGCTGCTGGTGCTAGCCCTGGTTGACCTGGATACGTTTTTGCTACCAGAAGCGCTCACCCGCTCTGGCTTGCTGGCAGGGCTGCTGGCCCGCTTGGTGCTGCCTTGGCTAGAGGGATCCAGATCCCTGGCCGCTACAGGCTCGTCTTTGGTGGCTGGGATTGCAGGCGCGGTGCTGGGCATTTGGCTGGTGGAAGGCATTGGTTTGGTGGCCCGCCAAGTTTTGCGGCGGGAGGCCATGGGCGGAGGAGATGGCAAGTTGCTGGCCCTCATTGGCATGTGGCTGGGCTGGCAGGGGGTGGTCGTGACCCTCCTTTTGGGTTCCGCGTTGGGCTTGCTGGTTAGCTTATTGGCCATGGCCAGAGGACGAGCTCGCCTGGGCAAACCTGTTCCCTTTGGACCCTACCTGGCTCTAGGCGGGGCTACGGCTGCCTTGGCAGGATCCCCGTTGGTCGAAGCCTACTTGCGCTGGGTCAACCTGCTGGAGTAGACGCTATTCCTGCAGGCGGCAACTCCCTGGGGTAGCGACGGCTGGATCCACGCAAGGACTGGCGATGGCAAAACCCACAGACCAACCAACGCTCCAGCTCGGCAGCAGGGGTGGGGCAGCCGCAGGCAGGGCAGGGAAACAGGTTTTGCTGGGTTTGTTGCCGTTTTACTAGCCGAGCCCAGCGCTCGAAGGCAGCTTTGGCCTCTTCAGAAGAGGGAGATAAGCTGGAGCGGCGAGGGGTGGTAGGCCGCTTGGGAGTTGAGGATACAGGGGGAGGGGGGTAGAACTTGTCTACCAGTTCCGCATCGGAGGCAAAAGAGTTAGCCAAGCCCGACCTCGCATGCCAAGCGGCAGGGCTAAAGCGGATATCCGCGAGGGGAGGGTGGAGGCGGCTGTTAAGTTTCTTGAGAATCCGTTGGCGCTGGAAGGTGAGGTTCTGAGCCCAAGCAGGGGTAGAGGTGGCCACCTGCAGCACCTGGCGGCGCAGGTTGACCGGGTAGGTTTGCGCGGCTACCGCTTCTCCCACCACTTCCGGCCAGATCTGCCGCAGGGTCTGCATTTGGTTGAGCTCGGCCCAAAGGGGGTGGCCGCTGAAACTGGCCAACACACGCTCCAGGCTTTGCAGCATGGTGTCTCTCCCTAATCCTTGTCTTCCGAGAACTGGGCTGCTTCGCTGAGGGCCGACTGGATAGAAGCAGCGTCAGGCAGAGAACGGGATCCGCCGTTGGGGCTGAGGGAAACCAGTCCTTCCAAGCTGCGGATGTGGATGTCTTGCTGGGGGAAGGGGATGCGGATCCCACGCCGCCGAAACTCGGCCTCGATGGCGAAGTTGAGCTCGCTAGTCAAGACAAATTGGTCCTGAGGACGGTTGATCCACACCAACAGTTCAAAGTTAAGGGAAGAAGGCCCAAAAGATCTAAGCCACACCTGCGGGGGCGGGTTGGTCAGAACCCGCGGATTTCCCCTAGCAACGGCAAGTAGGGCTTCGGTAACCACCTTTGTGTCGGAGCCATAGGCTACGCCCACGGGAATGTGGATGCGGCAGCGGGGATCCCGGTAGCTCCAGTTCACCACCTTTGACTCGGTGAAGCGAGAGTTGGGCACAATGACAAAGATGCGATCCAAGGTGCGCAGGACAGTAGCCCGCGGGCCAATGTGCTCTACTGTGCCAAGCAAGTTGTCCACTTCGACTAGATCCCCAATCTGGATGGGACGCTCTAGGAGGATGGCGAGGTAGCTAAGGTAGTTGTTGGAAAGGTTTTGCAGGCCAAAGCCAATTCCTAAGCCCACCGCCCCTGCAATCACAGCCAAGGAGCTGAGGTTGAGGCCGCTAAAGGGCAGCACTAGCAGGATCCCCAATAGGGTGAGGACGTATTTGAAGATGGCCGCCGTCGACTCCTGGGTGCCCAAGTCCAGCCCAAGGCGACCCAAAAACCGCTGCTTTAAGCCAACGCTGATATAGTGGGCAACCGTAAAGACCAAAGTGGCCAGGACAAAGAAGACCAATAGGCTAGCAATGGAAACATTGGAATTGGGCAGCGGCTGGATGAGAACGCCTAGTGCTGTGTCCACCACCTGCCCCAAGCGCGCGTAAAAAGCCCGCTGAAAGGGCCGCAGGGCGGGTATGAAGCTAATGCTGCGGTCCAGCGAGATGCCGGCAATAAGCATTGCTCCTAGGCTGCGTAGCAGGGATCCTCCCATGTCGATCCAGCTTCCCCAACCTGGGTCAGCCCGGAGCTCTAGCCACCTCTGCAGGCGGACGAGGCTACGGTCGAACAGCCGCCAGAGAAAGAACCCCACAGCCACGCTGGCCAGCCCAGCCAAGGTAGTGAGTACTAGCACGCGCGGATCCCGCGTCCGCTGCAGATCCAGCCGATCCTGCCGGTACTCGGCGATGGCTTGTTCCAGCCGCCGTGCCCAACTGTTGGCCACTAGACGCACATCGTTGAGGCTTACCTGAGCCAGCGGCACCCTGCGCTCGGCAGCCGCATCGGCATAGGTGACGGTAAACAAGTACCGTTGGGTGGCCTCAAAGCGGCCTCTTTCTCCCAGCCGGAGAACGTACTGCCCATTGGCATCCTGAGCCACCCGCACCTCTGGCTCCGGCAACTGGCCCTCTTCCAAAAAGCGCTCGATGATTGCCCGCACATTATCAGCCCGCACGTCGCTGGGGTATTCTGCCGTTTGCAGGCGAAACACCGGGACTCCCCCCACTAGCACTGCTGTGCCCTCTTGGCCAGTCAACGGGATCCCCAGCGGGGTTGGGGAAGGAGCTCCCTCGGGGGCAACTCCAGGATCCCGCAGCTCAAGTGCCTGCGCCAGGCGGTTCTCAAAGGGGGCAGAGAGGGCAGGGGAAAGCCAGAGACCGATCCCCATCGTCAGCCCCAGCGCGAGTACAGCCCCCTTCAGCAAGAGGGAATCTTGAATGGCTCGGCGGAGACGAACACCCATGGTTTCAGGAATCCTGAGGAGGCTTGGTGGTATGCCCATGGTGGCACGAGCAAGTCCCGCGGCTGGGGAGGCAGGCTGGGAGCTTAGGCGCTCCAGGGGTGGCCCAAAAGCCGTTGGCGCAGCTTTTTAATTTGGTCGCGCAGCCGGGCAGCTTCTTCAAATTCCAAGTTTTTAGCTGCCGCTTTCATCTTTGCATCTAGCTCGCTAATGAGCTCTGGAATTTTGGATAGAGGGATCTCATCCAGCGCTGGCAAGGCTTTTTCCAGATCCTTGCCCTTGAGTTTGCGGGAGATGGATAAAAAAGACAAAATGGCATTGCTGTTTTTCTTAACGATGGGCTTAGGGGTGATGTTGTGTTGGCGATTGTATTCCAACTGAATTTGGCGGCGGCGCTGGGTTTCGGCAATCGCTCTTGCCATGCTGCCAGTCAGCGTGTCAGCATACATCACCACCATGCCGCGGACATGGCGCGCTGCCCGCCCAATCATCTGGATTAGGGATCGCTCCGCCCGCAAAAATCCCTCTTTATCTGCATCCAAAATGGCCACCAAGGAGACTTCCGGCAGATCCAACCCCTCCCGCAACAAATTGACCCCCACCAGGACATCAAAAGCCCCTTCCCGAAAATCTTGGAGGATCTCAATGCGCTCGATGGGGGTAATCTCAGAGTGCAAATAGCGAACCCGGATCCCGCGTTCCTGCAAGTACTCGGTGAGATCTTCAGCCATGCGTTTGGTAAGGGTGGTTACGATGACCCGTTCCGGGAAGCCCTGCTGCGAGCGCTCTAGGCGCAGGTAGATTTCTGAGAGCAGATCCTCCACTTGACCGGCTGTGGGGCGGACATGCACTTCTGGATCCACCACACCAGTGGGCCGAATAACTTGTTCTACAACCCGGCCTGTGCCCGGTATGTAGAACTTCAGGGGTTTGCCATTTTCCACCACGGTTTCAAACTGAGCTTCGCTTTGTTCCAATTCCCAGTTGCCAGGCGTGGCGGAAACAAAGATGCATTGGTGAACTTTGGCCCAAAATTCCTCGGCTTTGAGGGGGCGATTGTCAAGGGCGCTGGGCAGGCGAAAGCCGTGATCCACCAGCACCTGTTTGCGGGCGCGATCCCCATTGTACATGCCCCGGATTTGCGGCACGGTAACGTGGGATTCGTCCACCACCAAGAGCCAATCGTTGGCCTTGAAGTAGTCCACCAAGCAAGCAGGCGGCTCCCCCTCCTTGCGCCCCGTCAAATGCCGGGAGTAGTTTTCAATGCCGTTGCAGTAGCCCACCTCCCTCAGCATTTCCAAATCGGAGCGGGTGCGCTGCTCCAGCCGCTGAGCTTCTAAGAGCTTGCCCTGGCGGCGAAAGAGATCTAGCTGCTCTTCCAGCTCTTCCTCAATGCTGCGGATGGCCTGTTCTAGTCGCTCTTCGGGTGTTACAAAGTGGCGAGCTGGATAAACCCTGAGGGCGCTGACGCTGGTGAGGATCGCGCCTGTCACCGGGTCAAGGAGGCGAATGGCCTCGATCTCATCGCCAAAAAACTCAATGCGAATTACCCGATCCTCGTAGGCAGGCACAATTTCCAGCACATCCCCTTTGACGCGAAACCGCCCCCGCGCCAGTTCCAGATCATTGCGCTCGTACTGGATGCCGACCAGATCCCGCAAGACCTGCCGTTGGTCAATTCGTTGGCCCACTTTGAAGGGGATAGAAGCCTTTAGGTATTCCTCCGGCATGCCCAAGCCGTAGAGGCAGCTTACGGAAGCCACAACAATGACATCCCGCCGTTCAAAGAGGGAGCGGGTAGCCGAGTGCCGCAGCATGTCAATTTCTTCGTTAATGGAAGAAGACTTGGCGATGTAGGTGTCGGTGCTGGGCAAATAGGCTTCCGGTTGGTAGTAGTCGTAGTAGCTGATGAAATACTCGACAGCATTGTAGGGAAAAAGCTCGCGCAGCTCGTTGCACAGTTGTGCAGCCAAGGTTTTGTTGGGGGCCATCACCAGGGTTGGCCTGCCAATCTGCTGGATAGTATGGGCAATGGTAAAGGTTTTGCCAGTTCCGGTTGCCCCTAGCAGAGTTTGAAAGCGATGGCCCTCTAAAATAGACTGCACCAAGCCAGCAATTGCCTGAGGCTGATCCCCGGTGGGCTGGTAGGGGGAAACCAGTTGAAACTCAGACATAGGTCTAACCCTTTACAAGCTGTAGATTTGTCCATCTACCAGCAGATGAGTAATGCCTTTCTTTTGCAACTGCGAGCGCACAACTTCCAGAATGTAGCCGGGAAAGTGGATAACCCGGTAGGGCGGGTGGGTGTTGCTGCCTCGGCGGCTCATTTCGCAAAAGCGCCGGGCCACCTTGGGGTTGTCGAAAACGGGCAGCGTATTGGCATTCTCGATCCCTTCCAAGGATCCCAGCCCCAAAAATTCCTTGAGGGGGCGGGTGGCCAATTCTTGGTAGCGGTCCACCACCACGTAGCAGGTCTCGGGCAGCTCCAGCTCCTCCAGGGGAAGCACCTGAATTTGATGGACAGGCCCAGCGAGGGGATCTGGCTCTGCTTCAGCGTCCTCCGGAAGATCGTCACTGGTGTCTTCCTCCTCTTCCGCTTCATCGTCGTCTTCGTCTGCAGCCAGATCTTCCTGCAGCTCAGCTACTAGGTGGGCTGGCAGCGCTTCAGGGGGCAGTTCTACTCCTTCGCCCGCTTGATTAGAGGCGTCCTCTGGAGACAAAACCTGTTGTGGCTGGGGTATCTCTTCCTTGTCCCTGTCTTTGCGGCGGGCTGCTAAGCGTCTGAGCTGGATTAGCTGCTGGTACTCGTCAGGAGGGATATTTTCCTTGAGAACGCGGGTGATGGTGGCGAGGCTGACGCGGAATTGCTCCGCCAGTTCAGCAACAGTAGCTACCGAGTCGCGGTAGGCATTGACGATCTGCTGTTGTTCTTGCTTTGACAGTTTGCTGCGAGCCATCGCCATTCACCCCCTCCCAAAAGTTCTTATGGGCAGGTGGCGTTGACCGGCACACCCGCCTGAGGCCGACGGCCAGTGCTTCCCAGTCTAACCCCTTGCCACTCAAGACGCGGCTCCTTTTGAGCGAAAAGCGTGCCCATTCAAATGCAGGCCAGGGGAGCGAGCAGGCAAGGGGCATCAGGGGTGTAGAGCGGCAATCAAGTCCGCTTGGTTGAGCAGCAAGTCTGGTGGGCGGCAGTCCACAAGCGCTGGAAATTGGAGGAGCTCCTCAACCCTCTAGTCCTCGTTCGCGACAGCGGTGCGGCAGCGCTCCATCAGGTAGCAGAGGCAATCTTGGCGGATGATATGGCTATTGAGGGTGAGCATGGCTAGCACAAGAGGCACACGGGTGCGAATTTCCCCATCCTGGGCATAGAAAAAGCGCTCCGCCACATTTTGGCCTTGCTCATCTTGCACCTCCAGGTAGAAACCGTTGGTGGTCCATCCAATGCAGGTGTGGGGAGGTAACTCCCGAAAGTTAAGCAGATCCAAGTTGGGGGGGAAGCGCAGGTGTGGCTGGGATCCCTGCGGCTTGCTCTCTTCTTCCCCAAAGCTAAAGCTCACCTCTTCCGGGATCCTGACAATGGCGATGCTGTGAAAGAGGTCGATGTCTTGTCTAAGGACGGGGCGCTGCGGGATGGCCGAAAGATGAAGACAGGCTTGCAGAAATGCGTAGGCATGCTGGGTGCCGTAGGGCTGATCCGGCTTGCCGCACTCCAGGGTCACTGCCGGGCAGAAGCGCCCAAAGGCCATGCTCTGCACGCCTTCTGGCCGCCTGAAGTAGAGGACAGTGCGACCAAACAAGGTGGCCAGGTGCAAGGTGGAAGGATCTAGGTAATTGACACAGGCGTAATGGGGGTTGGTGCCCGTGTTGTTGTGGATGTCAACGCTGGCAAAGACGCCGCGTTGCCGCATCTGCCGCAAAACCGCCTCGGCCATGGCATGCTCGGGGGTGGAGCCGGGGCCCCAAATGCGGTTGTAGTCTGGCTGGCCGTCCAGGCGCCGCTGCCCATAGCGAGCAGCCCGTACATTGCCGATGAAGAGGGACAGGGAACGGGGCAGTTCTCGCTCGCGGTAGCAGCGCAGAAGCTGTCGCACTGCCTGCCAACCAGTGGTTTCGTTGCCGTGCAGCAGGACAGACACAAACAAGGGGGGATCCCGCCTTCCCCGCAGATGGATGAGGGTTGGCCCGCCCAAGCGGTCGTAGAGTTGATGGGCCTCTAGCTCCAGGAGTTGATCCGGCAGGTGGTCGAGAACGGTGAGCATGAGGGTTGGGCAAGCACTTCAACGCAAACTCTTGGCTGCTTAGGAGCAGAAATGAACAACTGGCTACCGTGCTGGTGGCTTGGGTCGTCGCCCTGCCCTTTGATTGGAGAAGGCATCTCCCCCCTTCCAAGCTGGGCAAGGGATCCATCTTGCCCAGGGGGATCCCCTGCCATACGGGGAGGGCGCTTTCCTAGTCGAGATCCCAAGTGTGTACCGGCTGACCTTGCCGCTGCCGTTCCCAGTAGGCACAGGTCAATTGTTGCATATCTTTACCATGCCGAGCCACGTAGCACCGCTGCCAGGTGGCCCCATTCTGCCCCAACTCGACGCGGGCACGGAGAATGCCCAGGTACTCCTGGATATCCTGGGAGGACAAGTTCAGTTGCGCCAATCCTTCCTCGGCCAAAGGAATTAGCTCTTCCAGCAGCAATTGGCGCAGGGATCCCTGCCACCCCTTGAGCCAGGTGATGGGGGCCTCGAGGCCGAAGCGGGCCGCCGCGTAGAAATTGGCGCGGCACTGGGCAAAGCTCAGCTCCTGCTCCGGGGGAAGGGGTCGGGATCCCAGAGCTTGCACCAGGCCAAAGTAGAAGGCGGCATTGGCGATCATGTCGGGTAGAGTGGGACCTGCTGCAGCCACCCGCTGTTCAATGCGCAGATGGGGATAGGGATCCACCCCCACCAGAGGGCGGTTCCAGCGCCAGATGGTGCCGTTGTGCAAGCGCAGATGGGCTAGCTCAGTAGGAGGTGAGGCCAGCCTCTGCGGCAACACCACCGGATAGCAGCGTAGATTTTCCCAGAACAACTCCATCAGGGACTCTTGCACATAGCCTTGCCCAAAGGTGACGCGAGGTTGGTGGGTGGGGGCAAGGGGGGGTGGGCCATCCAACGCCTGCTCAAACACAGGGATGCGGGTTTCCGCCCATAGGTCGTGCCCGAACAGATAGGGAGAATTGGCCGCCAGCGCTACCAAGGGGGCCGACACGAGCAGGGAAGCGTTGAAGTAACGGGCCGCTTGGTGGGGGGCCACCTGCAGATGGATTTGAAAAGAGGTGGTGGCTGCCTCCAGCATGACGTTTGGGTGGGTGACCCGCAACCGCCCAGCCGGTCCTTCGATATCTAGCCCCAGGGGCGGGATCCTGGAGGGTTGCTCGCGCCGGTGCAGGTTCAGGATCTGCTCGTTGAGGGCCAGGTAGCGCTTGCGAGGCGAGATCATCTCCAAAGTGAGCTGCTGCTGCTGCAGCGTGGGCAAAATGCCGATCGTCATCAGCCCCGCCTGCAGTTGCTCGGCCACTCGGCAGCAGTGATCCCAGGTCTGCGCCAGCTCTTGCTGCAACTGCCGCAGAGCCGAGCCGACCAAAACCTGGGGCCGACTGTTGATCTCGATGTTGAAGCGGGCCAGTTCCGGCACCACCAGCGGATTGTTCACGGCCTCCAGGTAGGCTGAGTTTATCGGGGCCGGATCTCCCTGAGGGGTCACCAGCCATGCCTCCAGCTCAAACCCGCCCACCGGGGATCCCTGGGCAAAGGGCTGACAAGCCGGATCCAGCCCCGGCGCACCGGCCAACCAGCGCTCGAGCAACTTCGTCTCTTGCTGGAGCCGAGCTGCAAACTGAGCAAAGTCTGCAGTACCAAAACGGAGGCAGGTGATCTCCTGGCCCATGGGAACAACTCCGCAGCTTTTGGGAATGAGGTTAATCGCTGTTGCCGGGATCTCGACACCCCTAGCTTTACTTAGCCCGCAGTGATGGATACATCTTCAATGCGCAGGGCGGGAAAGGCAGCCGTGCCGTTGAAGACAGTTACTTCCTGGGAGATGGCAGAGATATTGCGCAAACAGTCGTAGAGGTTGCCGGCAATGGTGGTCTCCAGGATGGGGCGTTTTTCGCCGCCTTTGACCAAGAAGCCCCCCTTTACTACCCCAGAGAAATCTCCTGTGATGGGGTTGCTGCTGCCAGAAAGCCGGGTGACGATGATGCCCCGCTCCATCGCGTACAACTCCGCCAGGGGCGTTGTCCCTGGAGCCAAGCTCAGACAGGCCGGCCCCACTCCTGGCAAGCTGCCCGCTCCGCCTGTGGCATGGCCATTGGAGGGAACGCCGGCAGCCCGGCCCTCGTAGCTGTTGTACATGAAGTTGCAGAGGATCCCTTCGTGGATTAGGGGGGTAACTTGGCGGGGGATCCCCTCGCGGTCAAAGGGCTCAATGGGGTAGCCAGGCAAGCCCAGGCCTTCCGAAACCAGCGTCAACAGAGGGCTGGCGATGAGGGATCCCATCTTCTGCGCCAGGGGGCTTTTGCCTTTGCGCACTGCATCCGCCCCCAGCACAAAGAGGAGATCCCCCAGGAAGTCCTCCACCACATCTGGAGGGAGAATGATAGGGCCGCGAAAGCTCTCCCCTTCGGTAGCCCCCAGCGCCCCCACGCACTTTTGCACAAAGCGATCAAAAGCTCGCTCTAGGGCCGGCACCAGATCCGCCCGCTTCTGGACGCTGTCGCCGTCGTAGGCAAAGCTGCCTACCTCATCCCCATCGATGGCCATGCCAAATAGGGATCCGCCCGCCTCAACGCTGTGGTAGTTGGCGCGAATGCCGGTGGAAGAAGCAATGGCCACGGTATCCTCTTCCACGCTGAAGGAGCCGCTGTCGATGGTGATGCGCGGGTCTTTGGAGCGCACCCACTCCACCAGTTGGGATCCCAGTTGCGTCAGCTCGGCAGCATCCAGCTCCAGCAGGCCTGGGTCAAGGGCAAAGGGCACCTGGGGCAGAGGCTGGGGATCCGGCAGGCCGTTGAGGGGATCCGCCGGCGAAGCCTTGGCCATGGCCACCGCCTCAGCTGCTGTTTCGGCCAGATCTTCTGGGCGGTTGGAGGTGGCAAAGCCCAGCCTGCCGCCGCAGAGAACCCGAATGCCAAACAGGGTTTCACAGCTAGTGCGAACCAGGTTGAGGTCATTTTTCTCAAAAGTGACTTCCGTCTCGCGGCCTGAGTTGGCAAACACCTCGGCTTGGTCAGCGCCGGCAGCCAAGGCCTTTTGCACACCCTGTTCGCAGAGATCTAGCAAGTTTTCGGGGGAAATAACAGAGCCGGGCATGGCTGAGAGGGGCAAGAGAACAGTTCTATTATCAACCTAGGGCCAAGATCTCGCTCAGGAGCAGGAGACAAGCCCTCCCTCAGGCGGCGGCCCCTACTCCAGCGGCTGATCCGAAAAAAGCAGGGGAGCGATATTGGCCGCCTGGTTGAGCGGGATCTCGTCGTGGATGGCGTACTGGTAAAACTGGTCTATGCGCCGGCACAGGCCCTCTGGGGTTAAGGCCTGCACGTTGGAGCTGATGATGTAGCTCTGGGCAGGAGAGGTTCGGAACGCCTGAAAGGCTTTGCGACAAAACGCCTGCTTGGCTTCGGGATCGGCCTGGCGCCACTCCGGCCCCGTTAGTTTGCCAGATAGTCCTGGCTCAGTTGCTGCCCAAGCGCTGGACGCGACCCAGGGCAGTCCCGTGCCCAAAACCAGACACGCCAGGAGGAGCAATAGAAGTCTCGCTTTCAGAAGCACCTGCTGCCAAAAGAGCCACAGCGGTTGCCCATGTTGCACCATCGTTGGATAGGCTAGGGGGTAAATTGGAATGCCAGAGCACTTCTAGCCATCCTACCGCTCCTCGCTCGCCCCCAGGCAGCGGTAGGGTAGCAGCCAGTCCTCAACCCATGGCCCGTAGCAGACCCCGCCGAAAGCAGCGCTTTCCCCACCTCCTCGGCTCCAAGTGGACTTCGGTTCAGCCTGTGCTGGGCTGGCGACATTTTCAGGTTACCGCTCGCCAAGAGGGGGAAGGGGGGGTAGTGTTTGCCGAGCTCAAGGCCGTCTGCGATCCCCAGGTGCGCCTCTGGGTCAACGCGGCCACCCTGAAGAACCGGGATCTTTGGCAGCCGGGCTGGACGCCTCTCGAAGACGGGATCCCCTGTGGGCGGCAGGATCCCCTTCTGGACAGGGCTGGGGGATAGTTTCTCTCAAGCTGGGGCTCAGGGATCGATTAGGATCATCTCTCTAGTGTGGTGTTTTAATTCGGAAGCTTGAGGAGAAGAAAGCGAGATGGCCAGATGTGACGTTTGCGGAAAAGATCTTAGCTACAGCGATTATCAGTGGGCCAAGCGCTGCGCCAATCCCTACGGGAAGTCTCACCTCATCTGCTTCGACTGCTACAGTGGTTCGTCTTGTCCCATCTGCTATTCCCCTCTGGAGCCGGCAGAATAGAAAGAGGCGTTCTCAAAAGCTGCTTGTCGGTTACTCGACTTCCATCCCCCTAGCTCCTCGGAGGGGGCGATGGTCGAAAAGGGTCTCGATGGTTTTCCCAAGGGAGCCGGAAAAGTGCGCATTGGCCAGGGCTACGACATCCACCGCCTCGTCGAGGGGCGCCCCCTGATCCTGGGCGGGATCCGGATCCCTTACGAAAAGGGGCTATTGGGCCATAGCGACGCCGATGTCCTCACCCATGCCATCATGGACGCCCTCCTGGGAGCCGCCGCTCTGCGGGATATCGGCTACTACTTTCCCCCTGAAGAAGAGCGTTGGAAAGGGGCAGATAGCATCCTTTTACTACAGCAAGTGGTGCAGCTGGTGGGCCAAGAGGGCTGGTGCGTTGCCAATGTAGACAGTGTGGTGGTGGCGGAGCAGCCCAAGCTCAAGCCTCACATCCCTGCCATGCAGGCTCGTCTAGCCGAGGCTATGCAAATATCGCCCAAGCAGGTAGGGATCAAGGCCACCACCAACGAAAAACTGGGTCCTGTAGGTCAGGGGGAGGCTATGGCTGCCTTTGCTGTAGCCTTGCTGGTGGAACGCTGAGGGCATTCCTACCTCACCGTCAACTCCACATCCCCTGTGCTTCTCAGGACGTTGATCCCCACCCCTCCTGCCTGGAGATACAGGCCAATGTCCAGGGATCCGCGCCCCACCTGAATGTTTTCGAGGGTAACATGGGGCAGCCACGGGGGCAGGGTGGGCTGAGTCAGGTGCACCCGCTGGGCCAAGCCGTCGATCTCCAGGCCTAGGCAGGCCTGCAGCAGCAGGAACACGCTGGCCGCCGCCCAAGACTGGGGCAGACAGGCCACCGGATAAAGGGTGGGGCCTTCCCGCTGGCGCCGCCGAAAGCCACAGAACAGCTCCGGCAGCCGCCGCAGCTCTAGAAACTGGCTGGCATCGAACAAGGCTGTCAACACCTGGGCCGCCTCCGCCTTATAGCCATAGCGGGAGAGCCCCGCCGCAATTAGGGCATTGTCGTGGGGCCAAATGGAGCCGTTGTGGTAGGACATGGGATTGTAGCGCCCTTCCCCTTCCGCCAGGGTGCGGATCCCCCAGCCGCTAAAAAAAGCCGGCTCCAAGAGTTGCCGGGCAATGCGCTCGGCATGCTGCGGGTGAGCGATCCCGGAAAACAGGCAGTGGCCCATGTTGGAGCTGCGCACGCGACAGGGTTGCTTGCGCCCGTCCAAAGCCAGGACGTAGCCGCCCAGCTCTTCACACCAAAACTGCTCCCAAAACCGCTGCTGCAGCTTTTCTGCTTGCTGCCGCAGTTGCGCCGCCTGCTCTTGCCGCCCCAATAGCTCTGCCATCTCCGCTGCCAACAGCTTGGCCTCGTAGGCGTAGCCCTGCACCTCGCACAGGGCTATGGGTGGTTCCGCTAGGGATCCGTCGGCATAGAAGATGGCGTCTTCCGAATCTTTCCAGCCCTGATTGCGCAAGCCCCGTCGCGCCTTGCTGGCATACTCCAAGAAGCCGTCGCCGTCCAGATCCCCGTAGGTGTCCATCCAGCTTAGGGCTGCTTCGATGTTGGGCCACAACTGCCGCAACAGCTCGAGGTCGCCGCTGCGGCGCACATAGCGCCCTGCTAGCACCACAAACAGCGGCGTTGAGTCGATGCTGCCGAAATAATTGCCAAAGGGGATCTCGCGCGTCTTGGCCATCTCGCTGTAGCGCTGCTCGTGCAAGATCTTGCCCGGCTCGGCATCGCGGCTGGGATCTACCTCCTGGGCCTGGTGGGCTGCCAGGTACAGCAGCACTCCCCGCGCCAAATCGGGAAACCACCAAAGGGTGGCTAGGGCAGTGATCAGCGCGTCGCGGCCAAAGACTGTGGCAAACCAAGGTACGCCAGCGTGGGGATAGAGCCCATAGGGAGTGCGGGCCAGCATCATCACCAGGTCGTCCCGCGAGGCGTTGAGCCACTCGTTAAACTGAGCGTTGCCAGTGTCGATGCGGTGGGCCAAAGCTCTTAGCGCCGCCCGCTGCTCCCGTTCTGCCTGCAGTGCCTCCTGGTAGGTCAGGGGCGGGATCTCCTCGCCGCCATAGCTGCAGACTACCCTTACTTCTAGATCCCGCTCCTCCTGAGGTGCCAGCGGCACCCACCACTGCGCTAGCTTTTCCGAAACCACGTCCGGAGGAGGGGAAAATAGGAGCCGCGTCTGCCGCTCCACTCCGTCTAGGCCGCGGTAGCGCAAAGTTACCCCCTCCGGCGTCACCTGGGCCGGCAGCAGTTGCCCCCGCTGCGCCCGCCGGATGCCGCGAATCTCAAACATGTCGGCAAAGTCGGCCTCAAAGCGCAGGGTAAGCGGCACGCGGAGCGTCTCCAAACCGTAGTTGTGAATGCGAATGCGCTCATAGGCCACGTTGTTCCACAAGAAAGTGGTGCGCAAGACGTGTAGCGTCTCTTGTTCAATGAACTGCCCCTCCGAGGTGGTGAACTCGGGGTTGGTGAGATCCAACGCCAGAATGTCCTTGTCTTCCCGCACCTCTGAGCTGAGCAGCAGAAACTGCTTCCCCTGCAAGTCCAAGACCAGCCGAGATAAAAAGCGGGTGTCATCGCGAAACAGGCCGTGATCCCCGATGCCGAGGGGGCGCATGTTTCCCAGGCGGTCAAAAACAGCAAAGCAGTTGTCCTGCTTGAGGACGTGGGGACGCGCCTCCACCAGCGAAGCGCTGGCGCGGATGTAGTACTGATCCTGAATCTGGATGATGTCTTCGGCCATCTCGGTCTTCGCACCCAACCAAAGCAGCAAAACAGCAGCCTCGCAGCTAGCTCAAGCTTTAACTGGGCAGAGTTGACAGGCCAGGGGTGGCTTTCTTCGAGCGCTCCTGCCGCTCGTTCACCAACTGGTTGTAGAGGGCCTCGTATTCCGACACCATCCTCTCGACGCTAAACCGCTCCTCAAACACCTGCCGCACCCCAGCTCGGTCAAGGGATCCCACCTTTTCCAAGGCCTCCACTGCCTCTTCCACGGAGTCAACAATAAAGCCGGAGCGGCTGTCGGCCATCACCTCGGGCACCGAGCCAAAGCGAGTAGCAATCACCGGCGTGCCACAGGCCATGGCTTCAATCATCACCAGCCCAAAGGGCTCCGGCCAGCGGATGGGAAACAGCACCGCGTAGGCCTTGCCTAAGAACTCGTTTTTCTCTTGGTCAGTGATTTCCCCAATGATCTCCACATTGGGATGGCGGCTAGCCAGAGGCTTAATTTCTAGCTCGTAGTACTGGCGATCCACCGCGTCGATCTTGATAGCAGCCTTCAGCGGCATCCCTGCCCGCGTGGCAATTTCAATGGCCGTGTCCAACCCTTTTTCCGGCGAGACCCGGCCCAGAAAGGCCAGGTAATCCCCCTTTTCTGGGTAGAAACGGTGGAGATCCAGGGGTAAGCCATGGTAGACCGTCCCTACCCAGCGCGCCTGGGGCAGCGGCCGCCGCTGAGCATTAGAGATGGAGACCACCGGAATGTCCTGAAACTCGCTGTAGAGAGGCTGCAGCTCCGGAATGTCCAGTCGCCCGTGTAGAGTGGCCAAAAAAGAAACTTGAGGGTGGCGGCGGGCCAGGGCGTAGGGATAGTAGTCGATGTGGCCATGGATAATGTCAAACTCGTTGGCCATCTGAAAGGCCTTCTCCACCATCAAGATGTGGGGAGCCACCGTATCAATGGCCGTGGGATCCAAGCGCAAAGCCCGCTCCCGGAAAGGGATCAAGCGAGCCTGGGTCTGAGAGTCGCCGCTAGCAAATAGAGTCACCTCGTGCCCGCGCCGCACTAGCTCTTCAGTTAACCACGAGACCACCCGCTCGGTGCCGCCGTAGAGCTTGGGGGGTACACTTTCGTGCAAGGGGGCAATTTGGGCAATGCGCATCGTTATCCTCCAAACCAAATTGGTAGCCGTTCGGGATTGTTGGTTGCGCCGAGCTAAAGGCGCTTCTCAGGTGCTGACCCCGGCAGCCCAGCCCTGTTACAGCTGGTTGCAGGATTTTCTTACAACCCCTTGGCTAAAGCCGGATGATAAAAAAAGAGGGAGCCAGCTAGATCCAGCCTATGGGCTAGCTGGCTGGCTTTGTTGCGTTGGCTGGTGAGAAAATAGCCCATCCTCCAAGCCTAGCCGATTTCCAGCACGAATACAATCGCCTCATGGGCCGGCTATTTCTGCCGCGGCAAACAGAGGCAGAGTACCAAGCCCAAATTTTGGGTCGGCCTGCCTAAGGGATCCCACCATGCCCTACATGGTTATCTACGACGGCCTCTGCAACCTCTGTGCCACCGGCGTTCAGCTCTTGGAGCAACTGGATCGCGGACGGCAGTTTTGCTATGCCCCCATGCAAGATGCTTCTACCCTGGCCCAATGGGGGATCCCACCGGAGCAGGTGGAGCTGGGGATGATTCTCATCGATCTGGAGCACCCAGAGCGCCGCTGGCAGGGATCCGCTGCCATTGAACAAATTGCCGCCCTTTTGCCGGGTGGGGAGCTGTGGCTGGCTTTTTACCGCAACTTCCCCGGCTTGAAGCTTCTAGGGGATCGAGGCTACGAACAGATCCGGGATCACCGCTACGAGTGGTTTGGCCGCCGTAACACCCCATACCTATGCGCCCTTCTGGCGGCAGGGCATAGGGATCCGCAGCAGAAGGTTAATGCCTGTGCACTCCAAGTCCTCCATGACCACCGTCGCTGTGCTTTTTTGAGCGCCCTTTGGGTATACTTGAGACTAGACTCAAGGTTTGCCTTTGAGTTTCCCTGGGGTGAGCTAGGCAGCTCTTGCTAAGGACGTTGACCCTAGCAAGTT
>NZ_JANSIT010000001.1:0-210000 GCF_047462215.1 Synechococcus sp. O70.1 | reverse complement strand
TAATGGTTTGGGGACAGATCGCCGCCCTCAGGGCTAACCTAAAGCCGAGAGAGAACAACGCCTGCCCTTAGCTCTATTGCGAAAACGAGGCGGCAATCGCCATGAGGATCTCGGTGATAAAGCTTCTCTCCTCACTGCTGCTTTTGGGAGGGCTGTCCGCCCCTGTTGCCGTAGGGGCCTATCCGGTCAGCCCCAAAACGGTCATGTCTCTGCAACGGGGGGATCACGCTCAAGCGCTGCCCAGAGCCAAAACGAAGCAACGCTTTCGGGTGGTAACCTTGGCAACCGGCCTGGAGCATCCGTGGGGGATGGCTTTTCTGCCAGATGGAACCATTTTGGTTACCGAACGTCCGGGCCGCCTGCGGCGGGTTACCGACCGAGGGTTGGATCCCCAGCCCATAGCCGGGGTGCCGGAGGTGTTTGCCCGCGGCCAAGGGGGACTGCTGGATATCGCTTTGCACCCCAACTACGCGGAGAACGGCTGGATCTACTTGTCCTACGCGGCTCCCGGGCCGGGTGGAGGGGGGACACGAGTGGCGCGGGCCCGCCTAGGGAAAAAGGGACTCCAGGACCTGGAAGTGATTTTTGACATGGAGCGCAAGACGCCTGCCCAGCAGCACTTCGGCTCCCGCTTGGTCTTTGACGAAGAAGGGTTTCTCTACATCAGTACTGGGGATCGCGGAGAACGGAATCGGGCTCAGGATCTGGGGGATGCAGCAGGCAAGGTGTTGCGCCTTACCGACACGGGCGGGATCCCGAAAGACAACCCCTTTGTTGGGCAAGCAGGGGCTCTGCCAGCAATTTTCACCTATGGCCACCGCAACATTCAGGGAATGGCCCGCCACCCGGAAACAGGGGCTATTTGGATACACGAACATGGGCCCAAAGGGGGAGATGAGATCAACATCCTCGCTCCCGGCGTGAACTACGGCTGGCCTTTAATCACCCATGGCCGCGAGTACAGCGGCGAACCAGTTGGCAAGGGACTAGCAGCAGCTCCTGGATTGGCTTCGCCGCTGCTTCACTGGACCCCCTCCATTGCTCCCTCTGGCATGACCTTTTACACGGGAGACGTCTTTCCCGAATGGCGGGGCAACCTCTTTGTGGGAGCACTGGCTGGCCAGCATTTGGCACGGCTGGTTTTGGAAGGGAATCGGGTGGTGGCTGAGGAGCGTCTCCTAGAGGGAGTTGTCGGCCGTATCCGGGATGTGCGTCAGGGGCCGGATGGCTTGCTCTACTTGTTGACTGACGCCCCCAACGGATCCCTGTTGCGCTTGGAGCCAAGCTCTTGATTGAGGTCAAATAGCCCTGGTCCTGTAGGATTAGCCCCAACAGGGTTTCCCAACTCCCACTGCTGCCACTACAAGAACTTAACATCTTGCTCGATGGGGAGTGGCCCTCCTGTTTGGGCATCTGTGTTGTGGCAGGCAAAGCACTCCTCCGGAGTTAGCTTAATAACCTGACCTGGAGCCGGAAGAAAAAACATTCTCAGATCTTTGGTTGGGATCAAGATAGTTTTGCTGTTTGGAGCCCCGCGCTTGTGCTTTTCGTCAGTGAAGGTTCTGACAACGCAAGATATTGGATAGTATTCGCTTTTCCGGAGCTTAGCTTCCAGAAGCGCTCCCCAGTGGGGGCTGTTCCCAAAAATCCATTGGCCCCTAGAAAGTTTGAGGTCGAATACCTGACTCCAAATTCTGCTGTAGAAGGTGATGATAGATGTCTTGACTTCGTAAGCTCTCGTTATCTCCTCTAAGTGGGATAAAAACTCGCTGGCAGTCAATGGCTGAGGAGGATTGGCAAAGGGTTTCATGAATCGATATCTTCTAGCTTCTGGTTACAGCAGTGGGATTCCCGTAGCTGCATAGTCCACCCAGCTCGAAGCACTTGCGCAAAGGGGGGTGTGTCAGAAGTTGCCCGTCAGACAACCAGTGGCCCCTCCTCAAGGGAGCCTGTAGATAGAAGCAACACCTTGCAGGGAAAGCTTGCCCGCCAAAGGCCGAAATTTATGGGCGGTACAAGATTCGAACTTGTGGCCCCTTCCGTGTGAAGGAAGTGCGCTACCGCTGCGCTAACCGCCCTTTCTAGGGTTTACTAAAGCTAGCCTCTATTGTACCACTGCTGCTACAACACTGGACAAGAGAGGTGCTCCGCACCGCTGTTGCGAACGAGGACTAAAGCCCTTGACTGGGCGAAGAAGCAGTTGCCCTACAGGCCGAGATCGACCCGCGCGATGGGCAAGTGACCTCCCCTTGTCAGCTAGAGCCCTATGCAGAGGAGTTCTACGGCCTCCTTGCCATTTGCCCCTGTCCCGGACGACGTTGGGACGCCTTCCTGTCGATCTCCAGAAAACTTCAACCTAGTCGTGGTTACCCTCCCGCTGGCCTTCTGGGTCGTTCCGGAACCGATCTACCCGTTTGAGCTCCTCTCCGTTCGGGAGCAGCGGCCTCAGGGACTCCATTCCGCTCTCGCGAAGGGCAGAGGCCTCCCGCTCCAGCTCTTCCCCAAGGCGCTCGCTGCTGGCACGCTCTCCGTTGAGGGGCTCTGTGGCGCGAGGGGAGGATGGTAAACGGAGGAGTTCAGCAGGAGGGCAATCCTCGGCTGTGGGCAGGTCGGAAGTGCTAAGCACTCCTTTTGGGATGGAAGAGAGGCGCTGGGCGACAGCCCCAATGCTCTCCAGACGAATCATCTCCTCCCAGGAGCAAATCTCCTCTTCATCCTCTGTTTCGTAGCGAACCAGGATGGTGTCCCCCTCGATATCGAGGATCTTGGCTCGTTCCAGCCAGCGTCCCTGATCGCGCAGGTAGATCCACACTTCCTTGCCTTCGCGGCTGAGTTGATAGATCCTACGATGAAGCACGGTTCCCTCCTGCGATAAAAGATCCGGGCGAACTGTTGTGGGGGTTACCCAGTTCACCCTTCCATCTTAGCGGCTGGATCCCTCCCCTGTATGCCCTTCATGGGGCAGAATTAACTTTCTAATCCGGAAGAAATCCCAAAAGGCAGTCTCCCTCTGCCGCCGGCTTTGGCAAAGCCTTGATCTTCAAGGAGACAGTATGCGCATCGCTATTGTCGGGTTGGGGTTGATCGGCGGATCCCTGGCTCTTAAGCTTACCGAAGCAGGGTACTCCGTCTGGGGGATCAGCCGCAATCCGGCTACCTGTCAAGAGGCCCTAGAACGTGGAGCGGTTCAGGGCTGCGGAACCGAGTTGGCCCAGTTGACGCTTTTCAACCCTCAGGTGGTGGTGATCTGTACTCCCCTGGAGCAGGTGTTGGCCACCCTGGCAGCCCTGGTGCCCTATCTGGCGCCCCAGACAGTGGTAAGCGATGTCGGCTCCGTCAAGCAGCCAATTGTTGGGCCGGCAACAGCGCTATGGCCCCTATTCGTGGGGGGGCACCCCATGGCCGGCAAGACGTTACAAGGGATCCAGGGAGCGGAAGCTAACTTGTTTCTGGGGCGACCCTATGTGCTCACTCCCATTCCCCAGACGCAACCCCAAGCCCTCGCGGTGATGCAGGAGCTAGTGGCAGCAGTGGGTGCCGAAGTTGTCCTTGCCGATCCTGTCCGTCACGATCAGGCAGTAGCTTGGGTTAGCCATCTGCCGGTCATGGTGGGAGCTGGCTTAATTGCCGCCGTTAGCCAAGAGGGAAACCCCGATATTCTGGCACTGGCCCGCACTTTGGCCAGCAGTGGCTTTCGAGATACAAGTCGGGTTGGCGGTGGGATCCCGCAGTTAGGGCTAGAGATGGCCCGCTACAACCGGCAAGCGCTGCTAGCTGCTCTGCGCGGCTACCAAGCTGAGTTGAAGGTACTAGAGCAGCTAATCGAGGGCGAACAGTGGGAAGAGCTACTCCAGAAGCTGCAGCGAGTCCGCCAGGAATGGCAGCAGTTTCCAGTAAATCAAGGGGCGCCTTAGGTGACTAGCTGTGGCTGTTGCAACTGGCTGCTCAATACCCAACTGGATAAAAGGGGCTAGCTTTGGCTTGCTGGGGGGTGTTTTGACCCTGCCCCGAAACTCGGCGGGGGGGAGCAATGGGAACCTCGATCGTCCGCTCTGGCGCTAGAGAAACCATATCGGAGCGCTCGGCAATCTCTCGCAGAGAATTGACGATGGATTCTTGAGTGAGGAGAAACTGCTGCTCATGGCGTTGCAGCCGCTGCCAAACCTGGTAGTGCTGGCTCCATTGGCTTTGGGTACGCACTGTCCAACTATAGACACTTAGCACCGCTAACCCCGAGACGATGGCCATGCCGGTGGAAACCTGGTGCCACCAGATGAGATGCTCTCTCCAGGTGGGATCCCAACGGCGGGGATGGGCGGACTTCAAAGGTTGAGGGGAGCTGCCTTTGTAAGCGGCAGGAGACAAAGCTGTTTTGGAGTGGGAAGAGGGAGCCAAAGTTGCAGTTCTGGGCTGGATAGGGAGAAAGCTGCGACTACGGCTTGTGTTTTGGCTAACCATACGCCTCACCCAGCAAGCACTTGCTGCCAACTGGGTTCCACTCTATCCGAGGCGGGCAGCTACTCGCAGTTTGGCAGAGCGGGCCCGGGGATTGCGTTGCTGCTCCTGCTGGGAAGGGCGCAGAGGTTTAGGGGTGAGCACCTGCCAGCGGGGATCCGTACGGAAGGCCCATTTCACTAGGCGATCTTCCAGACTGTGGAAGCTGATTACAGCCAACCTACCGCCGGGCTTTAGCCAAGCGGGAGCCTGGGCCAGCAGGGTTTCCAGGGCTTCCAGTTCTCGGTTCACGGCAATGCGCAGGGCCTGAAAGACCCGCGTAGCTGGGTGGATGCGGCCCCGCCTTGCTGCCGGCGGTACTGCCTGCCAGACTACCTGGGCCAGTTGGGTAGTGGTAAAAAGGGGGCG
Source organism: Synechococcus sp. O70.1 (assembly GCF_047462215.1). NCBI lineage: Bacteria > Bacillati > Cyanobacteriota > Cyanophyceae > Synechococcales > Synechococcaceae > Synechococcus > Synechococcus sp. O70.1. Next base: position 205,137 of record NZ_JANSIT010000001.1, on the reverse strand, counting down.
GGAGCGTTCGATGTGATGGGCGATGCGGCGGGCAAAGCGCTCCTCGCCATAGCGAACGAAAATGTCGATCAAGTCCTCGGCAGGGCGGCGGTTAACCCAATCAGCAGCGGTTTCCTGATCGGCAGTGGGATCCATGCGCATATCTAGCGGCCCTTCAGCGCGAAAGCTAAATCCGCGCTCAGGGCAGTCCAATTGGGGCGAGCTCACCCCCAGGTCGGCCACGATGCCATCGAAGAGGATAGGCCGCCCTTGCTCGTCGCGCCAGCCGTGCCGCTGCGGATCGAAATCGGCGAAGTTGAGGTGCCAAAGCTGGATGCGCTCCTGGAGGATCCCTGCTGCTGCCAAGCGCGCCCGAGCTGCCTGCAAAGCCAGCGGATCCCGATCCAGCCCCACCACCCGTTCTGCTCCCCCCTGCAGTAGGGCCAAGGTGTGTCCGCCTCCTCCCAAGGTTACGTCCAAAAACGTACCGCCCTGCTGGGGTTGCAGGTAAGCCATCACCTCCTCGGTCAAAACGGACTCGTGGTGGTACAGCAAGCTCTCCCCGAGCCGAGTTTCCGGCAAGTCCATGAGGTCAGTGGCTGCAGAGGGGCAACCTCGATGATTCTATCCAGGCTTTTTCCCGGGCCACCAGGCCATCGGGAATCTGCAGGCAATCCTTGCTACCGCGCAGCTGAGCAGCCCAGACAAGGGCAGTCGACCTAGCCAAGCCTCACGATGTGTTAATTTGGAGGCTCTGCACTACACCACGTCAAAATACAGGCTGTCTTTCCCAAGTCCAACTGCCGGCAAGAGCGGTGTGGGTTCAACGTATCATTGAGACTGCCCCTAGTCTCCTTACGGCTGCCGTGCTAACCACTGCTGCTTCTCCCAACGTCCTGACGCTCTCCCCTGCCCGGGGCCTACGCGGCCAGATTAAGGTTCCAGGGGACAAGTCCATCTCCCACCGTGCTCTGATGCTGGGATCCCTGGCGGAAGGGGAAACGGTCATCCAGGGTCTGTCATTAGGGGAAGATCCCCACAGCACAGCGGCTTGCTTTCGGGCTTTGGGAGTCGAGATCCCTGAGCTCAACAGCGAGTGTGTGCGCATCCGAGGAGTGGGTCTGGATCGCCTACAGGAGCCGGCAGATGTCTTGGATGCCGGCAATTCCGGCACCACCTTGCGCCTGATGTTGGGAATCCTGGCTGGCCAGCGGGGGCGCTTTTTTGCCGTCACTGGGGATCGCTCCCTGCGCTCGCGGCCTATGGGGCGGGTGGTGGAGCCGCTGCGGCAGATGGGGGCTCAGATCTGGGGGCGGGCGGGGGGCAACCTGGCACCTCTGGCTGTGCAGGGGGGATCCTTAAAGGGGATCCACTACCACTCGCCTGTGGCCTCGGCCCAGGTAAAGTCCTGCCTGCTGCTGGCGGGCCTGCTGGCAGAAGGCACCACCCAGGTTACGGAGCCGGCCCTTTCCCGCGACCACTCGGAGCGAATGTTGCGGGCTTTTGGGGCCGAGATCCAGGTCGATGTGGCGACAAAAACCGTGGCGGTGGTGGGGGGATCCCGCCTGGTGGGCCAGACGGTGCAGGTGCCCGGGGACATCAGCTCGGCAGCCTTCTGGTTGGTGGCGGGCTCGATTGTGCCCGAGAGCGAATTGCTGCTAGAGGGTGTGGGCCTCAACCCCACCCGCACCGGGCTGCTGCAGGTGCTGCAGGAGATGGGGGCCGACATTCAAGTGGAGAACCAGCGGGAAGTGACCGGCGAGCCTCTGGGGGATCTGCGCGTGCGCTCGGCCCGTTTGCGAGGCTGTAGCATCGGCGGCGAGCTGATTCCCACCCTAATCGACGAGATCCCGGTTTTGGCGGTGGCAGCAGCCTTTGCCGAAGGAACTACGGTCATTCGCGATGCAGCGGAATTGCGGGTAAAAGAAAGTGACCGCTTGGCGGCCATCGCTCAGGAACTCAGCCGCATGGGTGCCCAGGTAACCGAATATCCCGACGGCCTGGAAATCAAAGGAGGGATCCCCTTGCAGGGAGCAGAGGTGGACAGCCACGCCGACCACCGTATCGCCATGAGCTTGATGGTAGCTGCCCTGGCCGCCCAGGGATCCACCACCCTCAGCGGTGCCGACTGCGCCCGCATCTCCTACCCCGACTTCATTCCCACCCTGCAGCGGCTGACCAACGCTTCATTAGCGTCTTAAGACAACTTTTGCCGATGTCCGACCAGCCTATTGCCATCGAACACCTCTGCTTTCGAGTTCCCCCCGGCGGCCAGGGGGCTTTCCTTCGGGAAGACGAGCGGATCTGGGGAGCGGCCCTGCGCCAACAGCCGGGTTTTCTGGGCAAGGAAGTCTGGCTTGACGCCGAGGATCCCGAACTTGTTCACCTCGTCATTCGCTGGGCTAGCCGCGCCGCCTGGAAAGCTTTCCCCCCAGAGCGAGCGGAAGCCTTGGATCGGCAGATGCAGCCCTTCTACGTGCGCCTGGAGCAAGCCAAAGAATACCAGCTCTGGCAGCCCAACCTCCTAGGAGAGGAACCGGCCAGCTAAGAAGCCTCAAAGCCCACCTCGGCAGCCGTTGAGTCCGTGCTAGCAGAGGCTGCCGCCCGCTCTTGTTCCACCAGCTCCCGCAAGCTGGGCATGGTTACCGCCAGACCTCCCTCGCGCCGCTGCAGCCCAGCCTCAAAGGTTTCCGGGGTCACGATCCCACCGGAGATGAGCATCTTAAAAGCATCCTCCACCGGCATGAACACCTCCACCACTTGATCTTCTGGCACGATCGCATACCAGCCGGTGGTTGGGTTGGGAGTGGTGGGGATAAACACGCTAAGGGAACGCTGGGGCCCGCCCATTCGGATGGGAGTTTGAATGCTGCCCGTCACAAAAGCCAAAGCCCAGATCCCTGGCCGGGGGTATTCTACCAGCACCACCCGCCGAAACCCCTGGTTGTTGGGAGCAAATAGGACACTGAGCAATTGCTTTAGGGTTTTGTACACCAGCCCCGCCACTGGGATGGCATGGAGCAGCTGCTCGCTTAGGTTGAGCAGCCACTGGCCGACAATGTTGCGGGCCATGAAGCCAATCAACAAAATAAGCAAGATTGGCGTCAGCAAGCCCACCGCCAGGTTGATGAGGTTAACCAGGATGGGGTGCAGCCCTTGGATGGGGTTAAACGGCTTAGGAATGCTGGTCAGAAAACCGATGCTCCAGGTGGCCACTTCCACCATCAGCCAAATGGTGGTTGCTAGAGGAATCACCACCAGCAATCCCGCCACGAAGTAGTTTTTAAGATGCTGTTTCCACTGAGAAACCATGGTGAGGTCGTCCCGTCAAGTCAAACAGCTGAGTGCAGCGGGCCAATGCAGGTGAAGCTTGCAGGTGGCAATCATGATACCCCCCTTCTGCCTCACCTCATAATAGGCATCGACCGCACTTTGCTGGCCAAAGGCGCAAAGCCCCCGATTTTGCCTTGGGCTGATAATGCTATCTTAGGCCGATATAAAATTTTGTAAAGGCAGGGATCCCCCAGCGGCTTGGTGGCCAGGGCTGAGGGTGGCTTCCCCTTTCTGCTACATCTTGTGTGGGAGGCGCCATGGCGGAGTCAGATTGGTTAGAGCACACCTGTCAGGTGGAGGTGCCGGTTCCCATTGAACAGGTTTGGGAGCTGTGGTCCAACCTGGCCCTCATGCCGCGTTGGATGCAGTGGATTCGCTCGGTGGAATTGCTGGATCACGACCTATCGCGGTGGACGCTTGCTACGCGCGGCTTTACCTTCAGTTGGATCTCCCGCACCCACACGGTGGTGAAACACCAACGCATCGCCTGGCAATCGGTGGAAGGGCTGCCCAATCGGGGGGCGCTGCGGTTTTATGATCGCAAGGGTAGTACCCTTGTGAAGCTGTCAGTGGCCTACAAGATTCCAGGCATTCTGGGCAAAATTCTAGATGGCCTGTTCGTGGGTAAGGTAGTGGAAAGCACCATCCAAGCGGACTTGGAGCGCTTCAAAGCCTATGCCTTGGAGCAGGCGAGGTTAAGCTCTGACAGCGCCTCGGCCAGCTAGCTCCGCCTGGTTGGGCAAGCTGTCTTCTCGGCTCCTTGCTTGACCACTCTCGCTGCGGCAAAGATTTGAACATGCCCGATCCCCCTCCTCAGCCTCTTGTTGCCTCTTCTTCTCAGCCTGTTGACAACCGCAACATTCGCTTTTCTCTAGAGCGGGGCGAGCTGGACTTGGAGCAGCTTCTGCTGCTATTGAACCGCAATGCCTTTTGGGCGCAAAACCGCCGTCGGGACGAGATGGAGCGGGCCATTGCCCACAGCCATCCGGTGGTCAGCGCCTGGGACGGGGAGCGCCTGATTGGCTTTGGCCGCGCCACCTCCGATGGAGTTTACCGGGCCGTCCTCTGGGATATTGTGGTGGACTCCGACTACCGCCGCCAAGGCATTGGGCGCAAGCTGGTGGAAACCCTAATTAGCCATCCCCACCTGCAGTCGGTGGAGCGCATCTACGTGTTCACTACCCATCAGCGCGGCTTTTACGAGCGGATTGGTTTTGTGGAAAACCCCAGCACCACTTTGGTTCTCTATGGGCGATCGCTGGAGTTTTTAATCCCAGCCGCCAAACAGGAGCAGGTCTAACCCCCAAGGCAAGGGGCGACAACAGGGGTCTGGCTTGGCCTCGAGGGGAGGACGCGCTAGCCTGAGCAAAAAAGGTGAGAGGGTTTACCTATGGCCAATCGCCTCGCCACGTGTTCTAGCCTCTATCTGCGCAAGCACGCCAATAATCCAGTGGATTGGTGGCCTTGGATCCCGGAGGCCCTGGAGAAGGCCCGGGCTGAGGATAAGCCGATTTTTCTGTCCATTGGCTACTCCAGTTGCCACTGGTGCACAGTCATGGAGGGAGAGGCCTTTTCCGACCCCGAGATTGCCGCTTTCTTGAATGCCCACTTTTTGCCCATCAAGGTCGATCGCGAGGAGCGGCCCGATCTGGACAGCATCTACATGCAGGCGCTGCAACTCATGAGCGGGCAGGGAGGGTGGCCTCTCAATGTCTTTCTCACACCCAATGACCTGGTGCCGTTTTATGCAGGCACCTATTTTCCCGTGAAGCCCCGCTTTGGCCGGCCAGGGTTTCTAACGGTGCTGCAGCGCGTCCTGCAGTTTTACCGGCAGGAAAAAGAAAAAATTGCGGAGATAAAGGGCCAGATTTTGACGGCCCTGACCACCCTCAGCGACCTAGTGCCAGAAGACCATATTCCACCCGACTTACTGCGCTCCGGGATCGCCAAGATCCAGCCCTTGCTCACCAACGCTGGGGCGGTGCAGCAGTTCCCCATGATGCCCTATGCCCAGTTGGTGCTGCGCTCGGCCCGCTTCGACCCGCCGGAAGGGATCGACGGCTTGCCGACAGCTCTGGAACGGGCTAAGGAGCGGGCCATGGCCCTGGTGTTGGGCGGGATCTTCGACCATGTGGCCGGTGGCTTTCACCGCTACACCGTGGATCCCACCTGGACGGTGCCCCACTTTGAAAAGATGCTCTACGACAACGGGCAGATCTTGGAGTTCTTGGCAGAGCTGTGGGCCCACGGCATCCGGGACGCTGCCATCGAGCGGGCGGTGCGCCTGACGGTGGAGTGGGTGGCGCGGGAGATGACAGCTCCTGCTGGGTATTTCTATGCGGCCCAGGATGCCGATAGTTTTGCCCGGCGAGAAGATGCGGAGCCCGAGGAGGGGGAGTTCTATGTCTGGCGCTGGCAGGAGCTGCAAGATTTGCTCGATGAAGAAACCTTCCGCGCTCTGCAGCAGGCTTTCTTCCTGTTGCCAGGGGGCAATTTCCCCGACCGGCCCGGCTGCATTGTCCTCCAGCGCCAACAGGGGGGAGAGCTGCCGCCGGAAGTCGAGACCGCCTTGACCACTCATCTGTTTCGGGCTCGCTACGGCTCCACCGAGCGCAGGATCCCCTTCCCGCCGGCAGTAGATGCCCAATCGGCCCGCCAACACCCTTGGCCAGGGCGGATCCCGCCTGTTACGGACACCAAGATGATCGTCTCCTGGAACGGCCTGATGATCTCGGGGCTGGCACGGGCCTACCAAGTGTTTGGCGACGAGGAGTACCTGCAGTTGGCTCTGGGGGCTGCCCAGTTCATCCTTAGCCGCCAGCGCCATCCCGACACGGGATCCCTGCTGCGGTTGAACTACGACGGCACACCCCAGGTGCCTGCCAAATCCGAAGACTACGCCCTCTTCATCAAGGCCCTGTTGGATCTGCACCAGGCCTGCCTAGGTCGAGCAGGGGATCCCACTTCCCAGTACTGGCTGGAGGCTGCCATCCAGTTGCAGCAGGAGATGGACGCGCAACTGTGGGATACGGCCAGGGGAGGTTACTTTGTCAGCGATGCCCAGAGCGCCGCTGAACTCCTGGTGCGGGAGAAAGACTTCCAGGACAGCGCCATGCCGTCAGCCAATGGTGTGGCCATCGCCAACCTGGTGCGTCTGGCTGCCCTCACGGGCGATCTGGACTATCTGGAGCGAGCAGAGCAGGCCCTGAAAACTTTTGCCCACCCCATGAGCACCCAGCCGCGGGTCTGTCCCACTCTATTCCTTGGGCTAGACTGGTACAGCAACTGGGTGAAGGTGACCTTAGGAGCTGAGCACATTCCCACCTTCCAACAGCGCTCCTGGCCCACTGCCGTCTTTAGCTTGCCCGCAGAAGCAGAGCCCCTGCCTGCCGGGACGGTGGGCCTAGTGTGCTGGGGCAGCAAGTGCCTGGCTCCGGCTAGCTCGCTGGAACAAATCCAGTCTCAGATCAACAGGGGACAAAACCGCTCCTACTGACTTAGCTTCTTCCTGGATTTTCCACACCAAAGAACTCGATGCGATAGCTGTGGATGCGGGTGCCGGTCTTTTGCTCCACCTCAGCCAGCAACTCCGGCGGCAACTCTACCTCTACGTCGAGAATGCGGTTGCTATCTAGACAATTGACATGGCTGTGGGGGTGGGTACACCTGCCGTAGCGGCGCCCATCAGCGCGATCCAGGCACTCAATGATGTTGTGCCTAGCCAGAGCCTCTAGGTTCTGATAGACGGAAGTGTGGCCAATGGGCTTGCCTTGCCGATTAAGACGGTCGTAGATTTCTCGCGCCGAGAGGTGCTCGCCACATTGCCACAAGAGTTCCAAAATGTAGCGGCGCTGCCGGCTAAGACGAAGATTGCACTCCCGGCATCGCTCTAGCGCAGCTTCCAAGGAATCCACAGGGCGAGGCATGGGAAAACCTCAAGCCATACCGAGTTCGAGATAGCGAATTGCCAATCCAACTTAGCCTAGCATCCGCGATTTGGCTTCTAGAAGCCACCCCAAAGCCTTCAAAAAAACTGGCCGTCGACCTCTCCAGGCCGTGGCGCCAACAGCAGCCTGTTCATTTTCTACAATACCGCTGGGGTGTGGAGGAGGAGTTAGGATGCGGCGGCGCAAGCTGCTCCTAGGCTTGTTGGGGTTAGCCGTTAGCAGCGGATGGGCAGGGGCCTACTGGGCCAGTCGGCAGCCCCTGGCTTCTCAGCCAAAGCCGACAAGGAAAGCGCCACCTCTGCTGCCGCAGCCCACCCCTACGGCTGTCCCCCATCCCGAAACTCCTCGCAGCTTCTACATCCCTCCCCGCCGAGATCTGCGCCTCGTGGTGATTAGTGACCTAAATGGCCTCTACGGCTCGGTGGACTACGACCCAGAGGTGGATCGGGCCATCCGCCTCATCCCCTACTTCCAGCCGGATATCGTCTTGGGAGGAGGGGACATGGTGGCAGGGCAGGATCCCCGCCTTTCCGAAGAGCGCATCCGCGCCATGTGGGCAGCCTTTGACCAACATGTGGCAGCTCCGCTGCGCGCTGCCCAACTGCCCTATGGCTTTACCTTGGGCAACCACGATGCTTCCTGTGCCCGCAACGCCCGCGGTGGTTTTCTCTTTCAAAAGGAACGGGATCTGGCGCGCGAGTTTTGGAACGATCCCGCCCATGATCCTGGCCTGAATTTTGTGGATCGGGGCGATTTCCCCTTCTATTACACCTTTGAAAAAGATGGGGTTTTCTACCTAGTTTGGGATGCTAGCTGCAACTTCATTCCCCCTGAACAGATGGCTTGGGCAGAAGCAGCGCTAGCCAGCGAGCGGGCTCAACAGGCCAAGCTGCGCATCGTCATTGGTCACCTGCCCCTCTATGCCGTTGCCGTCGGGCGCGACCATCCGGGGGAAGTGCTGCTGGATGCTGAAGTCAAGCGAGCTCTGCTGGAAAGGTACCGCGTCCATGTTTACATCAGCGGCCACCACCACGCCTACTATCCTGGCTACAAGGGACAGTTGCAGCTGCTTCACTGTGGCGCTCTCGGCTCTGGGCCCCGCCCCCTGTTGGGCAGCCCCCTGCCACCCCGCAAGACCCTTACCCTCATCGACATTGACTTCGCCTCTCCAGAGATTACCCACTACACAACCTACGACATGCGGGATCTAAGTGTGATTGACCAGGCCCAGCTCCCTCGCTTCCTCACCGGTCACAATGGCTTGGTTCTGCGCCGCGATGTCCGCTGGGATAGCCTTACCCCCGCGGAAATTGCCATCTGCCGGGCTCGTCTTGGATCCCTCTGCCGGGATTAGGCCAGCCAAACAGCACCCGGCTGCTCTAGATTACTGGCTGGCAGGAGAGGCTCATCCTGGAAACTCACTAGGGGATCTATTGAAACTCAAGGCAAGAGCATGGCTTCCTTAAAACGACGGCGGCAATTTTGGCTTGTCAGCTGGATTGCGCTGCTGGCCGGCTTGATGGGATCCCTGCTAGCTGGGGTACAAGCGCAGCAGGATCTCACCCCGACCCAGCTGGCGCAGGCTCAGTACGTGCGCAGTTGCGGCACCTGCCACGTGGCGCTGCCCGCTCAGGTGTTGCCCACCGAAACCTGGCAACGGCTGCTGCAGGATCCCAACCACTACGGCCAGCAGATTCAGCCCTTGACCGGTGTGACTTTCCAACTGGCTTGGGGCTATTTACGGCCCAACTCTCGTCCGCTGCGGCAGGGGGAGCCAGTGCCCTATCGTCTAGCCGAGTCTCGCTACTTCCGGGCTTTGCACCTGCAGGTGGACTTTCCTACCCCAGTGCGAGTAAGTGGCTGTGTGGATTGTCACCCCAAGGCCGAGGCGGGGGATTTCGCCACCCTCTCGCCAAACTGGCAATGAGTATGCAGGTAGACATAACCGCCATTGTGGCCGGCTATGCCCAGGGCTACTTTCTCATGGCCGATGAAGAGACGGGATCCCTGGGGTGGTATGGCTGTAGGCAGCATGCGCTAATCCCTCTGGACGAGCGGTTTCACTGTCCGCGCTCCCTGAGGCCCCTAGTGCGCAGCGGTCGCTTTCAGGTGCGCATCAACAGCGCTTTTGAGCAGGTGGTGGAGGGCTGCGCTGCTCGACCAAAAACCTGGATTAGCTCGGAGTTAAAGCAGATTTACCTAGCTCTGCACCAAGCGGGGTTTGCTCACAGCTTTGAGACCTGGCAGGGAGAAGTTCTCGCAGGCGGGATCCTGGGCATTACCTTGGGGGCGGCTTTCATTGGCGAGTCGATGTTTTACCGCATTCCCAATGGCTCCAAAGTGGCGCTGGTGAAGTTGGTGGAACACCTGCGGGAGCGGGGCTTTCGCCTTTTTGACGCCCAGCTAATGAACCCGCACCTGGCCCGCTTTGGTGCTTTTCTCATGGATGGCCAAGAGTACCGAAAGCTGTTGCAGCAGTGCCTAGGGATCCCTTGCCGGTTTGACTGATGAGCTGGTGGCCGTAGGTGTATTAACGGGGGCAGCTTGAGCTAGGTTAGAGGTATCGGCCCGCGTTTCCGACATCCCAATGTCCCAGCCTTCGCCGGTTAGCTCCTCGCAGAGCGAGAAGGGATCCTCGCCCAGCTATGTCCGCCTGGCCATGCGCAACATGGTGCGCAAAGGCAGAACCTCTCTCCTGCACTTCAGCTTGACCACGGTGGGGCTAGTGGCTGTGCTGGTGGGTCTGGCCTACCTGTTTCGCTAAGCTCAACGGCGTGGAGGGTGAGCTCAAGGTACCCGCCGCCCTTTGGACTTTGGCCTATGCAAACCTCGCTAGATTGCGCTTCTACCCGTTCCACCATTCGGCTGCTGTTGTTTGCCCAAGGCCGAGCCAACGTCGAAGAACTGGCAGAGCAACTCCGTCGGCACATCCAGAGCTTACCTGGCCAATATCCTGCCCATCTAAAAGTGGTGCCGCTAGAAGAGCACCCCTACCTGGCGGAGCACTACAAGCTGGTGGTGACCCCCGCTTTAGTGAAGGCAGAGCCCTTGCCAGCCCAGGTTTTGGCGGGGGAGGACTTGGCGACGCAACTGGAAGTGTGGTGGCCTCGCTGGCAGGGTCAGGCGGCTCTTGCCTCCCACCAACAAAAGGAGGGTCAGGATCCCACCCCTCCTCCCATCACCGAGGCGCTGCTCCAGCTGTCAGAGGAGGTGTTCTTGCTGCGGCAAGAGCGAGCCCAATTGCGGGAACAGCTGGATTTTAAAGACCGCGTTCTGGCGATGCTGGTTCACGATTTGCGCAGCCCCCTGACGGCTACAGCTCTAGCGGTGGAAACCCTGCAGCAAGCGCGCGAGGGATCCCTGGACAAGGCTCTGGAGCGGCAACTGTTCGAGCACGCCCGCCAGCAGTTGCGCAAGATGGACAGCATGATCACCGACATTCTTGAATCGGCCCGCGGCAGTGCTTCGGAGCTGAGGATCCGGGCGGTAGAAACCCAACTGGCTAGCCTATGCCAGCCGCTTATTGAGGAGCTGCAGCCCCGTATCCAGGCCAAGCAGTTGCAGTTTCAAGTCGATATTCCCCTGGATCTGCCCACGGTTCACGTGGATCCCGACAAAATCCGCCAGGTGATCTTTAACCTCCTGGACAACGCCATCAAGTACACCCCTGCCGGGGGATCTATTCGCCTTGCCATCCTTCACCGCACCAGTCAAAAGATCCAAGTGACTGTCAGCGATACTGGCCCTGGGATCCCTGAAGCTGAGCAAGAGAAGATCTTCTCCGAGGCTGTGCGCCTAGAGCGCGATCAGCAGCAGGAGGGCTACGGCATTGGCCTTTCCCTCTGCCGTCGCATCGTGCGTGCCCACTACGGCCAGATTTGGGTGGAATCTATCCCAGGTAAGGGCAGCAGTTTTCATTTCACCCTGCCGGTCTATCGCCTCAGTGGGCACTAGCTGGCCCCCGCTAAAAATTGGTCAAAACCAGGGCGGCCGCACGAGGAGTACCGTGTGATGGTGTGAATAAAGCCGTTATCGGCTTCAGTACCCGCCTGGATACCGAAACCTACGGGCAACTGGGGGCGAGGTTGTGGCCTAGCGTCCTGGGTCAGGGATGGCGGTCGATACCGATTACTTGCTGCTGCCTGGTGGGGACAACGGCAGAGGCTGGGATAAACTAGTGCCGGCGTTGCTCCCTAGGTATGACCCGCTTCCTGCACAGCGCTGAGCCGAAAGTGCCCCCCCGGGCAAGCTGGAAACAGCGCCTACAGCAAATCTTGTCGCCTTGGCAGGAGTTTGACGGCATTTTGCTAGCTACGGTGCTGACCTTGACGGGCATCGGCATCATTGCCATCCGCAGCGCGGTCTGGGGGCGCCCCGTCAGCCATTACTGGCTGCAGCAGTTGATCATGGCTGGCATCGGCCTGGTGCTCTTGGGGATGGTGGCCCGGATCCCCTATGAGCGGTTGTTGCGCTGGCACTGGTTGACCTACTTCCTAAGCTTGGCGGGCTTGATTGCGGTGCTTTTTTTCGGCACAGCAGCAGGGGGAGCCGAGCGGTGGATCTCCATTGCCGGCGTTCAGGTGCAACCGTCCGAGTTTGCCAAGGTGGGGGTCATTATTACCCTGGCGGCCATTTTGCATCACTGGCCAATCAGGTACTTCAGCCAGATTTGGGTAGCTGTTGCCGTCGTCGCCCCTCCTTGGATTTTGATCTGTCTTCAGCCCAATTTGGGTACGGCCCTGGTGTTTGTGGCTATCTTGCTAGCCATGCTCTACTGGGCTGGAGCCAAGGGCAGTTGGATCCTCTTGCTGGTGTCGCCAGGGGTGGGAGCCATTCTCTACGGCCTGCACACCCGCCCCGAGCTGAGTTGGATGATCTGGGTTTGGTTACTCTGGTGTCTGGGCATGGCCAGCCTAGCCGCTTGGAAGCTGCCTTGGCGGTGGACAGGGGCAGTGACCTTTGGTGTCATTAACCTGCTCTCGGGGCAGCTAGGCCAGGTGGCCTGGAACCTGCTCAAGCCCTACCAGCGGCGGCGGCTGGAGATCTTCCTCGACCCCACCCAAGAGCCCTGGGGATCTGGCTACCACCTCATCCAGTCTCGCATTGCCATTGGCGCTGGCGGGCTCTGGGGCCGCGGCCTCCACCAGGGCACCCAAACCCAACTGGACTTCATCCCCGAGCAACACACCGACTTCATTTTCTCCGCCATCGGGGAAGAGATGGGCTTTGTCGGCACCTTGACGGTGTTGATCCTGCTTTGGATTCTGTGTGCACGGCTAATTTGGATTGCCCAAGGAGCTAAGGACAACTTCGGGTCTCTGATCGCCATTGGGGTGCTAGCGATGATCCTCTTTCAAGCAGTGGTCAACATCGGCATGACTGTTGGCCTAGCTCCCATCACAGGTTTGCCCTTGCCTTTTTTAAGCTATGGCCGCTCGGCTTTGCTAGCCAACTTTCTGGCCATTGGCCTGGTGGAATCGGTGGTTCTGCACCGCCAACCCCCTAGCCTTTTCAGGAAAAAGTAACCTAGCCGTCGCGAAGGAGGACAAAGCCCCAGTAAGCTGCTGCCAACACTAAGATGGGGACAGCAAATCCTAGAAGCTGAGCTGCCCATGCCCAATCTGGATCCCGCCCTGTACTTCGATCACAGTGCTACTACTCCGCCGCGTCCGGAGGTGATCGAGGCCATGCGGCTGGCGATGCAGGAAAGTTGGGGCAACCCCTCCAGCTTGCACGGGTGGGGAGAACGGGCTGCCATGGCCATGGAACGGGCGCGGCAGCAGGTGGCTGGGCTGCTCAACTGTGAGCCGGAGGCATTGGTGTTTACTTCCGGCGGGACGGAGTCTAACAACTTGGCCTTATTTGGGGTGGCGCAGCGCTACTCCCAGCCGCAGCACCTAATCATCTCCAGCGTTGAGCATGCCTCGGTGGAGAATGCCGCCCGCCGCTTGCAGGCCCAGGGCTGGCAGGTGACCCGCCTGCCGGTAAATGCTGCCGGCCAGGTGGATCCCCAAGCGTTGCTCCAGGCACTCCAGCCCAACACCGTTTTGGTCTCCGTTGTCCATGGTCAGAACGAGGTGGGATCCCTGCAGCCCATTGCCGAGCTGGGGCAGATCTGCCGCCAAGCGGGGGTCCTGTTCCACACCGACGCGGTGCAGACGGTGGGGCGGATCCCCTTGGATCTGGCGCAGCTGCCGGTGGATCTGCTCTCCCTTTCTGGGCACAAGCTCTATGGCCCTCAAGGGGTGGGAGCGCTCTATGTCCGGCCAGGAGTAGAGCTGCAGCCGCTGCTAGGAGGGGGCGGGCAAGAACGGCGGCTGCGGCCCGGCACCCAAGGGATCCCTGCCATTGTCGGTCTAGGGGTGGCGGCGGCCCTGGCAGCCCAAGAGCTGCAGCAGGAGACGGCCCGCTTGCGACAGCTGCAACGGCACTTGGCACAATTACTAGCTGCCGTGCCCAGTTTGCGGCTAACTGGCCCTGCGGAGCTGGAGCAACGACTGCCCCACCACCTCAGTTACTGCACTACCGCGATTTCGGGGAACGTGCTGGTGCGGGAGATGAGCCGCCAGGGGATCGCTATCAGTGCCGGCTCTGCCTGCAGCAGCGGCCAACAGATCCCTAGCCGCATTCTCCTAGCCATGGGCTATTCCGAAGCCGAGGCCCTCGGGTCTATTCGCCTTAGCCTTGGCAGAGCCACCACTCAAGCAGCAGTTGAGCAAGTGGCCCAATCGCTGCGGGCGGTGCTCCTTTCTGTTTCCGAGCCAGCTCCCCAACCCCTTCCTGAATTGGCGGCTAGGTTAAGGTGATAGAGAGTCACAAGACTGGTCGCCATGGCTGAGATGAGTCCCTATCAAGTGCTGGGGGTCAGTGAAGAAGCCTCTTTTGAGGAGATCCAGTCGGCGCGGGCACGGCTTCTGGCCAGCTTGGCTGCCGATGAAGAGCAGCAAGAGCGGGTGGAACAAGCCTACGACGCCATTCTGATGCAGCGCCTGCGCCTGCGCAAAGAGGGCAAGATCCCTGTCCCGGATCGCATTCGCTACGCTGAACAGCGTCCTGCTCCTCCCGAGCCAGCGTTGAATTTACCCCGCCCCGTCCAGAAGAGTCGCTGGCTGGACACTCCTTCGGTAGCCGCTGTCCTTTGGCCGGCAGCGATTTTGGGAGGGTTGTTGGGTTGGGTTGTCCTCTCCCCTGAAGAGTATCCCTCCCTACAACTAGCGCTGGGGCTGATGACCTCTACCTATTTCCTGTACCGCAAGGAACGCCGCTTCCTTCGCTCTTTCCTCCTAGCGCTGGCAGCCTTGATCCTGGGGCTGGCGTTGGCCTATGCCCTTGCTTTGCCCCTTACTGGCGGCGATGCTCCTGGCATCCTGTTGGTGGGGATGACGTTTGGGTTGATGTGGCTGGTAACCAGCTTTTTGCGCTAGTGCCGCCTAAAGGAGCTCTCATCCCTCACCTTTTTCTAGAAGTGGGGGTTTTCTCATTTGCCAAATCGTCGCTGGCGCGACTGGTAGCTGAGCAGAGCCTGGTGAAAAGCAGCGCGGTCAAAATCTGGCCAAAGGATGGGGGTGAAGTACTGCTCAGTGTAGGCCATCTGCCAGAGCAAGAAGTTACTGAGGCGCATCTCGCCACTGGTGCGGATTAACAAGTCAGGGTCCGAGAGGCCGTTGGTGTAGAGAAACTGGGAGAAAAGGGCCTCGTCGATCTGATCCGGCTGCAGCAGTCCCTGCTGAACCAGGGTGGCAATGGAGCGGCAAGCCTCCAGAATCTCTTGCCTTCCTCCGTAGTTGAGAGCCACCGTCAAGCAAAGGCTCTCGTTGTGCTGGGTACACTCCACTGCCTGCCCAATGGCCTCCTGCAAAGAGGGGGGCAGGGCTGATAGCTGGCCAGCAAACTGGATGCGCACCCCTTGCTCCCTCATTTCCTCGAGCTCTTGCCACAGCACCTGCTCAAACAAGGTCATGAGAAAATCCACCTCTTCGCGGGCGCGGCCCCAGTTCTCAGTGGAGAAGGCGTAGACGGTCAGAAGGGGGATCCCCCAGTCGTGGCAGCAGCGAACCAGCTCCTTCAAGGCCGCCACCCCCCGCTGATGGCCGACGCTGCGAGGAAGCCCTCGCTTTTGCGCCCACCGCCCGTTGCCATCCATCACCACGGCCACGTGGCGGGGTAACAACTGCGGATCGAGATCGGCAGGCAACTGCAGAAGATGAGCAGGAGAAAGGGTCATGGAGGTTATCCTTTGGGAAGCGTTTTCTTAGGTTTGCGAAAGCGTTTTGCCAGTTCAATCAGGGATCTCCCCCAGCCCAACAGTCCGTTACAAACCCAAGGGTGGATCCCCAGTTTCCCCAGAGGAGCCTCTCGTTTTTTGGCTTGGCGGGAATGGCGCAGCCGCTCCAGCAGCAGCTCCTGTAACCTGGCACTGGTCAGGGGGCGCTCGATGCGTCCACCCTCTGCTAGAGAAATGGAGCCAGTTTCCTCTGAAACCACGATACACAAGCAATTGGCTTGCTCGGTAATCCCCATGGCGGCGCGGTGTCGTGTGCCCAGGTGCCTCCCAGCAGGCCGCTCTGAGACTGGCAGGATTACCCCTGCTGCCCGAATGCGATCCCGATGGATAAGAACTGCCCCGTCGTGGAGCAAGGTCGAGGTCTGAAAAATCGTCTGCAAGAGTTCCCGCGATACTCGTGCCTGAAGGGAGACCCCCTTGTCCGTAAACACCCGCGAGTCAATGGGCTGATCCGGCTCAATCACAATCAGAGCCCCCGTTCGACTTTGGGAGAGCTCCCGCACCGCTTGCACCACCTCCTCCACCAAGCCCTCCTCAGAATCTTCCTCCTCCTCGTCTGGCGAACCTGACCACTCCAGGGGAATGGTCTTTGCCAACTGCTCCAAGAGCTGCCGAAGCTCCGGCTGAAAGAGCACCCCCATGGCCACGGCCGCAGCCAGGAGCAGGCGATCCAAGATGAGGTGCACCAGCGGCAGCGAGGCTGAGGCCAGGTAAAGTACCAACAGTACCGTAAATCCCCGCAGTAGGACACCAGCCCGGCTCTTGCGGGTGGAATAGAGGGCCAAAGCCAAGAGCAGGACAGCCAGAGCCCCGTCCAAGAGGCTGAGAGGGTTAAATTGCTGTAGCCAAGCCCATAAGGCCGCCCGCATGCCGAAAAACCCCGTTCACGCTCCCCTCGTGCTCCAGACCTTCTGCCTGCGCTGTCCTGCAGTGAGAATCTTGCTGGACTTTGGTTCCCTGACCAGCCTACCATTGCTCTCCTCCCTGGCCTCCAGCTCTTCCCTGTTGAGACCAGCGGGCTAGATCCCCCTTGGCAAGTTGGGGCAGCCCCCTAGCGCCGTAACTGCTCTGGTAGGATATCCAGACGGATTAAATCGGCATAAGTTTCCCGCCGCAGGATTAACTGGGCCTTCCCTTGGTTAACCAGCACCGCTGCTGGCCGAGGAAAGCGGTTGTAGTTGGAGGCCATGCTGTAGTTGTAGGCCCCGGTGGACAACACAACTAGGACTTCGCCGGGCGCTGGGTTGGGCAAAAGCACATCTTTCAAGAGCACATCTCCCGACTCGCAGTGTTTGCCGGCCACTGTCACCCGCTGGGTGGCCTCGGCCTCGGGGCGGTTGGCCAAGAGGGCGGTGTAGCGGGCCCCGTAGGTGATAGGCCGGGGGTTGTCAGACATGCCGCCGTCGATGGTGACGTAGAGGCGGCCTTCGGGAAGGTCGTCGCTGGGCGGGATCCACTTCTTGCCCCCCAAGGTATAGGCGGTTACCGCCGCTGGCCCAACCACAGAGCGCCCAGGCTCGCAGAGCACCTTGGGCAGTGGGATCCCGGCGGCGGTGAAACTCTGCTGCACTGCCGTGGCCACCGCTTCCACCCACTCGGAGATGGATGGGGGATCGTCGGACTCGACGTAGCGGATCCCCAGGCCGCCGCCCACATTGAGCTCCTGAAGGGGCAGACCTCTGTCTAGCCCTTGCTGCCAAATGCGGGCCAGCACTCCTGCCAGATCCCGGTGTCCTTGCAGGTCAAAAATCTGAGACCCAATGTGGGCGTGGAGCCCGACGCAGTGCAGTTGGGGATGGGCTGCCAGAAAATCAAACACCTCAGGCAGTTGCCATTGGCCAATGCCGAATTTGCTGTCGGTTTGGCCGGTGCGGATGTACTCGTGGGTGTGGACGTCAATGCCAGGGTTAACCCGCACCAACAGACGGGCCGGCCGGTCAGGGGTGGCCAGAGCGGCCAGCTGCTGCAGCTCGTGGAGGCTATCGGCCACCAGAGTGCAGCCTACCTCAAGGGCCATGGCCAGCTCCTCTGCCGACTTGGCGTTGCCGTGCAGGTAGAGATCTTCCCCCTTGGCCCCTGCTTGCAGGGCGGTGTACAGCTCGCCGCCAGAGGCCACGTCCAGACCTAGCCCTTCTTGCAGCGCCAAGGCGCAGATGGCCAGGCAGCTCCAGGCTTTGGTGGCATACAACACCCGATAGCTGCCGGCGTAGCAGCGGGCCCAGCTGTCGCGATAGAGATGGCAGGCCTGCCGCAGGGTCCATTCGTCCAGGATGTAGAGGGGGGAGCCAAACTGGCGCACGAGCTCCACCACGTCACAGCCGCCAATTTCCAGGTGGCCCTGGCTGTTGACGCGGCTGGTTAACGGCTGCAGCGACTGGTTGGGAGAAACCACGGAAGAGGGCGTGCCGAGGGTTGAAACCATAGTTGCCAGCTAAAAGACTGTCTTCCACCCTACCAAGTTTCCTCTCCAGTTTGGCCGGGGGGAGATCCCCTCTACCCCCCTGGGCAGAGATTGCTCCTGGGCATTAGTCTCTTTTTTCTGCTACCATGGAGGACCAGCGTCTATGGGTCGATGCCCGAGTGGTTAAAGGGGGCGGACTGTAAATCCGCTGGCTTACGCCTACGTTGGTTCGAATCCAACTCGGCCCACCATGCCGCCCACGTAGCTCAGTGGCAGAGCACCCCCTTGGTAAGGGGGAGGTCACGAGTTCAATCCTCGTCGTGGGCTTAGGCGCAAGCCCCAAGTTCTGCGGCTTGGGGTTTCTCTTCCCCAGGCTTGGCAATCTCGCCGCTGAGGGAAAAGGCCCGCGTGGCGGTGATGCGCACTGGCACCAGGGATCCCAGCAGTTGTTCAGGATCGCCGTCGAAGAAAACGATGCGGTTGCCGCGGGTACGTCCCATAGCTTGGCGAGGATTTTTGGGGTTGGGGCCCTCCACCAGCACCTCCTGCACCTGGCCCAGCAGGCGAGCGCTGCGGGCGGCAGCCACCTCGGCTACCAGGCGGTTGAGTCGTTGCAGGCGATCGCTTTTTTCCTCTTCCGGCACTTGGTCGGGCCACTCGGCTGCTGGCGTGCCAGGGCGGGGGGAGTAGGCAGCGGTATTGAGGAAATCGAAGCCGATATCCTTCACCAGTTGCAGGGTTTCCTGGAACTGGGCCTCTGTTTCGCCGGGGAAGCCAACGATGGCATCGGCGCTAATGGTGGCTTCAGGTATGTACTGGCGGATGAGCTGGATGAGCTGGCGGTAGCGCTCCTGGGTATAGCCGCGCCGCATCCGCCTGAGGACTTCGTCGCTGCCGGCCTGGAAGGGAATGTGGAAGTGCTCGCACACCTTAGGCAGCTCGGCACAGGTGGCAATGAGCTCTTCCGTGAAGTAGCGCGGGTGGCTGGTGGCAAAGCGGATCCGCTCGATCCCTTCCACTGAGTGGACAAAGCGCAGCAAGCTGGCCAAGTTGGTCTTGGGATCCAGATCCCGCCCGTAGGCGTCGATGTTTTGCCCCAGCAGGGTTACCTCGCGGTAGCCAGCTCGGGCTACGTCCTCCATCTCGGCGCGGATGGCCTGGGGTTGGCGCGATTGCTCCCGTCCCCGCACCAGCGGCACAATGCAGTAGGTGCAGCGCTCGTTGCAGCCGTAGATAACGTTAATCCAGGCTGTTACCCGGCTGTCGCGGCGGGGTTTGGTGATGTCTTCTGGGATCTCGACGGGCTCAGTGGCCACCACTTGGTTGCCGGCCTCCACCTGGGCCAGCAGATCCCCAAGGCGGTTGACGTACTGAGGGCCCATGACTAGATCGAGCTCGGGGACGCGGCGCAGCAGCCGCTCTCCCTCCTGCTGGGCCACGCAGCCGGCCACGATGAGCTTGATGGCGGGGTTTTTCCGCTTGCGCTGCGCCTGGATGCCCAGGTAGGAATACACCTTTTGCTCAGCGTTGTCGCGGATGGTGCAAGTATTAAAAAGAACCAAGTCCGCCTGTAGCGCGTCTTCGGCACGCACATACCCCAGCGACTCCAGGATCCCGGCCATGCGCTCGCTGTCGGCCCGATTCATTTGACAGCCGAAGGTGATGATGGAGTAGGTGGGAGCAGCCATGGGAAGACCAGAAGACAGGGCAAGCAATCTCTACCTTTGAGCTTAGCGGATCCTTAAGTGAAGCAGTGGCGGCAACCTCAAGGGTTCCCTCGACCCCTTGGAGCGGCCCAAGCTGGGACTGACTTTGCCCAAGCAGTGCCCCCAGGGGACTAGCCGCCGATCCTCAGTCCGGCATGAGGGCGTGAACCTGCTTGCTGCCATTGGGGTAGAGCAGGGCGCGCTTGGGGCCGTGGATGGGATCCTCGACAATGATGGTCTCGTCGCGGCTGGCCCCCAGCGAGACAATGGCAATCGGCACCTGCATCAACTGGGCCAAAAACTTCAGGTAGTCGTAGGCTTCGGGGGGCAAGTCCTCAACGGAGCGGCAGCCTTTGGTGGAGCACCTCCAGCCGGGCAGGGTTTTGTAGATGGGTTTGCACTGGGCAAAGACCCGAGCGTCACTGGGAAAGTGGTGGATCTCACGGCCCTGGTACTCGTAGGCCACACACACCTTGATCTCGTCTAGAGCATCCAGGACATCCAGCTTGGTGATGGCCAGGCAGTCGAGGCCGTTGATGCGCACAGCGTAGCGCCCGATGACGCCATCAAACCACCCACAGCGCCGTTGCCGCCCGGTAGTGGTGCCGACTTCGCCGCCGGCAGATTGCAAATAGGCGCCAATCTCGTCTTTCAGTTCGGTGGGGAAGGGGCCTTCGCCGACGCGGGTGGTGTAAGCCTTGGCTACCCCGATCACCCGGTCGATGCTGGTGGGGCCAACTCCAGCCCCCACGCAGGCGCCGCCAGCAATGGGATGAGAGGAGGTGACGTAGGGGTAGGTGCCATAGTCAATGTCCAGCAGCGTACCCTGCGCCCCCTCAAAGAGGATGTTCTGCCGCTCCTCGATGGCTTGGGTAAGAAGCAGGGCAGCGTCGGTAACATAGGGGCGCAGCCGCTCGGCATAGGCCAGGTATTGCTCGATAATCGGCTCGGGATCTAAGGGGGGCAGGTTGTAGATCTTCTCCAGCAAAACATTCTTGTAGGGAATGGCCCAACTGAGGCGCTCCCGCAGTTGGTCGGGGTACATCAAGTCCACGACGCGGATGCCCATGCGCTCGGCCTTGTCGGCATAGGTGGGGCCAATGCCTCGCCCGGTGGTGCCCAGCTTGTAGATGCCGCGCCGCTCTTCTTCGGCCACGTCGATGAGGCGGTGGTAGGGCAAGGTTACGTGGGCCGTTTCGGCAATGTAGAGGTTGTGGGTGGAGATCCCCAGTTGGTGCAGCTGGTCGATCTCGGCCAGCAAGACTTCGGGATCGATCACCGTGCCGCTGGCGATGACGCAGCGCTTATCGGGGTAGAGAATGCCAGAGGGAATGAGGTGCAACTTAAAGGTCTGGCCCCCCACCACCACGGTGTGGCCGGCGTTGACGCCGCCTTGGTAGCGGACGACCACATGGGCTTTTTCACTGAGGAGGTCGGTAATTTTCCCTTTTCCCTCGTCGCCCCACTGGGCACCAACAACTACAACGTTTGCCAAAGGCTTCTCCCCCAGTCGGTAATGTAAACAGCACAAAAACCCCTCTTCCGGGGCCGCTGCACTAATTTACCCCATTGCTCCGGCTGGTGTTGAGGGCCTTTGACAAAAAGGTTAACAATCGATTAACTTTTTGCTCTCTCAACTCCCCGGCTTGAACAGGCCAATGGCGGTAACCCGGTTAGAGCCCACCGCAAAGGCAAAAGACAGGCCGAGGGCGTCGTAGTTGACGTAGTAACGGTCGTCGCGCAGGTATTCCCGGCTCCCTTTGGGATAGGGCACGACCTCGTTGTAGCCATTTTCCCCGGGGCCGCCGTAGGTGGCAATGACTTCCGAGTAGGTGGAGCCGATGCGGATCCCTTCGCCAGTCATGGCTTCGGGGTGGGTGGTGTAGATGCGGTCGGCAAAAAAGCTATTGAGGACGCCCGGACGGCGGTAGGCAAAGAGGATGTAGTCCTGCAAGTAGAAGATCTTCAGGTCGCTGTTGGGCTGAAAGACGTTGGCCCGTGACTCGGCGGGGATGAGATCCACGTTGCCCAAAAGGTGGGTGTCGACGTTGCGGGTATCCATGCCCAGGACAAAGCGACCGACGCGGCCCTCTTGAACCAGGACGGTGGGGCGGGGCGGGGGGCTGGGCTGGCGGGGGGGTAGGGCCAGGGCCTCTAGAGCGGCCTTTAGCCAAGCGTCCTCATCTCCCTCTACCTTTTGCAGGGGCACCAAGCCCTGGGCTAAGGAGCGTCCATCGCCGGTCTTCCAGGTGGCCACGGCCAGCTCCACCGCTGCACCAGAAGGAAGGGCAAAGAAGCGGGTCTGGCGCTCGCTGCCTTGGGCGGTCTGTCCCACAATAACGGTGTTGCCGCTAGCTCCCAACTGAGCTGCCAGGAGGGTGGCCCCCTGGCGGGTGTTGCCGTCGACAAGAACGACCAAGGGGATCCCGGCAGCTAGCGGCAGGTTTTCGCTGTTCCAGCGGGTGGACTGACCAAAGCGGTCTTCGGTAACCAGCAGCGGTTGCACGGAGCGAGGCAAAAATAGGCGCGCCACATCCGCTATCACTTGCGGGTCATAGCCCACCGACCCGCGCAGGTCGAGGACAATGCCCTGGCTGTAATCCTGAGTGTAGAGGGCTTGGCGGATCTGCTGGGCAGTGGCAGGGGTGAGCTCCGGCACTGCCAGATAAACCTGGCGCGGGCCAATCTGACGTGCCTGGAGAGGCGGGCGAGGACGGCTGAGCAGGTCCCTGAAGCTTTGCGGATCCCAGAAGCGATCGGCGGGATCCCCGTATTCGCGCAGGATCTCTCGAATCAGCTCGTACTCGACTTCGATAGGCGGGCGGGGATCCCTGTAGGTGCGGGTCAACAGGCGGCTGTAGAGGTCGTTGTAGTTGACCGCAGCAGCTTGCTTGCCCGCTTGCCAAGACTCGTTGATGAACAACTTCACCAGGTAGCGCAGATCCTGGCCCATTGGTGGGGAAGCGGCCGGTATCCTGGAAGCAGGGGACACCTCTGGGGACGGAGGAACTGGATCGACTCTCGGCTCCTCAACAGAGGGGACGACCGGCACCGGCGGCAAGCCTGGCTGTCCCATCACTTTGCCAGGAAGGGCTCCGCTGAGCGCCACGACCGTGCCCCATACCCGAATTGCCCGCGCAAACCCCTTCATGGTGACCTGCCCTTGTTTGCAGATGCTGTGAATAGGATAAACTCTGGGCAATCTGCTCCACCCCTGTCGGCAGGGCCAAATGCTGGTTTTTTAAGCCATTAAGACACTACCAGTTGTTTCCCCTTTTGCGGATCCCTTAGCTCTCGGCAGACCAAATTTTGCGGATGGGCAGGGTGAAGCCGGGGAGCACGTCTTCTCCCGACAAGGTTTCTGGGTCTTCCACTAGCTCCGGCGCCTGTCCTGCCCGGTAGATCATCACCCGCTTGGCCTTGGGATCCAAAAGCCACCCCAAGCGACAGCCGTTGTCCAAGTACTCCTGCATCTTGGCCTGGGCTTGAACCCAAGAATCGGTGGGCGAGAGGATCTCCACCACAAAGTCAGGACACAGGGGCAAGAATCCCTGGCGGGTCTGGGGATCCAGAGCCTCCCACTTTTCCAGCGGGATCCAGGCCAGGTCAGGAGAGCGGTCGCTGCCTGAAGGCAGAGAAAACCCCGTGGAAGAATCAAAGGTTTTGCCTCGGCCTGATTGGCGATTCCAGAGGGTTAGCTCTGTGGTGATCTCTGCATTCCAGTGGCCAACTTCACCGCCAGTGGGGGACATGATCACCAGCTCTCCTCGGGCAGTGCGCTCTAGCTTTAGCTCAGGATTGGCCGCACATAGCCGGATAAAATCCTCTCGCGTCAGAGTCATCAAGGGGCTGAGATTGAGCGTCAAGGCCGTCATGGCATGAACTGGACATTCCCATGCAAAACTGGATTCCAGAATAACCCCCTGCTGAAGGGCAATAGGAAGCAATTGGGAGCCCTGGCTCTAGTTTATAAAGTCTCAGTCTGGTTTGGCTCTGATTCAACGTTTTCCAGGTCTTGAGAGTAGGGGAGAGAGTCTTGCTCTGGGCAATTTCCTGCTCGAAGTGTGTCCGGGCTTGAGGATGGATCCCTGCTGCAATACCTGAGGCGCACCTCTTCTGTGTGCCTGTCAAGCACCATTCTCAGAGCACAAAACCAGTTGGTGGCAAGCTTGTTGAAGTGGGCCAGCGCTGCTTCGGCAAGGGATCCCTCTGCACCCCGATAGAGGTATCGCACCAGGGTATCGGCGACCATGACCTGCACTTCAGTGCCATTGGGCAGTTGACCGACAACATTGCCTGCAAATACGGCGGGTGTTAGCGGATTGGGATCCCTGGCTGAGACTTCAGCCAGAGCATAGTTTTCGGCAACAACGACTGCGCCGGTTTACACCGGGCATAGGTCGAAGAGCTGGCATTCCAAAATCTCCTGAAAGGGGTTACTCTGCTCTCTAGGACAGCCAGTAGCAGTAGCCCAGCCTGCCCGCCCCTAGGAATTCGCCTCTGGGCTAGCGAGTAAATCGGCCTTCTGGAGAAGGTAGCGCACCTCTGCTTGCAGCTCCGGCCACTTGTAGGTAAGCAAATTGGGCTTGGGGATAAACAGCAGCTGATAGCCGGGCTTTAGCTGGGGACAGAGAAGGCGTATGGCCTCCCGCAAGCGACGTCGCAGCCGATTTCGCCGTACCGCCGATTTGTCTACCTTTTTGCTAACCGCCAGCCCCACCTGGCTAGGGATCCCTTCACCTCCTGCCGGCATTGGCTGAAACAGAAGGGTCAAGCCCGCCGTGGAACGCCGCTGACCTGCCTGGTAAAGTGCCTGAAATGCCCGCCGATCCCGCAAGCGATAAGGAGCAGGTAGCATGGTGGCGGCTCCCAGATCCCACCCCAAGTTAACACTTGCTTGTGCCTCTAGCAGGGGAGTTGGGTGCCTCAGCAAGCAGCCAGGCGATAACGCCCCTTGGCCCGCCGCCGCTTCAAGACTCGCCGCCCACCTGGGGTGCGCATTCTGGCTCGAAACCCAGAAACACGAATGCGTCTGCGATTGGTGCCACGAAGGGTACGCTGAGGCATGGTGAGAAACTAACTCGCAACTTCAACACCGCCCACCGCGGCTGGCGAGGGGGCAATCCAGTTCACCTAAAAATAGTCACTGAGAAGCCATGCTAGCAAACCTATCGGAAAATGGGTAGATTGGAGGCCCCACGCCAAGCAGTTAAATTGGGAATCCCGAGAGTGGAGGCACTGCTTAGCTCTCGGAGTTTGTGGTGTGTCGCTCTGGGTGTGTGGCGTGGATATCTCCCTAGATCAGCTCTGGGATCAGGCTCTGGGCCATCTACAAGTGCAGCTCAGCCGGCCAACCTTTGAGGCTTGGATCAAAACAGCACGGCCTGAGTCGTTAGTGGGCAACCGCCTCACCATCTCCACTCCCAGCGAATGGGCACGAGGCTGGCTGCAGAAGCACTATGCCTCTACCATCACCGAGGTGGTGCAGCGGGTAGCAGGGATCCCTTTGCAGGTAGAGTTTTCCGTTGCTCCCCAAGCCTTGGCTGCAGAAGAGCCTCCTTCGACAGTTGAGAGGCCAAGCTCCTACTGCGCTGGCAGTTTCCCGGATTCTGTTCCTCGGGGGCTGGAGGGGGGCAGCAGCTTACCTATGCGGGCACCAGAGCTCAACCCCAAGTATTCCTTCTCGCGGTTTGTGGTCGGCCCCAACAACCGCATGGCCCATGCTGCAGCCCTGGCCGTGGCTGACAAGCCGGGGCGGGCCTACAACCCTCTGTTTCTCTGCGGTGGCGTAGGGCTAGGCAAAACTCACCTGATGCAGGCAATCGGCCACTACCAGCTAGAGGCCAATCCCCGGGCTAAGGTCTTCTACGTGTCCACCGAGCGCTTTACCAACGATCTCATCGACGCCATCCGGCGAGACAGTATGCAGTCTTTTCGGGAGCAGTACCGAGATGTGGATATTTTGTTGGTGGACGACATCCAATTTATTGAGGGCAAAGAGTACACCCAGGAGGAGTTTTTTCACACCTTTAATACCCTCCATGAATCGGGCAAGCAGATTGTGCTGGCCGCCGACCGCTCCCCTCATCTAATCCCGCGGCTGCAGGAGCGGCTCTGTTCTCGGTTTTCAATGGGCTTGATTGCAGAAATTCAGCCGCCCGACATCGAGACCCGTATGGCCATCCTCAAGAAAAAAGCTGAGTATGAGGGGATGAGCTTGCCGCTGGAGGTCATCGAATATATTGCCACCACCTACACCAGCAACATCCGCGAGCTGGAGGGTGCCCTCATCCAGGCCGTTGCCTACGTCTCCATTTCTGGCTTGCCGATGAGTGTAGAGACGATTCGGCCCATCCTCAACCCTCCCAGCGAACCCAAGGAAATTACTCCCGATATGATTGTTGATGTAGTCTGTGAGGAATTTGGCATCGACCAAGAGAGCCTATTGGGATCTTCCCGCAGGCGGGACGTCAGTCATGCACGTCAAATCGCCATGTTTTTGATGCGCCAACATACCCGTCTCAGCTTGCCCAAAATTGGCGACTACTTTGGTGGAAAAGATCACACCACCGTTCTCTATAGCTGTGAAAAAATTAGTCAGTTGCAGCGGGAAGATTTGCAACTTGAGCGGCAACTGCAAAACCTGTCGCAGCGGCTGCGGATCATGGCCAACAGCCGAAACAAATAGTTTTCGGCCAGGTGGGGCTGGCAGGGAGGGGGGAAGTGGGCAGAGGGCTTTGCTTGGGTGTGTTGCTCCTTGGAGCTGGACTGATGCCCCGGTGGCCAGCCTGGGCCAATTTGACCTCAACCGCCCAGGGAGATACTTTGGGGCTGGAGGGCCAAATCGATAGCCCCGTGTTGCGCCGCTGGCTGCAAGGCCCGCCCAATCTCCTGGAAGAAATCCGCAATACTCCCGCTTTGCCCACCCGTTTGCAGGCGGGTTTTGAGTCGGCTTCTGCGTGGCGAATTGCCTTGCAGGACTTGCGCTTGGGGGATCGCCTCACCCTCAGCGGCGACTATCGCCAATCTTCTGAGAACCCAGTAGTCCGCCAGTACGGCTTAGAGGTGCGCTACTTTCTTGCCCCTATGGGATCCCGCTTCAATCTAGCCCCCCAACTGGGCTACCGCGCCTTGGAATTGGAACAAGAGAACCGCCGCCTCAGGGGTGTGAGCTATGGGGCCTTCGTTGTCTTGTCCCTAGCTCTCCAAGCTGCCGACTTAACCGCCAGCTACACCTGGCTGACCCCTCAGGAGCCAGGAGAAGTCCAGGTCACCCTGGCGGAGCTTACAGCTGCCTACGCTATCAGCCCTTCCTTTCGTCTTGCTGCCCGCTACAGCCTGCGCCACTCCACCCTAGCGCGGGAATCCAGCTTTGGAGTTGGCCTGGAGTGGATCCCTTAGCGGCGTACCGCCTGCACAAAAGCCACCCAGCCAAAACTGAGATAGCGCTCCAACTGCAGCCCTGCTGCTTCCAGGTGCTGGCGCAGCTCATCGGCAGAGAAAAAGCGGAGTCCTGTCGTCTCCAGCCAGCGCTGCACCACCTGCCCCCACCCCTGAACCTGCTGACTGTGCATGGACACCAGGACGCCTCCGGGACGCAAGATGCGAGCCACTTCCTCCAGACAGGGATCCAACGGCACCTCGTTTAAGGTGGCGCCGCTAATTACTGCCCCAAAGGCTCCAGAGGCCAGGGGAAGCTGCTCCGCCCGCGCCCGCACCAGGCTGTAGTGCTGCCATTGGGGCTGGGCTTGTTGGGCTGCCTCTGCCAGCACCCCCGCCGCATTGTCCAGACCAATCACCGTCCGCTGCGGATCCCTGGCTAGGAGGAGTCGGCTCCAGTACCCTCCTGCCGTGCCTAGGTCCAAGACCGGATCTGCCTCTCCCACCAGCTCGGCCAGCAATTGGCCTTCTCGCTCGCTGCCAAAGCTTTCCCCCGACAACAGCGACAGGGCCCAGGGCCGCCAGAGGCGGTCGTAGCCCCAGGCAAAGCCGGGCAGATGGGCAATGGCTTGGGCTGGAGTGAGGGACAGCGCTGGCGAGGTGGCTAGAAAATCCACTGCCCCGGAAGGGAGGATGGGGTAAACCTGGCCACAGCGAGGACAGTAAACCCGATCCACAGCAAATCCTGGCTCCCGCGCTGGCGGCAGGCTCAGCCCTTCCTGACCACAGCTGAGGCAGCGGTAAAGATGAGCTGGCAGAGCAGACGGAAAAGAGCGCATGAGAGAACCCGACTCAAAAGGGCAGTTGCCAGGCCACGACCCCGACAACTACCCCCTTAAGCTAGTCCATTCGGCAGTCAGAGGGGATCCCTAGGCTGTCTTTGGGCTGGGCAAGCCAATCTTCTCGGGAATGGGAACGTACTCTGCCACAATGGCCCGAAACTCGTCCCCATCCAGGGTTTCCCGCTCCACTAAGGTGTCGGCCAGACGATCCAGCAGGGCGCGGTGCTCGAGCAGGATCTGCTTGGCTTTCTGGTAGCAGCTTTCCAGGATTTGCCGCACCTGCCGATCGATCTTAGCCGCCACATCTTCGGAGTACTCGACGCGGTTCATCCAGCCGCTGCCCAAAAAGACTTCGTTGTTGGGTGGATCCCACATCAGCGGCCCCAACTCGGACATCCCAAAGCGGGTCACCATTTGCCGCACCAGGTTGGTGTTTTGCTGCAGGTCGTTGCTGGCCCCCGTCGTCACTTCCGAGTAGCCAAAGACAATCTCCTCCGCTGCCCGACCGCCAAAACCGACCACCACCCGATCCAACAGCCAGGCGCGGCTGTACATGCCGGAGTCAATCTGCTCCTCGTTGGGCAGTTGCTGGGCAAAACCGCCGGCACCCCCAGAACGAGGGATGATGGTTACTTTGTTCAAGGGATCCGCATGGGGCAAGAGGGTCATCAACAGGGCGTGGCCGCACTCGTGGTAAGCAATTAGGCGCTTGCTCTTCCCGTCCAACAGCGGCGGCTTGGTCAGGCCGATGGTGATGCGGTCGAAGGCGTCGTCGATGTCCTGGTTGGTGATGGCCTTATGCTGACGACGGGCCGCCAGGATGGCCGCCTCGTTGAGCAGGTTGGCCAGATCAGCGCCGGCAAAACCAGGGGTACGGCGGGCAATGGCCTCGAGGCTGACCTCTTCCGCCAGCTTCTTGTTGCGGGCATGCACGCGCAAGATCTCGTAGCGGCCCTTAAAGCTGGGTCGATCCACCGTGATCTGGCGGTCGAAGCGTCCAGGCCGCAGGAGAGCCGCATCCAGCACATCCGGACGGTTGGTTGCGGCAATAACGATGACACCCGAGTTGCCCTCAAACCCATCCATTTCCGTCAGCAACTGGTTAAGGGTTTGCTCGCGCTCGTCGTTGCCGCCACCAATGCCAGCTCCCCGCTGCCGACCCACGGCGTCGATCTCGTCAATGAAGACGATGCAGGGGGCGTTTTCCTTGGCTTTCCTGAAGAGATCTCGCACCCGCGAGGCCCCCACGCCGACGAACATCTCCACAAACTCGGAGCCGGAAAGGCTGAAAAAGGGCACTCCTGCCTCGCCGGCAATCGCCTTGGCCAAGAGGGTCTTCCCCGTCCCTGGGGGCCCCACCAGCAACACGCCTTTGGGGATCTTTGCCCCCACGGCCGTAAAGCGCTCCGGCTTCTTCAGGAAGGTGACCACCTCCTGCAGCTCCTCTTTGGCCTCATCGATCCCGGCTACGTCGTCGAACGTAACGCCAGTTTTGGCTTCCATTTGGAAGCGGGCCCGCGACTTGCCAAAGTTGATGGCCTGCCCAGGGCCACCCACCCCCCCGCCCGCCCGGCGCAGGAGTAAGAACAGGCCCCCCAGAAGCATCAGGGGAATCACCAGGTTGCCTAGAATGGCCCAGAAGGCGCTGCCATCGCGGCTAGGCACCACCGTCACCTCGATCCCCTTCTTAGTAAGGCGGTCTACCAGTTGCGGCACAGTCGTAGGCAGTAGGTTGACCCGATAGCGGGTGGAGTGCTGCGTCTGGGGATCGATAGCCGTAACTTCTGCCACCAGGTTGTTGTCTAGAAGGCGCACGTCGGTAACGCGCCCCTCCTCGACATAGCGCAAGAAGCGGTCGTAGGTAAGGGCAGAGGCCAAGGCGGCGTGAGCAGGATCTAGGCTAAAGCCCTGCCAGAGACAAAAGCCCAGCACAAGAGCCATCAACCAGCGCTGGGGGGAAAGCAGCTTGTTCATAAGGAAGAAGGACACCCCATCATTAAAAGTCCTTTAACAAACTTAACCTCTTGCTCCTACCAGGCACAACCCCACAGAGGCTAGGGGATCCCGGCGGCAGTAGGTTCCTTTGCCCTAGCGGGCACCGGGGCCGAGATAGGGAGGCCATAGACACGTCGCCACATAGCGTCAGCTAGAGCGGCCGGCATTAGCCGCATCAGCCCCAGAGCCAACTTGCCGCCTGTAAAAGCAGTGTAGCGGTCGGAAGGATGAGGGTCGGTCATGGCCCGTAGGATCGGCTCTACCACCTTTTCCACTGGCCAGGCCATTCTGTTAAAAGAGCGGGCCAGCTCGGCAGCTTTGCCCAAGATGGCCTTGTAGGGGCCGTTGGGATTGACAACGGCAGCAAAGGTCTCTTCAGCCACGCGGCTAAACTCGGTGGCCACCGGCCCCGGCTCGATCACAATAACTTTGATGCCAAAGGGAGCTACTTCCACCCGCAAGGCATCGCTGAGGGCCTCCACGGCAAACTTGGTGGCGTTGTAGACGCCGCTGAAGGGCATCGAGATCTGGCCAGCCACGGAGCTGAGGTTAAGGATGCGGCCGCTGCCCCGTTCCCGCATTTGGGGCAAGAGGGCGCGGGTAAGGGCGTGCAGGCCAAACACATTGACCTCAAACTGGCGCCGCATCGCCGCCACATCCACCTCTTCCACGGGCCCCATTTGGCCGTAGCCGGCGTTGTTGACCAGGATGTCCACTCGGCCAAAGTGCTCTAGGGCCTTTTGGGCCAGCGCCTCCACCTGGGCGGTATCGGCCATGTCGGTGGGCACTGCCAGCGCCTCTACTCCGTGCTTCTCCACCAAGGTTTTGACCTCTTGCAGCAGCTTCGCGCGGCGGGCCGCTAGCACCAGGCAAGCTCCGCGTTTGGCTGCTTCCAGGGCGACGGCCTTCCCAATGCCGGCAGAGGCCCCCGTAATCAGCACCACCTGATTGGCAAGTGAAGGCATGGCTTTCCTCCCTGCAAACTTTCTCCATCCTAGAGGGACTTCAACCTAGTTGCTGAGGGGGGAAAAGCTGATGCTACGATAGCGAAGCATGCCTTTGGGCGCTACTACGGACGAGTTCAACACCGATCTGTGGTTCGCTCTGCCCCCTTTCTTCGTCCCTCCCCGCTGCCGCCTGTTTCTGAGAGCAACCGACTGAAGATATTTTCCGGCAGTGCCAATCCAGCCCTGGCCCAGGAGGTAGCTCGATATTTGGGCTTGGATCTAGGGCCAATCCTGCGCAAGCGCTTTGCCGATGGCGAGCTGTACATTCAAATCCAGGAGTCAATTCGCGGCGCTGATGTTTACTTAATCCAACCCACCTGCCGCCCAGTCAACGATCACCTCATGGAGCTGTTGGTGATCATTGACGCCTGCCGCCGCGCCTCTGCCCGCCAGATCACTGCCGTTTTGCCCTACTACGGCTACGCCCGCGCCGACCGCAAGACTGCAGGGCGGGAAGCCATCACCGCCAAGCTGGTGGCCAACATGATTACTCAGGCGGGAGCCCACCGGGTGCTGGCCATGGATCTGCACTCGGCCCAGATCCAGGGCTACTTCGACATCCCCCTTGACCACGTCTATGCCCAGCCGGTTCTTCAGGCCTACCTCAAGGAAAAGGGCCTGCTGGAGGAAGACATTGTGGTTGTGTCTCCTGACGTGGGCGGCGTAGCCCGGGCTCGGGCTTTTGCCAAAAAACTCAAGGAAGCTCCGCTAGCTATCATTGACAAGCGCCGCCAGGCCCACAACGATGTGGAGGTCATGAACCTCATCGGCGACGTGCGGGGCAAGATTGCCATCCTTGTGGATGACATGATCGACACGGCGGGCACTATCTCTGAAGGGGCAAAGTTGCTGCGCAAGGCAGGAGCCAAGGCAGTTTACGCCTGTGCCATTCATCCCGTCTTTTCCGATCCCGCTATTGAGCGCCTACGGGGTGGCCTCTTTGAAGAGGTGATTGTCACCAACACCATTCCTGTTCCCCCAGAGAAGCAGTTCCCCGGCCTCACCATCCTTTCGGTGGCCAGTGTCCTAGGGGAAGCCATCTGGCGTATCCACGAAGATAGCTCTGTCAGCAGCATGTTCCACTAACTAGCGGCGCCGTAGCACTTCCAGGCGCACTGGGGCAAGTCCTGCGCGGACCATGCCTAGGGCTTCTGCCGCCCGCAAGGAGAGGTCGATGATCCGACCTGGGATAAAGGGGCCGCGATCGTTGATGCGCACCACTGCCTGGCGGCCATTTTTCAGGTTGGTTACCCGCACCTCGGTCCCGAAGGGCAGAGTAGGGTGGGCTGCCGTCATCTCCTGCCGAGTGGGGTGTAGGTCGTACCAGGAGGCGATCCCTTCCTGCACTCGCTCGACCGTGAAAAGGGGACCCTGCTGAGCTGTCCTTTGCGGCGGCTGAGCAGCGGCCTTGGCAGGTAGAGTGGCAAGCTGCGGCAAGGTGGGAGCGGGGAGAGGAGGGGCATCCAGCAACAGCCGGCGCAGCCTATTGGCGGCCAAAAGGGCGGTATCCACTGGGCGTTGGCTATCCACCAGCAGCACGCCCTCGTCAATGCGCAACAGTTCCTGGTCGTTGACCTGAACGGCATAGAGGGGATCTCCGGCTTGGAACTCCGTCCAAGCTAGGGTGATGGTGGTGTCTTTCAAGGATCCCTGCGCCATTTGGTTGAGCTGGGCCACCAGAGAACTGGCCCGGAGCAGCGGCGGCTCCAAGCGAGGGTGCTCGATAAAGGTGACGATGGGCAAGTCCCGCACATAGACGGTCACTGCCTGCCGCCCGTCCATTGCGTAGGAGTAGAGGGTGGCAATGGGTTGAAGAGCAGGCTGCTGCTGTTCGCCAATCTTGAGGATAGGCTCTTCAGGTAGCGGGGAGAAACTTGCCTGAGGGGAAAAGTCCTGCAGGTTCAAGGTGCCAAGTTTTGCGGGAAGGGAAGCCTTGGACTGGGGAGCAAAGATCAGATCGGCGGCAGGGGAGAGCGAAGGGTTTTCCAGCGGTAGCTCTGTTGCGTGGGTGGGGGCGAATCCCCTGCGGGCTGACGCTTGGGCCCTTGCCTCACTCAGCAGGCCCACGGGCCAGCTCAAGGCTGTGACACAGAGACAGCTAACCAAGCCCAGCTTGGGGGCAGGAGCCAGTCCCTGTCCGAGCCATTTTTGAGTTCGCATGAGGCTGCGCTCCTCTTCAACTCGTCCAACTTCCAACGCGAGGGTTAAAACAACGGAAGTTAATGTACCATGGATTTTTGAGGTGACGGGTTTGCCCGCCCAGGCGCAAAAGCCCAAGCCCAGTTATCACAAGGCCTTTCGGCATCTTGGACTACCGCTCAGCAGGGGTTGACATCGCTCGCGGACGCGCTTTTGTCCAAGGGATTCGGGAGCGCGTTGAGCAGTTTGGTGCAGGTGCCCCAGGACTTTTGGGGAGCATTGGTGGCTTTGCCGGCTTGTTGGAGTTGCCAAAGGGCTACCTTGCCCCGGTGCTGGTTGCCGCTGCCGATGGAGTGGGGACTAAGCTGGAGATTGCCCAGCAGTGGGGGCAGCACCGCGGCGTCGGCATCGACCTGGTGGCCATGTGTGTTAACGATGTGCTGACGGTGGGAGCCAGGCCGCTGTTTTTCCTGGACTACATTGCCACTGGCAAGCTGGAGCTGGAAGCCCTCTGGCAAGTCATCGATGGCATCTTAGCGGGCTGCCAGGAAGCCGGATGCCAACTGCTGGGAGGGGAGACGGCGGAGATGCCGGGATTTTACCTGCCTGGAAAGTACGACCTGGCAGGATTTTGTGTCGGGATCGTGGACAAGGCAGATATCCTAGACACCGCGCGGGTGCAGTTGGGGGATCGGCTGTGGGCCTTGCCCAGCAGCGGCCTCCACAGCAACGGCTTTAGCCTGGTGCGGCACATTGTGGCCGAGCGGCGCTGGCCTTGGGATTACCAACCCCCTGGCTGGGATCGACCGTTGGCAGAGGTGTTTCTCACCCCCACCCGCATCTATGTCCAAGCAGTGCAGAAACTCCAAGCAGCAGGGGTCAAGCTCCACGGCATGGCCCACATCACCGGCGGCGGCATCCCGGAAAACCTGCCCCGTTGTTTGGCTCCTGACCAGGCGGCGCGGATAGAGCCCCACAGTTGGCAAGTTCCGCCGGAGTTTCTCTGGCTGCAGGAGCAGGGCCAGGTGGAAACCTTGGAGATGTTCAACACCTTCAACTTGGGGGTGGGCTACGTGCTGGTGATCCCTCCTGAGGAGGAGAATCGGGTGAGGTCCTTGCTCCCCGAAGCCTTCCCCATTGGGGAGGTGGTAGCGGCCCGCCCTGGGGAGAGCCGGGTCTTGGGGCTGGAGGAGTGGGGATCCCTAGCGCCTTGAGTCCCCACCAAAAGGGGGATGGGGATCCCCTGTGCTCCTGCTGAGCGTCGCTATGCTAAGTTTGCAGATGGCCTCGGCGTCTGCCTTAGGCCTTCTGGGCCAACAACTGCCGCTAACTCTCTAGGCGAGGAAGCGCCAATGACCGGTTTACCCACGGCTCCAGTAGCCAGAGCTGCCATTGAGGTGGAGCACCTCAGCAAAACCTACGGCCGCTTTACCGCCATCCGCGATATTTCTTTCCAGGTCAATGCCGGCGAGATCATGGGGTTTTTGGGGCCCAACGGCGCCGGCAAGACCACCTCGATGCGCATTTTGGCAGGGTATCTACCTGCTACGGAAGGAACGGCGCGGGTGGCTGGGTTTGATGTGCACGAAAACCCGATGGCGGTGCGGCAGCGCATTGGATATTTGCCGGAAAACCCGCCCCTCTACCCCGATATGACGGTGGAGGCCTATCTGCACTTTGTGGCCCAGATCAAGCGGGTCAGTGCCGGTGACCGACCTAGGCGAGTAGACGAGGTCATCCGCCGCTGCAGTCTGGAAGACAGGCGCCACACCCTTATCCGCAAGCTCTCCAAGGGGTACAAGCAGCGGGTGGGCCTGGCCCAAGCTCTGGTGCACGACCCGCCGGTGATCATCCTCGACGAGCCCACCATTGGGCTGGATCCCAAGCAGATTATCGAAGTGCGCAACCTGATCAAAAGCCTGGCAGGAGAGCACACCATTATCCTCTCCACCCACATCCTGCCGGAGGTAAGCATGACCTGCGACCGGGTGGTGATTATCAACCGCGGCCAGGTGGCAGCTGTCGGCACGCCCGCTGAGCTGACGGCTCAGTTGCAGGATCGGCAGCAGGCAAAGCTGGTGGTGGGGGCAGCCGAGGAAGCGGCCATTCGAGCAGCTCTGCAGAACCTGCTGCACGTGGAGGTGGTAAGTGTACAGCCCTTGGCCGCGGATCCCCCTCGCTGGCAGCTGCAGCTCAAGAGCAATGCTTCCGCAGAGGGCTGGATCCCAGAGGTGGCCAGGGCTCTGGTGCAGGCAGGGATCGACCTCTACGAGATTGGCCGTCCTCAGGCTTCTCTGGAAGAAATTTTCCTGCAGCTCACCACCCAAGAGGAAGCAGCAGGCGCGTTGGAGGAAGCGGCATGAACGGCGTGGTTGCCATTTTCCGCAAAGAGCTGCGCGGCTACTTTACCTCCCCCATTGCCTATGTGGTGGCGGCAGTGTTTTGGGGGCTGGCGGGGTTTTTCTTTGTCAACATCTTGGTGCGGGTCATCAATTTTTCCCAGCAGGTGGATCTGTTTGCCCAGTTTGGCCAGGAGAACCCTTTTGATGCTGCCACCATCCTGTCGCAGCAGTTTCTCAATCTGCTGGGCACCCTTTCCTTATTTCTATTGCCCATCTTCACCATGAGCTCCTATGCCGAAGAGCGGCGGCGGGGCACCATGGAGCTGCTGGCCACTTCCCCCATTACCAACCTGGAGGTGGCCCTGGGCAAGTGGCTGGCGGTGTGGGTGTTCTTCATTACCTTGCTGCTGCCGCCGCTGGTTTACCACGTGCTGGTGCTGAGCAGTTCTAACCCAGCAGTGGACTACCGCCTAACCCTGATGGGCTATGTGGGGCTTGCTCTGCTGGCCGGCAGCGTCATGGCTTTGGGGTTGTTCATCTCTTCCCTAACCGACAGCACCCTCATTGCTGCAGTGGCCACCTTTGGGCTCATCCTGCTGCTTTGGGTCATCGACGCTGCAGCGGGCCAGGAAAACACGTGGATTGCCGCTACCCTGCGGCATGTCTCGCTGCTGCAGCAGTACAGCAACTGGGTGCAAGGGATCCTCAGCAGCAGTAGCATCGTCCTTTTCCTCAGCATCATCCTGCTGGGGTTGTTTGCCACGGTGCAAGCGGTGGAAAGCCTGCGCTGGCAGCAAGGCTAGGGTTGTCCTGGGAGACGTGTGCTGATGAAGGATTGGCGGGTACTTGCAGATTGGACGGGGATCCTTGGGCTGGGCGTCATCGCCATTGGGCTGGTGGTGGGGGCTATCCTCACGGGCTGGACGGCTGTGCCGCTGAGCCTGCTGGCAGCAGGCGTGGCCCTAGTGGTGGTGTGGGGCCTCACTCACCAACGGGAAGTCGGCGTCTTCCTGGGCCTGCGTTCTACTCAAACCAACGCCAACATCCTGGTGGCGGTGACGGCTATGGCCGTCATTCTGGTGCTGGTGAATGTGGTGGCGGCGCGCTACGACCTGCGCCTGGATCTCACCGAGGAGGGCCTGTTTACCCTGTCGCCTCAGACCCGGCAGCTGGTGCAGGGACTGGCGCAGCCCGTTAAAGTCTGGGCGGTAACCACCGCTCCCGATCCCAACCTGCGGGAACAGCTGGAGCGCTACCGCCGCCTCAACCCCGACCGCTTCCAGTTTGAGTTTGTCGATCCCAACCGCGATCCTCTCACCGTCCAGCGGCTGCAGGTAACCCAGAACAACACGCTGGTGGTGGAAGCTGGAAACAGCCGCCAGCAACTGCCCCAGCCACCCGCCCCTGAGTTGGAGAGTAAGCTCACCCCGGTGCTGGCCAAGGTGGTCAACCGCGGCGAGGTGGTGGCCTATTTTGTCCAGGGACATGGGGAAGTAAGCCTAGAAGCTCGAGAGGGCACCCCAACCCTGGCCCAGGCGGTGGCCGCTCTCAAGCAGGAGGGCTATCGAGTGGAGCCCTTGAACCTTGTCCAGGCCGAGATCCCCGAGGAGGCGGATGTAGTGGTGTTGGCGGGGCCGCAGCGGGCTCTGTTTCCTGGCGAGGTGGAGAAGCTGCAAAACTACCTGGCCAAGGGAGGGCGGCTGCTGGTCTTGATTGGGCCGCGGGTGGATGCCGGCCTGGATCCCTTGCTGCAAGAGTGGGGCGTGGTTCTAAAGGATGACCTCATCCTGGAGGTCAGCAGCATCAGCCAGCTTCTGGGGACAGGGCCAGCCGTAGCCTTGGTTACGGACTACGGGGATCACCCCATCACTGCCCCGCTAGCTGCCCAGCGGCTGATGACCCTTTTCCCTCTAGCTCGCTCGGTGGAAACCCAAGAGCGGCAAGGGATCCAAGCTACCCCTCTGCTGCGCAGCAGCCCCCGGAGCTGGGGGGAAACCAGCCCCAATCTGGAAAGCGGCCCACTGCAGTTTGATCCAGATCAAGACCAGCCCGGCCCCCTTACCTTGGGCGTAGCCTTGACCCGCCGCCTAGATAGCGAGAAGAAGGAGTCAGAATCCCAGGGGGCGCCGCCAGAGGCCCGCTTGGTGGTGATTGGCAACGTCAACTTTGCCCTCAACGGCAACTTGCGGCAGCAGGGCAACCGCGATCTTTTCCTCAACACCCTCAACTGGCTTGCTGAGCGAACGGAACAAATCTCCATCCGCCCCAAGTCCATTACCGACCGCCGTCTCACGTTGACGGAACAAAACTTCCGCTGGTTGATCCTGGGATCAACAGTGCTGCTGCCGCTGGTGGCGTTGGGCTCGGGAGCCGTGCTCTGGTGGCAAAGGCGGTAGAGCTGGAGGAGGACAGGCATGTTCAAGCGCAGCACCTGGATTCTCTTGGGCTTGGCAGTGGCTGCTCTTCTGGGGTATTTCCTCCTTGACAGCTTTCAGCAACTGCGCCAGCAGCAGCAGGCGGAGCGGGCGCGGCTCTTCCACTTTGCCCCCGACACCATTGCCCGCATCGAGATCCGCCAGCAGAAAGACAGCCAGCCAGAAGTTATCCTCCTGGAGCGGACTCCGGAAGGAGAAAAGGGATCCCGTTGGCGCATCCGCCAGCCTATCCAGTCAGCGGCGCTGGACTTCCCGGTGGAGCAGTTGCTCAACACCTTCTCCCGCCTCACCCCTCAGCTAACCTTGGAGGAAGCTAACGATCTAGCTGCCTTTGGCCTGGATCAGCCGCGCCAGCAGATTGCCCTCTTCCCCAAAGAAGGGGAGCCCTACCGGCTGGCCATCGGCAATGACAACTTCGACGGCTCCGGCTTCTACGCCCAGCCCGAAGGGGGAAAAGTAGTGCTTCTTGCCAGCAGCCAAAAGGGATCCCTGCTGCCTTCCCTCTTGGCTTTGCGGGACAAAACCCTGCTGAGCTTTGATAGGGCAGCGGTGAAGTCTCTCCAAGTGCAACTAGCCGAGGCAGAGGTTGTCCGTTTGCAGCGGCAGGAAGAGACTTGGCAGATCGTCGAGCCCCGGGTGCTGCCTGCTGATGACCTCAATGTCGACCGTCTGCTCAGTACGCTGTCTCGCCTGCAAGCGGTGGAGTTTCCGGCTGAAACCAAGGCGGAGCTAGCTCCCTACGGTCTGGAGCAGCCTTCTGCCCAGCTAACCGTTGAGCTTAAGGACGGCAAAACCCTGAGCGTAGCCTTGGGCTCGGAAAAAGAGGGCCAAGTGTACGTCATCACCTCTGAGCACCCGGCGGTGGCTACCATCCTCACCAGCACTGCCGACATCCTCCGCGCTGACCTAGAGGAGCTGCGGGATCACCGCCTCGCCCGCCTCAACCCCAACCAGGTAGGTCAAGTTACCCTGGAGTTGCTGGAGGAGCGAGTTACCCTCAACCCTCTGCCCCAGGAGAAGGGATCCCTGGAGGTGCGCTGGGAAAACCCAGAACGGCCCGGCCAGGTAGTCAACCTCAGCTCCCTCTTTGCCAGCCTCAACGCTGCCCGCGCCAAGGAGTTCGTGCCCGCAACCGATCCCGACGCTCAAAAGGCCCTAGCTGCTCCCGACCTTACCCTTGACATTGCACCCAAGCCTGAGACGGAGCAGGAGCCTTTGACCCTGAGCCTAAGCTCTGCTGGCCTGCGGGCCTACGCTCGCAGCAGCCGCCAGCCCGATATCGCCGTGCTTGACCTTAGCACCTTCAACAGCATTGAAACAGAGGTCAAGCGTCTTCTGGAGGAGAAAGGGGCAGAGGAAGGAACGCCTGCTCCCACCGCTTCGCCCTAGGAGGGCGGGGCAGCCACCTGGTTTGCCTGGGGCTGGGGTCCCTTCTTCAGGGTCTCCCCCTGGATGGTGAGAACTGAGCAGGGGGCGCGGTGGAGCACGTAGTTGCTGACGCTGCCCAAAAATAGCTCGCTTAGCCCAGAGTAGCCACGGCGACCCACCACGATGAGGTCGGCTTTCCAGGAGCGGGCCAAGTCGCAGATAACCCGGCCAGGGCTGCCGTAGCTGAGGTTGCATTCAGCCCGAACTCCCTCCTCAGTCGCTTTTTCCGCCAGCGAGCGCAGATAGTTCATCTGGTTTTGCTCGAAAATGGCGCACTGCTCCCGGTAGGACTGCCACAGCTCAGCACTGAGAGCAGAGCTGTAATCCATGCCCAGAATCATAGGGGGCTCTGGGGCACCGGGCTCTTCCTGAGACAGAACATGGAGGATTATCATCTCGGCCTGCATGGCTTTTGCCACCTGCAGAGCCCCTTGAAATACCCCTTCGCTCAGCTCCGACCGATCCACTGCCACCAGAATCCTTTTGAACATACCGATTTCCTCGACCGCATGAGTCTCTCTTGGCAATAAGGAGCAACCTATCCTCTCGGGGGGCGGGCGAAACCTAAACCCCCTTACCTAGCCAAGTAGGAGATCCCTAGGGCTAGAACGGAACCTCGTCTGGGTTGAGCGGAGGGGCGGCATCTTCTTCCCCAGGCTCCCCGCTTGACTCGCCCATCTCGGTGAGGGAGAGAACGCGAGCAGAGCTGAGTTGATGAATGCGGCGGGCAGTAATCTCCGCCAGCTTTTCCTTTCGTCCATCTCGCTCCACCACATTCATGTGCAGCTGACCCTCTACCGTGATCTGATCCCCCACCCGACAGGTATCCACCACCCGCTGGGCCAGCTCCCCAAAAGAGGAAACCCGCACCTGGTAGGGCGGCTCCTCTGGGCGCAAGCTGGGGAAGCGCAAGAGCAAAGAGGCAACTGCCAAGTTGTCAGGTGTGTAGCGCAGCTCTGGCTCGCTCGCTACCTCCCCCATCAAAACAATCGAGTTCATAACAAAGCCACGGGAAGTTTGCTAGGGCCTTATATTTCTAGTCTGTGCTCTGGCCGAGATTCTGTCGACTCAATCCAGGCGCAGGGTCATGTAGCGCAGGACGTTCTCGTTGATGCGCAGATTCTTCTCCCAGGTGGCCACTGTCTTCGGCTCGGCCTTGTAGTTGACCTGGATGTACAGTCCTTCCTTAAACTTCTTCATCTCAAACCCAGCGAAGCGGCGCTTGCCACGGTTGGTAATTTCTAGCTCAGTTGCCCCGTTTTCTCGCAAGAGAGACTCCTGTTCGCTAAGGAGTTGGGCGAGGGGTTCCTCCGAGAGGTCGGGGCGCACAATCAGCATCGTTTCGTAAGCGCGCGGCATGGAAGCAGGTTCTCCTTGAGAATCCAACTTGAGGTGCAGTTGACTATCCTAGCTGCTCTTTCTGGAACCGGAAAAGCCACCTCCCCCCTCTGCGGCCAAAAAAGCGGGTAGAGCTCCGTAAGAGGAGAACCTTTCTCCGATACAATAGGGGGTGCTTCGATAGCCATAGCTAAGAGACTCTAGGGTTCCAAGCATGAGCGCCGAGGAAGTTTACCAGCGTGTTCGCAAGATTGTGTCCGAGCAGCTGGGAGTGGAAGACGACAAAGTAACCCTGGAAGCCAATTTCCAGAACGACCTAGGGGCTGACAGCCTCGACACGGTCGAGCTGGTCATGGCCTTCGAGGAGGAGTTCGATCTAGAGATCCCCGATGAGGACGCTCAGGGCATTGCCACTGTGCAGGATGCCGTCAACTACATCCTCTCCAAGAAGAAAGCTGCATAACCTGCGGGAGGATGGGGGCCTTCCCCTGATTTAGCGTTGTCTACAGATCCTGCCCTTGCTCCTATGTCCGTTCCACTCCCCTCCAAGCGTCGCGTCGTCATCACGGGGCTGGGGGCAATAACCCCGCTTGGCAATTCTCCTGCTGAGTTTTGGCAGGGCTTGCTGGCAGGGCGCTCTGGCATTGGGCCAATTACCCACTTCGACGCCTCCCGCCACGAGTGCCGCATTGCTGGGGAGGTGAAGGGGTTTGATCCCCTCGACTACCTAGATCGCAAGGATGTCAAGCGCACTGACCGCTTTGTCCACCTGGCGTTGGCTGCCACTCAGCAGGCCCTAGAGGATGCCCAATTTCGGATTACCCATCTCAATGCTGAGCAGGTGGGGGTGGTGCTGGGCAGCGGCATCGGCGGCATCCGGGTCTTGGAAGAGCAGCAGACCATTTATCTCCAGAAAGGGCCAGATCGCTGCAGCCCCTTTATGGTGCCGATGATGATTGCCAATATGGCAGCAGGCCACGTGGCCATTCACTTTGGCGCCAAGGGGCCCAATTTCTGTACGGTAACAGCCTGTGCTTCCGGCTCCAACGCCATTGGGGATGCCTTCCGGCTCCTGCAGCGGGGAGAGGTACAGGCTGTGATTGCGGGGGGTACGGAGGCAGCCGTAACCCCTCTGTCGGTGGCCGGGTTTAGCGCCATGAAAGCTCTTTCCACCCGCAACCACGCCCCGGAGCAGGCCTGCCGGCCCTTTGACCGGGATCGGGATGGCTTTGTCATGGGGGAAGGGGCAGGGATCCTGCTGCTGGAGGAGCTGGAGCATGCTCGCGCCCGCGGCGCCAAGATCTATGCCGAGATCGTCGGCTACGGCCTCACCTGCGACGCCCACCACATCACCAACCCTGCCCCCGCTGGCGAAGGTGCCGCCCGTGCGATGCGGCTAGCCCTTAAAGATGCCGGGATCCAGCCTGACCAGGTGCAGCACATCAACGCCCATGCCACCGGCACGCCGGTGGGGGATGTTGCCGAGGTGCAGGCCATTAGGGCAGTTTTTGGTGAGCATGCCCCTCGCCTAGCCATCAGCGCCACCAAGTCCATGACCGGCCACCTGTTGGGGGGAGCAGGCGGCATTGCCACCGTAGCGACGGCCCTAGCCATCTACCACGGCTGGGTTCCCCCCACCCTCAACTTGGATAACCCCGACCCCGAGTGCGAAGGGCTGGACTTTGTCCCCCATAAGGCGCGGCAGATGGCTGTTGACGTGGCCTTGGTCAACGCCTTCGGATTTGGGGGGCACAACGTGACCCTGGCCCTGCGCCGCTATTCCGCCGACTAGGGGATCTTGCCCATGTCCACCCCCGAAGGCCCCTCGCCCTCGATTCGTCAGCAGGCTCTGGCTGCCCTGACTGCAGAGCTAACCCAAAGAGGCCACCCACCTGAGTATGCCCAGCACATGGCGGCGGCGGTGATTTTTCAGGCCGATCTGGATCTCTGCACAGCCCAGTTGGCGCGCCTCCTGAGTTGGCTCAAGCAAAACCACCCCAATCTCTATCCAGAGGCAGTGCAACTGGTGGATGCCACCCGCGAGGAGTTTGAGCGGCGAGTTCAAAGGGGGTAGTGGCGGGGATCCCAGCGTTAGGATGGGGAGAGTACCCCTCATTCTGATTTTGCCGATGGCGCCAAAAAGCGAGGTCGAGGGAGTCCCTGTAATGGCCCCTGCAGAGGCGCCGCACCCTGGGGAAGAAA
Source organism: Synechococcus sp. O70.1 (assembly GCF_047462215.1). Taxonomy (NCBI): domain Bacteria; kingdom Bacillati; phylum Cyanobacteriota; class Cyanophyceae; order Synechococcales; family Synechococcaceae; genus Synechococcus; species Synechococcus sp. O70.1. Next base: position 162,379 of record NZ_JANSIT010000001.1, on the reverse strand, counting down.
CCCAGCCAGCCAAGCCCGTTGTGGAGGATAGGCCCTCAGAATTGGCTGGGAACGGATCCCTGCTGCTCCAAGTAGGGGGGATGAGTTGTGCTGGCTGCGTCCGGACCGTTGAGCAGCTGCTCCTAAGCCAGCCTGGAGTGGTCAAGGCCAGGGTTAACTTGGTTACCGAGTCGGCCCTTGTGGAATTTGCCCCCGGGATCCAGCCTGACCCAGAACAGCTGGCCCGGATCTTGACAGAGGCGGGGTTTCCCAGCACTTTTCCCCAAAATCAGGCCCCCTTGGTAGCGGGCGAAAAGGCCCTGGACGCGCCCGCGGATCCCCTGGCCCGGCAGCGGCGGCAAACCCAAGACCAAATTCGCCAGGCCCTCGCCGCCGCTTTTTTGCTGCTGGTCTCTGCCGCTGGCCACCTGGATCTGTTCACCCGTTTGGGCTTGCCCGTTCTCAACGACGTCTGGCTGCACTGGGGGTTGGCGACGTTGACTTTTCTTGGCCCAGCTCGGGGCATTGTCCTGGACGGCTGGCGGGCGGCGCGGCGGCTAGCTCCCAACATGAACACGCTAGTTACCCTGGGATCCGGATCCGCCTACCTGGCCAGTTTGGTGGGGCTGTTGGCCCCGCAGGTGGGTTGGGAGTGCTTCTTCGACGAGCCGGTGATGATGCTCAGCTTCATCTTGCTGGGACGGGCGCTGGAACAGCAGAGCCGTCTGCGGGCTGCTAGCAGTTTGCAGGCTTTGGTGAGCCTGTACCCCACCTCAGCTCGCCGGCTGCGAGCCCAAGAAGGGCTGGAATCCGACTGGGTATCCCAGGAGGGAGAATGGTGCCCCATTGAACAAGTCCAGGTAGGGGATTGGCTGCAGGTGCGCGCTGGCGAACAGATCCCGGTGGATGGGGAGGTTATTGCCGGCCAGGCCATGGTCAACGAGGGCATGCTCACCGGGGAATCCCTACCCGTGCTCAAACAGCCAGGGGATCCGGTTGTGGCCGGGACGGTCAACCAATCGGGAGTGCTGCTGTGTCGGGCTACGCGCACTGGGAAAGACACCATCCTGGCTCAGATTATCCGGCTAGTGGAGGAAGCCCAAGCCCGCAAGGCCCCCATCCAGGGCCTGGCCGACCGGGTGGCCGGCTACTTCACCTACGGCGTAGTGGCGCTGGCCCTTCTCACCTTCGCCTTTTGGTACTGGATCGGGATCCCTCTTTGGGGAAGCGAGATCCTGATGGGAGTTGGCCTCCACTCCTACCTGCACCTGGGGGATCACCCCCCTCCTTCAACTCCCCTGCTCCTCAGCCTTAAGCTGGCCATCTCGGTGCTGGTGGTGGCCTGCCCCTGTGCGTTGGGATTGGCCACGCCGACAGCCATTCTGGTAGGCACCGGCCTGGGAGCGGAGCGGGGACTGCTCATCCGCGGCGGCGACGTCCTGGAGAAGACTCACCGCTTGCAAACAGTCGTCTTCGACAAAACCGGCACCCTCACCCAGGGGGATCCGCACCTGACGGATTGCCTTGCCCTCGACACCTCCCTAGATCCGGCTCGGCTGCTGCAGCTGGCGGCCACCGTGGAAAGCGGCACTTGCCATCCTCTAGCCCAAGCCATCCTGGGAGCCGCCCGCGAGCAAGGACTGCCCCTGCTTTCTGCCGACGAGTTTTACACCCAGGCGGGAGTGGGAGCCTCGGCGCGGGTGGAAGGAAAGCAGGTTATCTTGGCCTCCCTCGAGGGGCTGGCTACCCTGGGGATCCCGATTTCCCCTCCAGCGCAGGCCCAAGCCGAGGTGTTGCTGCAAGCTGGCAAAACGGTGGTGGGCGTGGCTGTAGAGGGATCCCTGGCAGGGCTGCTGGCGGCCCAGGATCCCTTGCGGCCTGATGCCCAGGCAACGCTGCAACAGCTCCAGAAAATGGGCCTACAGGTGGTCTTACTGACTGGGGATCGAGCCGAGGTGGCTCACCAGGTGGCCCAAGCTTTGCAGGTGCCAGGGATCCGCGTCATCGCCGAGGTGCAGCCAGCCGACAAGGCTCAAGTCATCCGAGATCTGCAGGCTCAGGGCCAGAGAGTTGCCATGGTGGGCGATGGCATCAACGATGCACCGGCTTTAGCCCAGGCCGATGTGGGCATTGCCCCGCACTCTGCTACTGCTGCCGCACTGGAGACTGCCGATATCATCCTCATGCGCAACCGCCTCTGGGACGTCGTGGAAGCCATCCGTCTCAGCCGCGCCACCTTTCACAAGATCCAGCAAAACCTCCTCTGGGCTATTGGCTACAACCTGCTGGGGATCCCGCTGGCAGCAGGGGTGCTCCTGCCCGCCTTTGGCATTGGCCTGAGCCCGGCAATGGCTGGGGGTCTCATGGCCTTGAGCTCCCTCAGTGTAACCCTCAATTCGATTCTCTTGAGGAGAACATTTGTGCCCCGTGAATTTTCGAGTAGCTACAGCTAAAAAGTGTTAGAGGCTGCGAACAACCGAACATTGGTTGTTAAATATTTGTTAATCTTCCGAGTTTTTACTGAGCTGCTGACATAGCAACTGCTGCATACAAGTTAGGAAAATTTAGCAAGTTTGACTAACTCTGACTAAAAAATGCATCATCTTTAACCTTTTGCAACCTGGGCTTATGATTAAGTTCAGACTAGCCCATGAGGGCACTCTTTGGTTTTTTTGCCTAACGGAGCAAGATCCGTGAAAATACTGGAGAAACTGATCCTAGAGGGGCAAGGGGAGTAAAAGTATGGCAATGCTAGGGGATCTTCAGGAATTCTCCCTGAGCGACCTATTGCATTTGATGGAGAAGGGTAAGAAATCGGGGCAATTGTCTGTCTGGGCGCCCAATGGTATCTACCGCATCTGGCTTTATCAAGGCCGGGTGATTGCCGCTTTGCCCCCTGAAGAAAAGCATCGCTTGGAAAACCTGCTAACTGGCTCTAGGCTAGTGGACAGCCAGGTGATTAGCCAGTTGGTTGCCAGGGGTCTGGAGGAACCTCTGGGGCGTTGCCTGCAGCAGCAAGGGTTGATCTCCCCTGTAGATTTGGTCAAGCTCTTTCGCCATCAACTGCAAGTGGGGCTCTACTGCCTCTTTGCCTTGGAAGCGGGCCAGTTCAGCTTCTTACCCAACGTACCGTTGCCCTATCAAGAGATGACTGGCTTAAGCAAGGAGGCTTCGGCCGTAGTTTTGGAAGGGCTGCAGCAGCTGAAGCAGGATCAACGTCGGGAAGAAAACTTGCCTCAGCCGGACAGCTACTTCTGGCGCACCAGCCTTGAGCTTCCTCTATACCAGCTTTCGCCGCTGGAGTGGTCAATCTTGGAGCAGGTCTCTCCTTCCCGCAAGCTAGCTGATCTAGCGCGGGCATTGGGGGCTGATTTGTTGGAGGTGCGCTATGCCTGCGCGCGCTTAGCTAAGCTTGGACTCATCGCTCCCTGTGAAGGCCCAATAGCTATGCCTCAGCCTTCTCTGGTGGGCACTTCTAAGGCTTCGGGAGCAAATAACCTTGGAGAGACAAGGGAGCCGGTTAAGCCCTCCTTGGTCAGCCGCCTCTCCATGCTTCTTAGGAGCATTCGCGAGAAATAGCTGGTCGAGTCAACGACTCGGGATTCAGGGTAACTGCTGCCAGGTCGGGTAGCGGGAAAGTCAGCCTTTTCCGCGACTGCATAGTTGTCCGGGAAAAATATTTGGTCGAGAATAGGATGTGTTGCGGGGATCCCTAAAACACTACGCGAGAGAGGCTGGCCATGGCCCTAGTCGGAGACCTCCGGGAATTTTCTCTGCCTGACTTGTTGCAGCTAGTTGAAAGGGGCAGCAAAACAGGGCAACTTTCCATCTGGGCCCCAAACGGCATCTACAAAATCTGGTTTTATCAAGGTCGGGTCATTGCTACTCTGCCCCCCGAAGAGGAGCACCGCTTAGAGAGGTTGTTAGCCCGTTCCGCTCTTGTTAGCGATCGGGTCGTGGAAAAGTTGGCTTCCTTCTGTGGTGCGCAAGAGCCTCTGGGGCGCTATTTACAGCGGCAGGGGTTGATCTCACCTGCAGATTTGGCCAAGATCTTTCGCCATCAGCTCCAGGTGGGTCTCTACTGCCTCTTTTCGCTAGACGCGGGGCAGTTCAGTTTCCTGACCGGCGTACCCATGCCTTATCGAGAGATGACGGGCTTGAGCAAAAGTGCCACCGCTGCAGTTCTAGAAGCGCTGCAGCAGATCAAGTGGGATCAGCGTCCGGAAGAAGACTTGCCCCAACCAGATAGCTACTTCTGGCGCACCAGCACCGAGCTGCCCTTGTACAAGCTCTCTGCCTTGGAGTGGGGGATCCTAGAGCAGGTTTCGCCTTCGCGCAGGCTAACTGACGTGGCCCGGGCGTTGGGTGCAGATCTTCTGGAAGTTCGCTATGCCTGTGCTCGCTTGGCCAAGCTGGGACTCATCAGCCCTTGTGAGGGCTCAGCGGCTATTGCTCCCTCTTTGCCTGCTTCAGATCAGTTGACAGGGGTAGCAGGCAACTTGGAAACGGCGAAGGAAAAGCTGAGCGCCAAGCTACCCTCTTTCTCGGAGGGAAGCGGCCAGGTCAAGCCCTCGTTGGTTGCGCGACTGGCTACTTTGCTGAAGGCAGTCCGTGATAAGTAGTTTTGTGGCAGTATCTTCTGCATCAGACAGGAGCATCAGCAAATAGGCGGGAAGATAACAAAGCAAGGAGAGAAAGCATGGCTAACTTATCCTCTTTGCAGGCAGTTCTCCAGAACTACATTTCCAGCACGCCAGGAATTCAAGGAGCGGCTGTGGTCACTCCCGATGGGTTGCCATTGGCATCCGCACTGCCCGTAGGCATGGACGAGGAAAGAACCTCTGCCATGTCTGCTGCCATGCTTGCTTTGGGGGAGAGGATCGGGAAAGAGCTGGGTCGTGGAACTATAGAGAGGGTCTTTGTGCAGGGAGAAAAGGGATATGGAGTTTTAACCCGCTGCGGCCCCGATGCTGTCTTGCTGACGATTGCTAGCGATGAGGTAAAGCAGGGCTTGCTGTTTTTGGAGATGAAGCGAGCTGCGGCAAGCATTGCGGAAGCCATGAAGTAGATAGGCTGAGTTTGACTTTGACCTGATTTTGAGGGAACTATGGCCATCAAACCCCTGGAGCTGTTGCAAGTCTTGATCTCGCGTACCGAATTTACGGATGAAGATAAGAAGATTTTGCAGCAAAATGCCGACTGGGGCAGCAGCATTGCCGCAGAGATGTCGGATACCTTTTACAACTACCTGGATCGCGACCCTGAGATGGCGGCAGTCATAGCCAAGCACAACCGGCAGCGTCTGGGCCAGACCTTTGCCGAGTGGTTTAGGGAAATGTTTACAGGCATGGACAACTGGGGCCCCCAGTACGCTGAGCGCCGCTGGAAAATTGGCCTAGTTCACGTGCGCGTTGGCATTGGCCCTCAGCATGTGGTGCCCGCCATGGCCACAGTGGTTCGGGAGGTGAGTCGTCGGCTAGTCAAGGAAGGTAAGCCCGAGGAACTGCGGGTGAGCCTAGGCAAAGTTTGTATGATCGACCTTTCTTTTATTGAGCAAGCCTACCTTGAGGTGGCCTACAACGCTGTGCAACAGGAAACGGGTATGAGCGAGGCCTTGTTTAAACGCTTGATCGCTACCGGAGCTAGCAGTTTAGCTTCTTCCTAACCAATTGGGTTTGAGCGGGCTGGTCTTTCGTGGGGGGAAGCTAACTATGGACAATATTCTCCGCATTGTTGTCACCGGGCCCGTGGGCGCTGGAAAGTCCACCTTTATTCGCACCATCAGCGAGATAGAGGTGGTCGATACCGATTGCAAGGCCACCGATGAGGTGGCAGAGCTAAAGCAAAGCACAACGGTCAGCATGGACTTTGGCCGCCTAAGAATTGGCGAAGAGGAAGAAGAGATGTGGCTGCATCTCTACGGCACGCCCGGCCAGGCCCGCTTTAGCTTTATGTGGGATATTTTAATCCAGCGCGCTCATGGCTACGTTCTTCTGGTGCCTGCCCACCTGCCTGGCCAGTTTTGCAATGCCCAGGCCATTCAAGCCTTTATGAGGTCCAGAACCCGTGCTCCCTCAGTTATTGGGATCACCCACGTCGATCACCCCAATGCCTGGGATCCGGAAGACATTTTGCTGATCCTGAACAACCAAGACGGCTCAATTCCCCACACGACCTTAAATGCTCAAGATCCGGCTTCTGTGGCCAACACGCTGCTCCTATTGGTTGAGCAACTGATGCCCCAGGTGGTTGTCCCAGCAGAAGATGCTAAGAAATGTTAAGCTAAGGGGAGTTGGGTCAGCTAAGTCTTATGGAGTCCCTCTACCTCAGCGGCGAGTTTTCCCGTAGCCTTGTCAACCCCCCTATCTACTCGGCCATTGCCCTGCTCAGCTTCTTGGCTATTATTTTCGGCATCATCTTTAAAGACAAGTTGGAATACCAGGTAGCCCTTTGGCAGCAGAACCGAGAGGGCCAGGGGCAGATCCGCTACCGCACGCCGGGGATCATCCTCAGCTACACCCTCTGCAATCTGTTTGCCTTTGGCTTTGTAGCTGCCTGTTTACACGTTTTTGGCCTATCTCTGGCTTTGGCGGCCTTGGTCGGCGGGATCCTTGTCTTCAGCACAGCAGGACTGATCTGGTGGCGGCTGGGATCCCTGCTGGAGCTGTTGGCAGTGGGGGGATCCCAAGCCATTGAACTCGACTTTTTGGATGCTGAGGCAGCGGTAGAAGGAGAATAGCAGCTTCTGGGCTCTCGCCAGGCGGCCAGAAAGGCGGCGGAGGTTATCGCCCAAGCGAGAAATGGACGCGGCAGGCAGCTTTGCTACGCTGGTAGCTGGGTCGGTTGCCGGACTGACACCGATAGTTCATCTAAACAACTAGCCCAGCTAGCCCAGTATTGATGCAGAACTTTTGGCAGGCCGTTGCCCAGCACCTCTCTGAAGCCACAGGGGATCCCTTGCATCCTCTACACTACCGTCCCCTGGGCGGGGGCAGCATCAACGCCGCCTACCAGCTTTCCTGTGTGCCTCAGGCTTCTTCTGGCCAGGAAAGACGGGACTACTTTGTCAAGGTGGCGGGGGGAGGAGAAAGAGCGCTGGAGATGTTTGCAGCAGAGGCGGCGGGCCTGCAAACCTTGGCGGCGGCCAATGCCGTGCGGGTGCCACAGCCGATTGCCTGGGGATCCTTTGATGGGCAGGCTTACCTGGTGCTGGAATACCTGGAGCTGAGTTCGCCCCGCCCCCAAACGGGAAGTTTGCTGGGATCCCAGTTGGCCCAGTTGCACTGCACGCTCTCCCCCAACGGCAACTACGGCTGGGATCGCAACAACACCATTGGTTCGACGCCGCAGATCAACAGTTGGCGGCAGAACTGGGTGGACTTCTACCGAGAACAGCGACTTCTCTACCAGGTCAAGCTGGCTTGTCAGCGGGGTTACCGCGGCGCCTGGGTGACGCAAGCCGAGCGGGTAATGGCGGAGCTAGAGACTTTCTTTCGCAACTACCGGCCCGTCCCGTCTCTGCTACACGGGGATCTCTGGGGCGGCAACTACGGCGCCTTGCCCGATGGCTCGCCGGTCATTTTTGACCCAGCCACCTACTACGGGGATCGGGAGACGGATCTGGCGATGACTGAGCTTTTTGGCGGCTTCCCGGCGGAGTTCTACCGGGCCTATCAAGAGGCCTATCCCCTGGACGAGGGGTATCCTCACCGCAAGCCCCTCTACCAGCTCTACCACTGGCTCAACCATCTCAACTTGTTTGGAGAGGGCTACCTGGGCTCAGTGCAGCGGGCCTTGCAGCAATGCTTACGCTTTCTTGCATAGTCTTGTTCTGCTCCCTCGCCTACGCTTAGTTACGGGGATAGCCAGCCGGCAGCTAGCGGCTCTTCTCTGGCGTCGCTTCCCCGGCCATGACCACAGCCCCCATATCTCCCAGCAGGCGAGACTGGTTGCGCAATATCCCCAACAGGTTCAGCCGGTTGGCTCGCAGGCTGGGATCCGGATCCATGACCAAAACCGCCTCGAAGAAACGATCCACTGCAGGGGCTGCTGCCTGTAGGCTCTCCACCAGTGGGGTAAAGTCTCCTTGGCAGGCTGGCCCCACGCCCAGCCGGTAAACTCTTTGACAGGCTTCGTACAGCTCCTGCTCTGCCGTCTCCTGAAACAGCCTAGGATTCACTGCAGCCGCCGGATCCAGCACGGCGTAGTCCAAATTCCCTTGGGTGGCCAGGCGGGCGCAGCGGTTGAGGGTGGGGTAGAGATCTGCCAACTCTCCAGTCGCTCGCAGATGCTGCAGGTACTCGGCCCGCAGCAGGGTGAGAGGCAGGTTGCTCAAAGCCCGCAAGGTCAGTTCCGCTTTCTGGGGCTCCTTGCCGTGGACAGACTCGGGATCCCCGACCACGGCTCTGACCAAGTCGTAGTCAATTCGCTTTTCCTCCTGCAGAAGGATTTGCAGCCGCTGGGCAAGAAACTCCTGCAAGGCCTTTAAGGTCCTTTCGTCTCCCGCCGCGTAGTCCTGCACCACCTGGCGCAGGAGCTCATTGACATCCAACCCCCAGTCAGCCTCCCAGGCAATCAATACCAGGCTGTTGGCAGCCCGCCGCAGGGCAAAGCGATCCGAAGAGCCCGTAGGGATCTGCCCCAGGTGGAACATGCCCACCAGGGTGTCTAGGCGATCTGCCCAGCCCACGACCCGCCCGGTCAAAGAGGTGGGCAGAGCCTCCCCTGCCCCCAAAGGCCAGTAGTGCTGCTCGATCCCCTCGGCCACGGCTTCAGGCTCGCCGTCCTGGCGGGCGTACTCGGCGCCCATGGTCCCCTGCAGCTCTGGGAACTCGTACACCATTTGGGTAACCAAATCTGCCTTGCACAGGTAAGCCGTGCGATCCACCAAGGCCTGCTCTTGGGGATCCAAGTTCAAGGCAGTGGCAATGAGGCGGCTGATGTGGCGGATGCGCTCTACTTTGTCGCGCATCGATCCCAGCCCCTCGGCAAAGGTAACCGCCTGGAGACGTTCCACCCGCTGGGCCAAGGGGAGGCGGCGATCCTCCTCGTAGAAAAAGCGGGCATCGGCCAAGCGGGCCCGCACCACACGGCTGTTGCCTGCCGCAATCCGCTCCGCTTGCCGGGGGTCGCCGTTGGAGATGGTGATGAAGTAGGGCAGCAGTTTTCCGGGATCCCGCCCATCCCGCACGGGAAAGTAGCGCTGGTGGGCAATCATCACCGTTTCAATGACCGCAGGGGGCAAGCGCAAAAACTCCGGCTCAAAGCGCCCCAGAACTGCCGTTGGCCACTCCACCAACTGCACCACCTCCTGCAGCAGAGCAGAGGGGATCTGGGCCTGCCCGTTCACCTGCTTGGCTAGCCGGGTCACCTCCGCCTGGATGTGCGCTGCCCGCGCTGCCGGGTCGGGGTTTACCCCTGCTGCTTGCATCTGCTGAACGTAGCTCTCGGCCCGCTCCAAGACGACCTGCGGGGATCCCAAGACGCGGTGGCCACGGCTTACCCGACCAGCCACTAAGCCCGACGGAGGATTGCCGTCAGGGGTAGGCCAGAGCAGAGGCAGCACCTGATCGTCCCAGAGGGAGACCAGCCAGCGGATGGGGCGGGGAAACTTGAACTCCCCGTAGCCCCAGCGCATCAGCCGCTTGCCGCTCAAGGAGGTGATCCAGATGGGCGCCAATTCCTGGAGCACCGCTGCTGTTGGACGTCCCTGCACCCGCTGCACGGCAAAGACAAAGGAGCCCTTCCCCACCTGCCGGATCTCCAGGCTAGTGGGATCCACCCCCTGTTTCTGGGCAAACTTTTCCCCGGCAGGGGTAAGCCGGCCGTCTTGGTAGGCCACCTGAACTGGCGGCCCCTTCACCTCCAGAAGGCGATCCGGCTGTTGGGTGGGCAGCCCCTGCAGCAGAACTGCCAGGCGCCGCGGCGTGCCGAAAAGCTGCATCTGCTCGGCCTGCAGATGGGCTTCTGCCAAAGAGGCCGGGATCCCCGTCCTCCACTGCTCTAGGGCCGAATCCACAAAGCTAGCTGGCAGCTCCTCACAGCCAACTTCCAGCAAATAGGCAACCATAGGCTCCGCCCGGCGCTAGCGACGTCTTTCCTCGGCGAGGGTGGGTGTTGATCGCGATTTCTCAGTCTAGCAGGGGAAGCGGGCTGCCGTTTGAGCCAGTCTCACTAGCCCTAGTACCAAGTGGAGTCTCCTGCCGCCAGAACACTCTCCTGCAAACGCGGCGGGTGGGCAGCAGGCAGATGCACCACGATCATGGGGAGGTCGGGACGATGGCGGGCGATGATCTCCGGCTCGCGGCTTAGGCGAAAGCGGCTGCGGGCTTCGCTGAGCACTCCCACCAACATATCCCCCGGCTGCAGGGCTTTGAGCACCTCGGCCACCAACCCCCCCTGCACCCGCTGTACCGGCAGATGGGCATAGCTTGCCGCCCCCGGGCCCGGAGAGCGCTCCCGCAGCGGTCGGGTTTGCACTAAGAGAAGCTGCAGCGCCGCTTTCAACTCCCCAGCCAGCGTCTGCGCCAGCCCAATCGTCTGCTGCAGGGATCCAGGAGACACTTCCAACTCTGGGGCTGCCAAAAGGATGCGCCGCGTCGTCTCGAGCGGAACAGGGAAGCGCGCGATTAGCACCGGGATCTCCACCTGCCGCACCACGGCGTCAATGGTGCTGCCGAAGAAGTTTTCCGCGTAGGTGGAGTAGCCCTTCCAGCCCAGGATCACCAAGGTCGCCTGCCGCTCCAGGGCCGAGCGGACGATTCCCTTTTCCACCGAGTCATCCACCCGGCGAATGGCTTCCACCCGCGCTGCAGCGCTGTGGGCTAGGGACTCGGCAAAGGACAACAACTGCTCTTGCCGGGCCAGGGCTGCTGGCGAGATCCCAGCACGGTCAGACAAAACATGCAGCGGCAGCAGTGTTCCCCCATCTTTTTTGGCCAGAATCAGAGCCAACCGCAGCAGGTTGCTCTCAGTCTCGGGGTTGACTACCGGCACCAGGACGCGGGATCCCCAGGCTGGCCTAGGCAAGTCGCTGGCTTCTGATGCCACCTCCCTAGGCTGGAGCTGCTGCCCCCAGCGGGCCACAATCCAAGGCGAGGCAACACAGGTCACCAGGATCATGGCAATGGTGCCGTTCACCGTCAGCTCATCCACCAACTCCACCTGAAAAGCCACCGTGATGGCCGCCAGAGTAGTCGCCGCCTGAGCCATCGACAAACCGAACATGATCATCGTGCTGGCAAAGCGCCAGCCAAACAGTTGGGCCGGGATCCAAGCGGCCAGAAACTTGCTCACCACCTCCGCTGCGATCATCACCCCTCCTACCAGCAGCGAGCGCGGCTCTCCCAAGAGAATGCCGGGATTGATCAGCATCCCCACCGAGATCAAGAAAAAAGGCACAAACAGGGTGTTGCCGATAAACTGGATCCGGTTCATCAGGGGGCTGAGAGGCGGGATGATGGGGGTAATGGCCGTCCCGGCCAGAAAGGCTCCCACCACCGGCTCAATGCCGATCAACCCCGCTCCGTAGGCCACCACAAACAAAGTGGCGATCACGAAAGTAAACTCTGCTCCCTCGTCGTGACCAAAGCGTTGAAAGAACCAACGGCCCAGCCGGGGCACCCCCCACAGGGTGGCGAAGGTATAAAGGACGATTGAAGGGATCAACGTCAGCCAAAATTGCGGCGTCAGCTCCCCTTGGTAGGCGCGCACCACCACCGCCAGCACCAACAAAGCCAGGACATTGGAGATGAGGGTGGCCCCCAAGGTAGCCGTTACCGTTTGCAGGCGCATCAACCCCAGCTTGGAGACAATGGGCAGCCCAATCAGGGTATGAGAGGCAAAGCAGGAGGCCACCAGCACCGCCGCCAGGAAGTCATACCCAATGGCCAGCATGGCTGCTGTGCCGATGAGCATGGGCAACAGGAAGGTAAACGCCCCGAAGATGCTGGCCTTGCCGGCGTTGAGCTTTAAATCCTCCAGGCTGGTCTCCAGCCCGGCCATGAACATGAGAAACAACAGCCCCACCGTGCCCAACAAGACGATGGTCTCGTCCCGCTGCAGGATCCCCAAGCCGTAGGGCCCCACCACCAACCCGGACAAGATCAGGCCGATGATCCCCGGCAGGCGCAGTCGCTCAAATAGCAGCGGGGCCACCAGCATGATCGTCAGGATGATGAGGAATACCAGCACCGGGTTTTTCACCGGGCCGACTACGGCTAGAGGGATCCCTGAAATTTGCAGCCAGCTAGCCAGCATAGATACCCAAAGGACAGCAACCAGATGCCCGCCTGAGTCTATCAGATTCTTCCAGGTTCGAGGTGCCTTGCAAAAAGGGCAAAGGGATCCCCAGTTGCCGAGGATCCCTCGAATCCCATCAAAAGAGGTCTGCCTAGCTGGCAGAGGCGGAGCTAGTCTTCAAGGGGATCCCCTGTCCAGGGATCCCAGAACAGATACACTCAGGCTGCCGCCAGCCGAGCGTTGGCAGCATCCCAGTTCACCAGGTGCTCCAGGTAGGCGGTGATGTAGTCAGGCCGCCGGTTCTGGTAGTCCAGGTAGTAGGCATGCTCCCACACATCCAGTGTTAGCAGGGGAACTTGGCCGTGGACCAGCGGGTTTTCCGCGTTGGGGGTTTTGGTCACTTTCAGGGTGCCGTTGTCCAGCACCAGCCAGGCCCAGCCGCTGCCAAACTGGGTGGCCGCCGCCGTTTTGAAAGCCTCCACAAACTTGTCGTAGCCGCCTAGATCAGCGTTGATCTTGTCGGCAATGGGCCCTGTCGGCGCGCCGCCCCCGCCTGGCTTCATGGATTCCCAGAAAAAGGTGTGGTTCCAAACCTGGGCAGCATTGTTGAAGATGCTCACTTTGTCAGGATCCCCAAACGTGGCCTTGATGATTTCTTCCAGGGACTTGTTGGCCAGCTCGGTGCCTTCGATCAGCTTGTTTAGGTTGGCCACATAGGCCGCATGGTGCTTGCCGTGGTGGTAGGAGAAGGTTTCTGCCGACATGTAGGGCTGAAGCGCGTCGGCAGGGTAGGGCAGAGGTGGGAGTTCAAAGGCCATAGTCGTCTGTCCTCTGGGTCTTGTGCGAAAGATGCAAGAAAGGACGCCGGGAAGGCAAGCCTAAACCAGACAAAGGCGTTACCTTTCTTTGCAGTCTTAGTGTAACTCAGAACCACTACGCTCTGGATCCCCCAGTCATGGCGGTGGGGATCTGGTGCCCCAGCGCCCTGTTTGCCTTGGCCTGAAAGCCCAAACCAGCGGGATCCCTGCCCCAGCAGCTCGATCAGCAGGGGGACAACATCAAAGCCGCGGTGATGGCGGCAATGGTAACCCCATTGCGGGTGAAGTTGAGGGTGTCGCGGCTGAGCTGGAAAAAGCGCTCGTCCCAGCGTTTGACTTCCGCCTCCAGGCGTTCTTCGGCACAGGCAATGCGCTCCTCTGCTTTGGCAATCCGTTCCTCAGCCTTGGCAATGCGCTCCTCGGTGCCGGCAATGGTTTGTAGCAGCTCTTGGTTTTGCCGGGCCAGTTGGGCGATGGCCTGGGCGTTGGCCTCGACAGTGCGCTCAATGCGCGCCAACCGCTCCTCGCTATCGCTCATGGTTGGGGAGGGGGAAAGTAATCGGGGCTGGGGAAATCCTGGGGCGGGATCCCTTGCAGGGCCTCTGTCATAAAGCGCTTCCAGGTGGGAGCGACAAAAGCGCCTCCTGCCGTACCCGGGAGCATGGGAGAGTTGTCGTCGTTGCCAATCCAGATGGCAGTGGACAGTTGCGGCACATAGCCGATGAACCAAGCGTCGCGGAAATCCGAGGTGGTGCCCGTTTTGCCAGCCACCGGTCGCCCATCGTCCAGACGGGCTGCCGTCCCGGTGCCCTGGGTTACCACCCCTTTGAGGATCTGGTTGAGGGTGGCCACCGCCCAGGGATCCAAAACCTGCCGCGGCTGGGGTTTGGCCTCGAAGAGAACTTGGCCGTCGCGACCCACCACCTGGGCTAGGAGCGTCGGCTCCACCCAGTAGCCGCCGTTGGCAAACACAGCATAGCTGGCTGCCATCTCTAGGGGGCTGGCGCTGGCCGACCCCAGGGCAGTGGTTAAGTTGGGGGGCATCTCGGCGCTGAGGCCGGTGGCCTTGGCTGCAGCAATGACGTTGTGGATCCCGACTTCCTCTGCCAGCTTGACGGTGGGCACGTTGCGGGAGAGCTCCAAGGCGCGGGCAAAGGTGAGGGGGCCGTAAAAGGTGTTGTCATAGTTTTTCGGCCTGTAGGGAGGAGAGCCGGGATAGGTGACGGGGGTGTCGTAGAGGATGCTGTAGGGTGTGTAGCGGCCGCTAGCCAGGGCCGCATAGTACACGTAGGGCTTGAAGGTGGAGCCAGTCTGGCGAAAGGCTTGAGTGGCGCGGTTAAATTGGCCCCGCCGAGCGTTGATGCCGCCCACAAGGGCCTTGACGTAGCCTGTGCGGGGATCCACCGCCGCCAGAGCCATCTGATCAGCCCGGCGAGTGGCGGTAAGGCGAGGCCCGTCTTCGTTGACGATGCGCTGGGCAATGCGCTGCAGCCGCAGGTCGATAGTGGCCTGAACCCGCAGCCCTCCCTGGAGGATGGCCTGCTCGCCAAAGCGGCGCCGCAGCTCTGCCTCAATGGCGTCGGTAACCGCCGGCGCGTTGCTTTGGAAAGAGGTGATGCGGCCAAAAGTCAGCTTCTGCTCTCGCGCTGCCTGGGCCTCTTCTGGGGTAATCCACTTGAGCTGCACCAGGCGATCCAGCACCAGCCGTTGGCGCCGCTTGGCTGCCTCCAGGTTGCGAAAGGGGCTGAAGATTTCTGGCGCCGGCAGGATCCCGGCCAGCATTGCTGCTTCCGCCAAGTTGAGCTCCGCCGCATCTTTGTTGAAGTAGCTGCGGGCTGCCGCCTGAATGCCGTAGAGATTGTGCCCCCAGTACACCTGGTTGAGGTACATCTCTAGGATCTCGTCTTTGGTGAAGACCTGCTCCAGCCGCACCGCTAGCACGATCTCGGCCACCTTGCGGCTGAGGGTGCGCTCCGGCTTTAGAAAAAGGTTTTTCACCAACTGCATCGTCAGGGTGGATCCACCCCCCGCCGAGCCCCATCCCCCCTCGACGCTGCCCAAGAGTGCCCGGCCCAAGCTGACCGGGTTGATGCCGGGGTGGGTGTAGAAATGGCTGTCTTCAATAGCCAGCAGCGCTTTCTTCATCTCCGGGGAGACTTCTTCGAGGGAGATTACCTCCCGGTTGGCTTCCCCGTGGAGGCTAGCAATGGGCTCGCCGTGGATATCGACAATGTGGGTGGTGGCCACCGGCACGTAGTTCCGCAATTGACGCACATCGGGCAGGTTGCGGAAGCTAATGGCCAACCCCAACAAGCCAGCAGCCGTTGCCGTAGAGCCCAAAAGCAGGGATCCCAGCAACAGGTTGCCCACCGTGCCAGCAACCTGAGCAAGCCAGGAGAAGCGGGTGGGCGGGATGTCAGCGGTATACTCGTCGTAGTCCAGGTGGGGAAAGGGGCGGCTGGAAGAGTGCCGCGGAGCTCTCGAGGGTCTGGGACTGTAGGTCACGTCAAGAACTCCGTCACTTCAGCGTTGCGGAGAACCCCAAGTTTGCCCCATTATAGGGCGGCGCTTCCTGGGCCGGCAGGGGATCCTCGCCGCCTCTAGGCAAGGGAATAAAATGGCTCATGTTGCCTCTCAGTGCAGAGATGGAGCCAACTCCTATCTCTTCCGCTCTAGAGGATCCCCGCATTGCCGAGATCACCCAGCGGGGGGTAGCCGAGATCTTTCCAGGGGGAGCGGCAGCTCTGGCAGAGCGCCTAGCCAAAACCGATCGCCCCTTGCGGGTCAAGCTGGGCATCGATCCCACGCGGCCGGATCTGCACCTGGGCCATGCGGTGGTCTTGCGCAAGTTGCGCCAGTTCCAGGATGCCGGCCATGTGGCTATTTTGCTCATCGGTGACTTTACGGCCCTGGTCGGGGATCCCACCGGCCAATCGGAGGCCCGTCCCCGCCTGACCCCAGAAGAAGTGGAAGAAAACGCCCGCACCTATCTGGAGCAGGCTGCCAAGATCCTGGACTTTGAGACCCCTGGCCGGCTGGAGGTGCGCCGCAACAGCGAGTGGCTAGCCCGCCTCACCCTTAGCGAGCTCATTGAGCTCCAAGCCCAAATGACAGTGGGGCAGATGTTGGCCAAAGAAGACTTTGCCCAGCGCTACCGCTCAGGAACGCCCATCTACCTACACGAATTTCTCTACCCTCTCCTGCAAGGCTACGACTCGGTGGCACTGGAGGCGGACGTGGAGTTGGGGGGAACCGACCAGCGCTTTAACCTCCTAGTTGGCCGGGAGCTACAGCTTTGGAAAGGGCAAACCCCGCAGTTTTGCCTAACGGTGCCTCTTTTGGAGGGCTTGGATGGCTACCAGAAGATGTCCAAGTCCAAGAACAACTACGTGGGCTTGACCGAGGATCCCCTCACCATGTACTCCAAGCTGGAGAAGGTGCCGGATCACCTGGTGCAGCGCTACTTCGAGTTGCTCACCTCAGTGCCTCTTTCGGAGCTGCCGGCGGATCCCCGTCAGCGCCAGATTCTCCTAGCCAAAACCCTAGTGGCTCAGTTTCACTCCCCTGAGGTGGCAGAAGAGGCCCAGCGCACCGCCCAAGCCCTGGTGTTGCAAGGTGAACTTGTCGAGACCGCCTCCATCCCCACCTTTGCTGTCGAGGGCTTGTCCTATCCGGTTAAGCTCAGCTACATCCTGCGCGAGTCCGGCCTGTGCAAGAGTGCCGCCGAGGCCCGTCGGCAGATTCAAGGGGGCGCCGTGCGGCTAGATGGTCAAAAGGTGGAGGATCCCAACCTGGAGTTTGCCAACGCTTCGGAGCTAGCGGGGCGGGTTTTGCAGGTGGGCAAAAAGGCTTTCCGGCGGCTGGTGGTGGGTAATTCCCTCACCGAGCACGGGCAGTCTTGAAGCCAAGGCCAGGTTTTTTGAAGGGTGGTGAAGTCGGGAGAGTTGTTGAGAAAACCGACTCTGGCCTGGATCAGCTTGATCTGGCCTCGGCCAATGCCTCAGTGAGCTTTTGTCTTACCAGCTCTTGGGCTTGCAAAATATTGGGATCTGCTGCCCATTCTGGCGCTTCCCTGACCGGGTCATCTTCGGAAGTAAACTCCAAATCATAAACCTCGCTGCGGTAGATGGGGCTGAAGCATTCCCAAGCCCGCAAACTGTAGAAGTAGGGAAATAGCCGCACGATGCAATCGATATCCAAAGCCTCGGCAAAGCGGCGAAAAGCCTCTTCTTCTGAGACCGGAAAAGGCGCATAGTGCTCGGAGACAAACCACTTCAAAAACTTGCGGGCCTCTGGAACAATTTGCTCAGGGGCCATGGATTCCAGCACTGCTGCGTTGAAGCAGTTGACCAACAGGTGCTCCAGCAGCACGGCGTTGTACTCGGCAAAGCAGGTTTGCTCGCGGCTTTCCACCGGCTGCCAGGGCATGTTGCCGTTGGCGGCAATAAATAGGTGCACCAGGTCGTGGGAAGGGTTGGTTTGAATAAAGCCATGTCCCTCTAGTTTGGCGCCGTCGCAGCTAAAGAGCTGGAATTGAGGGCTCCAGTAGAACTTCAGTTGCTTTGCCGCCATGCTCTAGCCGTCCTCTTGTCCAATGACGGGATCCCTTCACCTGAATTGACAAGCTGTTATGCACTATAGGCCATGGAAGAAAGCGCTGGCCTCATTTGACAATCAGCCGGAGATCAAGCTCTCCATCATTGGCAAAGTCGGAGCCGCCTTCGCACAAGACAGACTTCAGCCCCCCTATCAGGATCCAAGCGGCTGGTCGAGCTAGAGTCAGCTGAGCCTACTTCCGCCGCTGCCGCTACGAGGCAAGGGCTCTGACCACGCAGCGCTTGCCGCCGGCGAGGGTAGAATGCCAGGCTGAGAGCAAAAGCAGCATTGGCAATGGGTGAAGACATGACACAGCGTGCTCAGCAGGGATCCCCAGTTGGCGGCAGGGCCGAGCGGTGGGAGGGGGGGAGGAAATCGCTCCGGCTGGTTTTGGCCGCTGTATTGCTTTGGGCGGTTTGGCTGGGTGGGATCCCGGCGCTGGCGCTGCCCCAAGGGGATGCCATTACCGATCCGCGTACTCTCTTGCGGCGGGCCCTGCCCATCCAGGACAGTCGGATTTGGGAAATCGATGAAGCCATCACCAAAATCGAGGCGGACCTGAAGTACAACCGCTGGTCGGCCGTGCGGGGAGATGTGCGCCAGGTGGAGCGGCTTCTGGACCGCTACACGGATCCCCTGCTGGCGGAGTTGCCCCCTGAGCAAGCTGCTGCCGCCTCTGAAGAAATTGCCGCTCTGCGGCAGGAGTTGCAAACCATCAGCCAGGCCACGGAGCGCAAACCCAAGGGCAAAGAAGAGGCTCGCGCCGCCTACGACCGTCTGGTGGACAAACTGGGATCCCTGGAGAGCAAGTGGGTGGGGGCTTTCCCCTACGAGATCCCGCAGGAGTATGCCGACAGGCCCCAGCTCCTGGGCCGAGCAGAAGTGGAGCTGAACACCACCGCTGGGCGTATGGTGATCACCCTCGATGGCTATAGTGCTCCAATCACTGCCGGCAACTTCGCTGACTTGGTGCAGCGGGGCTTCTACGATGGCCTGACCTTTGATCGAGTGGAGAAATTCTTCCTTGTGCAAGCCGGGGATCCTCCTGGCCCTGCCGACGGCTATGTGGATCCGGCCACGGGCAAAGTTCGCACCATTCCTCTGGAGATTCGCGCCAAAGGTGAATTAATGCCCCGCTACGGCCAGACTTTTGAGCAACTGGGCCTCTGGGATGTGGAGCCGGCTTTGCCTTTTTCTGCCGAGGGAACAGTGGCTATGGCTCGCTATCTAGAGGATCCCAACAGCGCCTCTTCTCAGTTCTTCATCTTCATGGCCGAGCCGGATCTCACCCCCGCCGGCCTCAACCTCATGGATGGCCGCTACGCTGTGTTTGGGTATGTTACTGAAGGCACCGAGGTGCTGCGCAAAATTAAGCTGGGGGATCGCATTCTAAGCGCCCGCATCATCTCGGGCAAAGAAAACCTCAAAAATGCCTAAAGCCGTTTCCGCAAGCGAGGGGAATCCCCAAGAGGCAGTATGATCGGTAGGGCTGGCAAGCCACAGCTTGCAGGATGCCCTTGCCTAGGAGACAGGGGGAAGCGACTGTGAGGTACTTCAGCAGGCAAGTCCGTCGGGGTCAATCCTCGCTAGGGCAGGAGCGCTGGGCTCTTGTCGAGGCCCGCCTTGAGCAACTGCTTAGAGCCGCTGAAGCCAACTTGCAGGCCAATGCCGAGTTGCGCCAACAGCAAGAGAAGCTGCAGCGCCAACTGGAGGCCGAGTGCCGCCAAAGCCAAGCTCTGCGCGACGCCATCGTTGACCTGCGCGCTAGCGTCATGGAGCTGCGGGAGGGACAGGCCTTCTGGCAAAGCCAGGTAGACGATCTGCGCACCTGCCTGCGGGATCTGCTCAAAGAACACAGTGAGCTGGTGCAGATCATTGCCCAGCAGCAGCACATTCTCAAGGATTGTAAGGAAGTCATCCGCGCCATTCTGGAACACATGCGGGACGACCATCGCGACTTTCGCTCTGCCCTCAACATCTTGCTGGAGGAACTGCACCAGACCGTGCGCTGCTTAGTTCTCCAGTCAGGTGGCTCCCTTCCCAAATCTGCCCGCCATCCTGAAGCGCCAGAGGTCGATCCCGCCGCCGACAAAACCTCTTTGGCCTAGCGCCCTTCTGCAACGGCTAGAGCGGACAGAGCAGGTGCAACTCCCTAAGCCGTTCCCCCCTGACTACCAGTGCTACGCTTGTTCTGCCTCCAGCTCAGCCTTGGAAAGAATCTGGGTTCGCCGGGGATCGCCGAAGGTTTTCTTCAGGTGGCGCAGCTCTTTCTTCAAATAGCTCAAAAGCTTGCGGCGGTCGCTGAGTAGCCCCTGCAATTCTTCGATGCGGGCCTGTAGCTGGGACTGCTCTTGCTGCAAGCGTTCCCGTTCCAAGGCCGTCAGGCGGCGCAGAGGCATGGCTAAGATGGTCTCCGCCTGCTGAGGGGTACAACCCAAGCGGGCCTGCAGTTGGGCTTTGGCGGTGGCGCCATCGGATGCTTGCTGCAGCAGGTCGATCACCCCCTGCAGATTGGCCAGGGCCAGCACCATCCCCGCCACTTCTTCTACCTTGCGCTGTAGCTGCTGCAGTTCGGCGCGGAACAGGCGGTTGAGGGTGGCTTCGCGAAACTGTAAAAAATGCTGCAAGATTTGCTTCAGGTTAAGCTGCTGCGGCTTGCCATCCACCAAGGCCAGCAGGATTACCCCAAAGTTGCTCTGCAAAGGGGTCAGCTCATAGAGCTGCTGCAAAACCTCCTGGGGGTTGGCCTCCCGCTTAAGCTCCACCACCACGCGAATGCCTTTGCGATCCGACTCATCCCGCAAGTCGGCAATGCCGCTGAGACGACCCTGGGCAACCAGCTCTGCCACTTTCTCAATCCAGGCGGCTTTGTTCACCTGGTAGGGAAACTCGGTGATGACTAGGGCGGGCCGCCGGTGGCGTCCTTTGCCCGGCTGAGCCTCCTCAAAGTGGGCCACTCCCCGCAGGGTGATGGAGCCACGCCCGCTGAGATAGGCTTCGCGGATCCCTTGGCTGTCGACAATCTGGCCGCCGGTGGGAAAGTCCGGCCCCGGGATCCAGCGCAACAGCTCCTCGGCGCTGAGGTTGGGACGGTCAATCAGAGCCAGCAGGCCGTCCACCACTTCTCCCAAGTTGTGGGGCGGAATACTGGTGGCCATGCCTACGGCAATCCCGGAAGCGCCGTTGAGGAGCAAGATGGGCAGGCGGGCTGGCAAAACAGTCGGCTCGATGTGGGATCCGTCGAAATTGGGGGCAAAATCGACGACCTCTTCCGAGAGCTGCTCCAGAAGCACTCTGTGGCTCAGGGTCGACAGTCGGCACTCTGTGTAGCGCATGGCTGCCGGCGGGTCGTTGTCCACCGAACCGAAGTTGCCGTGTCCCGCCACCAGGGGATAGCGGCTGGAAAAGTCTTGGGCCATGCGCACCAGCGCGTCATAAACTGCCTGATCCCCGTGCGGGTGGTATTTCCCCAGCACCTCCCCCACCACCCGAGCGCATTTGCGGTAGGGGCGATCCGGCATTAGGCCCAGCTCGTGCATGGCGTAGAGGATACGGCGATGGACTGGCTTGAGGCCATCCCGCACATCTGGCAAGGCCCGCCCCACGATCACGCTCATGGCGTATTCTAGGTAGGAGCGCTGCATCTCCTCCCGCAAATCGGTTGCAATCACCCGCCCTGGACGGGATCCCGGTAGTTGCCGAGTCATGACCCAGCGGAGCCTCTAGCGCTGTTTCGTCTCCAGAAAGTGCCCTGCAGGGAATGCTAGCCTAGCCTGTGAGAGCTGGCGTCCAGATGGCAAGGGAGTGGCAGAGCTATGCAGCCCAAGACCCTTGGGTCGGCCCTAAAATTGATGGTAGCTGCTGCTGCTATTAGCGCCGCCATCAAATACGGTGGCCCCTACCTGGCCTTGCCGAAGACTCTGCCGGTAATGGTCACCATGATTGCTTCCCCTGCTGTGGTTATGGCCGCCCTTCTGTGGCGCTGGCAACAGCGCTCTTCCCTCTCCCCAACCCTTACCCAAGACCTTCAGGGCTCGCCACCAACGGCAGGGCTTAAAGACCTGGACTGACCTTCCCCCTAGCGGAGACAAACGATAGGCCGGATCGCTACTGCTGGGTAAGGCGCAGGGTTACTGTCGGGCTAGTTTGGCTACCAGAAGTAGCCGTGAGGTTGACCTGATACACCGTGCCGGCGGCCGGAATGGGGGGTCGGACGGTGATGGTAAAACGGCCCTGCCCATCGGCCTGGACAGTTTGGTTCATCACCGTCTGCTGAGCGCTGAGAATGCCCCCCACTGAAGTTGAGGCCGTTACTGTTACCCGCACCGAAGCATTGGGAGCCGTGGTGCCTTGCAGCGTAAAGGAAGGGCCGGCAACCCGATCCCCGTCCCGCAAGTTAGTAATCTGGGGCACCAGGCTGGGGACAGTGGTAGTTGCGGAAACTTCTTGGGCGGCAAGACGCTGGATACCGCCGCCAGCCCCCTCGATCAAGCGAGCTGGCTGTTCTGCAGTCATAAAGCGCACCTGGCCGTTGTTTTCCAAACGCGCAATGACGATCCCTTCGCGAGTAGCATCTTTCGGTTCGACGAGGACGTTGACCACGTAAGTGCCGCTGGAAACTTCCCGGGCCTGTAGAGTTTGCACCTGCCGTCCATCCTGAATGAGGTAAACGGTTACTCGGCTAGAGGGAGTGCCTTTAACGGTTACCAGCAAGATCTCGCCTGCTGACAGGGGGCGATGGCCGGCGTTGTGATCTACTAGATCAATGGAGGCACGGACAGGGCTGCCCACCGTAAAGCTCCAGGTGACGCGGCGGGTCACTCCCTGGGTGTTGGTGAACTCCAGCAAGACTTCGTGACGCCCTGACGGCAGGGGCTGAGGGGGACGGTAGGTAAAGAAATCGCGCGTGATCACTGCTTCCGAGGTAACCTCTCTGCCATTCAGGAAAACCCTCACCGTTTCCGGGCGTACGCTGACCCCATTTTGGCTGCGAAAAGAAGCCGAGATTGGAGAGGTAGGCTCAACATCGGTGGCCGCCTGAGCTGGGCTGGGATTCGTAACTTGCTGGGCCTTTGCTGGCAAGCCCGCCAACCCCACAATCGCCGCGCCAGCCACCAGAACCCTGCGAAACCGGGGACACCACTGATTGCTCATGAGACCGTCCAAAGGAAAAGTTGAGTTGGGGCAGCTTTACCCCTGCCTAGCCAGAAGCTGGATCCCAGCCTCCTCTCTGCATCCTGTTCCAGCTGGCAACCTCTGTCAAGATGCGGTGTCTTTGCAACCCAGTTGCGGAGAGGAGGTGAAGGGATTCGCACTGACATCAATTGACAAAGATGGCGCCTGTCTCTTGCAGGTCTAGGCAGTGATCGCCCGAAACGTCGTTGACTAGGCGCACCTCCACGGTGATTACATTCGCGGCATCCACACTCACCTGGTAGCCCACCGGCCCCAACATGGGTGTGTTGATGGCCAGGCAGTTGGGGAGGGTCAGGTTGCTCAAGCGTAGCGTTTCTCCCGGCTGCAGTTCCGAGATACCCTGGCGCGGATCGGTAAAGCCGTACTCCAAAGGCAGGCCAGTGCGGTTGCGGACTACCACCTCAACAGGTGGGGTGGGGTTGAAGCGAGCCACTGGCCGGTCAAAGACCGCTTGATCCACACCCACTGGCAGGCGCGGCAGCGGCACCGTTTGGAGGGCAGGCTGAGCGGCAACCCAGGGGGATCCCTGGAGCAGCATTCCACTGATCCCGCCAGCCAATAGAGCTGCTACCCTCCCACCCTTGCTTTTGCCTAGCTTTGAGGCGCTCATACGCTACAGGCTAGGGATCCCTGCTGGGCGTATCAAGGGTTAGCCTAGGAGACGACGGGCAGTATTGAGCACATTCTCCACCGTGAAGCCAAACTTCTCCATACACACGGGGCCAGGGGCAGAAGCGCCGAAGCGGTCAATGCCAATGGCTACCCCCTCAAAACCCAGGTACTTGTGCCAGCCAAAGGTGGAGCCCGCCTCGATGGAGATGCGCTTAGTAACGTTGGGAGGTAAGACAGAGTCCCGGTAACTCTGAGGCTGGGCCTCAAATAGCTCCATGCAGGGCATGGAGACCACGCGCACCGCCCGGCCTTCCTGCTTCAGTTGGGCAGCAGCCTTCACCGCCAGCTCCAGCTCTGAGCCGGTGGCAATCAAGATTAGCTCCGGGTTGGGGGCATCCACCACCACGTAGGCTCCCTTGGCCACTCCCTCCACAGAGGTACCTTCCACGGGATTGACCGCCTGCCGGGTAAACACCAGCACCGAGGGGGTGGACTTGGACTCGAGGGCTACTTGGTAGGCTCCTACCGTCTCGCGAGCATCAGCAGGGCGGATGACGTAGAGGTTGGGGATAGCCCGCAGGGAGGCCAGTGTCTCAATAGGCTGGTGGGTGGGGCCGTCCTCTCCCAGGGCAATGGAGTCGTGGGTCATCACATGGAGCACCCGCGCCCGCGAGAGGGCCGACAAGCGAATGGCCGGCCGCATGTAGTCGCTGAAAACCAAGAAGGTGGCGTCGTAGGGGATAAGGCCGCCGTGCAGGGCCATGCCGTTGGCGATAGCTCCCATAGCGTGTTCCCGGACTCCAAAGCGGAAGTTGCGCCCGTGGTAGGAGCCGGCCTGAAATTCTGGGATCCCCTTTAGGTAAGTCATGTTGGAGTGGGCCAGATCGGCAGATCCGCCCAGCAGCTCAGGTACCGCCTTGGCCAAGGCGTTAAGGCAAAGACCTGAGAGATTGCGGGTGGACTCCCTGCCGATTTCGGCAATTGGCGCTAGGGCTTCTTTCCAGCCCACAGGCAGCTCGCCCGCCATGATCCGTTTAAACTCAGCAGCCTCTTCTGGGTAGGCCTTCTCGTAGGCGGCAAAGCGCTCGTTCCACTCGGCCTCGGCCCTGGCCCCTCTTTCAATGGCTTGGCGAAAGTGGGCCAGCACTTCGTCGGGAATGTAAAACTCAGGCTCCAGCGGCCAGCCCAGGTTTTGCTTGGTGAGCTTCACCTCCTCTGGCCCCAGCGGTGCTCCGTGGACGCTCTCAGTGCCAGCTTTGTTGGGGGAGCCGTAGCCAATGGTGGTCTCGACAATGATCAGGGAAGGCTTGTCGGTAACTTCTTTGGCTTTCTGGATAGCGTCGGCAATCCCCTTCAGATCGTGGTTGCCGTCCTCCACTTTTTGCACATGCCAGCCGTAGGCCTCGTAGCGTTTGCCCACATCTTCGGTAAAGGTAATTTCCGTCCTGCCATCGATGGAGATGTGGTTGCTGTCGTAGAGCATGATCAGCTTGCCCAGTTTGAGGTGGCCAGCTAAAGAGGCCGCTTCCGAGGCCACCCCCTCCATGTTGCAGCCGTCGCCCAGGATCACGTAGGTGTAGTGGTCAACAATCGTGTGGCCAGGCTTGTTAAAGCGGGCCGCAAGGTGAGCTTCAGCAATGGCCAGCCCTACTGCATTGGCCACCCCCTGCCCCAGAGGGCCCGTGGTCACCTCCACGCCAGGGGTTTCAAAGTTTTCCGGGTGGCCGGGGGTTTTGGATCCCCACTGGCGAAACTGCTTGAGATCTTCAAGACTGACGTCAAAGCCGGTCAGATGTAGCAGAGCATACAGCAGCATGCAGCCGTGGCCTGCCGAGAGGACAAAGCGATCCCGATCCACCCACTTGGGGTTGCGGGGGTTGAACTTCAGAAACTGCTGCCAAAGCACATAGGCCATGGGTGCTGCCCCCATCGGCAGGCCAGGGTGGCCGGAGTTGGCCTTCTGAACAGCATCCACCGCCAAAAAACGAATGGTGTTGATGGCAAGTTGTTCCAGAGAGGGAGGAGCAGCAACAACCATGTGGGATCCCTATCGCTCGACACTCGCTTTCCAGTATGCCTTGGTACTCCCGCCAACCAAAGCAGGGAATACCTATGAAAAGGTTTGCAAAGGCGCTACCTGCCCCCGCTTTGGCCCCCTCAGCAAGCTGCACCGCCTTGGCAACCGCGTAGCAGGACGAAGCCCTTGGCTTCGTATCGGCCAACCCTAGTCTAGTACAAGTTGGTAATCAAAGTGCTTGCGGGCTTTTGCCCTGCCCTCAAGGCGGATAAGCTAAGAGATACACGAGTTGCCGTTGGTGGCTAGTTGGAGGGTTTTCTTTGAGTGCCGTTGCTTCCCCTAGTGGCAAACCAGCCTGGCTGCGGGCCAAGGCACCTCAGCGGGTAGGCTCCGTCAAACAGCTGCTGCGGGACTTAGGTCTGAACACCGTCTGCGAAGAGGCCTCTTGTCCCAACCTAGGAGAGTGCTTTGCCAACGGCACCGCCACCTTCTTAATCATGGGCCCAGCCTGCACCCGCGCCTGCCCCTACTGCGATATCGACTTCACCAAGCGCCCTTTGCCTTTGGATCCCACCGAGCCGCTGCGAGTGGCAGAGGCTGTGCAACGGCTAGGGTTGCGTCATGCCGTGATTACCTCCGTCAACCGGGACGATCTCCCCGATGGGGGAGCCAGCCAGTTTGTTGCCTGCATTACCGAAATCCGCCGCCGCATGCCCCAGACAACCATCGAGGTCTTGATCCCGGACTTGTGCGGCAACTGGCAGGCCTTGGAGCAGATTCTCGCTGCCCGCCCCACGGTGCTTAACCACAACACCGAAACCGTGCCCCGCCTCTACCGGCGGGTTCGTCCCCAGGGGAACTACGAGCGCTCCCTTAAGCTGCTGGAATTGGCGCGGCAGTGGGATCCTGGCCTTTACACCAAGTCGGGGGTAATGCTGGGGCTAGGAGAAACTGCGGCAGAGATTTTGCAGGTGATGCAGGATCTCCGCCGGGTAGGCTGCGACATCCTCACTCTTGGCCAATACCTGGCGCCCAGCCCCAAGCACCTGCCGGTGGAGCGCTACGTGCCCCCAGAGGAGTTTGACCACTGGCGACGGGTGGGGGAAGAGCTGGGCTTTTTGCAGGTGGTGTCCTCCCCGCTTACCCGCAGCTCCTACCATGCCGAGGCTGTCCAAGAGCTGATGCAGCGCTTTCCCCGACAAGGAACTGTAGGCCCAGGGAGGGATTTTCTACGCTAGGGGGATGCGGTAGGATTGAAATGAAGAGATAGGAGGGGCAGGCGGCCGCGTCCTCGCTGTCGCCACTAGACAGCAGGATGAGGAAAGTCCGGGCTTTCAGAAGAACACACCGCTGGGGAAAGCCCAGTGCGGGAAACCGCGAGGATAGTGCCACAGAAACATACCGCCGATGGCTGGGAGTCCAGCACAGGTAAGGGTGCAAAGGTGGGGTAAGAGCCCACCAGCAGCGTCGTGAGGCGCTGGCTCGGTAAACCCCGGTGGAAAGCAAGGCCGCAGCCGCAGGACTATGGCTGTTCTTCGCCCCTGTCGGCTGCACCGAGGTCACGGTACTCAGCCAAGTGGTTGGGGAAGGGTGGCCTCGGTGGTGGTGAGCCGCTAGAGGGTGATGGCAACATCACTCCCAGAGAGATGGCCGCCAGTGGGGGCTGCTCTTCGGAGTACCCCACTACAGAACCCGGCTTACAACCTCCTCATCTCTTCTCTTTTTTTAGGTTTCCTTCATCCCCCTCAAGGCCGCCATCCACAGCTTTACACAGATATCGAGAAGAGAGGCGGCGCTGATGTCATTTTCAGAAGTGCCTTTGTCCCCTGGATTAGAGGAGGGCTGGTTACCGTCGTCGGCAGGCAAGCCAGCGGTAACGGCCAACACAGCTGTCCCCAGAATCATCAGGTGGAGAACCCCAGCAGCTGCGTGAAGGCGCTCCGGGTCAATTGCCTGGAGTTCGGGGCTGGGGATCTGCTGCAGGTAGCCGGCTAGCTGCTCTTGGGCCTGCAGGAAGCCCGCTCTCAAGGCGCGGCGATGCTCCTCGGAGTAGCAGCCTGCTTCTCCCACCAATGAGCGCACCAGCTCAGGGTTATTGGCTAGAGCCTGGAAGCAGGTTTGGACATAGCGCAGGAGAATGGCTTGCAGCTCAGAGCTCTGGAAGGTGGCAGGAGCCGCCGGCAGGGGTAAGTCGGCAATCCCGGAGAAAACTCCCAGCTCACCGAATACGGCTAGGAGGAGTCCCTGCTTGCTGCCAAAGTGGCGAAACAGGGTTACTTCGTGAACCCCCGCCAAGTCTGCAATTTGGCGGGTGGTAGTCTGGGCAATGCCCTGTCGGACGAATAGCTCTCGAGCTGCCTTTAGCAGCCTTTGCCGGGAAGAAGGACGTGCCATGGTAGGGGATGGGGTAAGGAGCCAAGAGAGGATCCTGAAGACGAGAAGCAATCTGCAAGTATCGCTTGCACTTGGGGTGAAATATCGTTAAGCTTAACCTCAGGCCAGATGACATCGTCTGCTCTGTTGCCCTCTTGCTGCTGTCCGCCTACCTTGCTGAAACTTGCCCTGGCAAGGGTGGGGAAGGCACACTGCGTTTCCTAGTGCTGGGGGCGGCAACCGTGCAGGGAGCGATTGGACTCTGCGCCACTTTACTTCTCTACCTTGAGGCTTATCTAGTTCATGGCAATCTCTCTTTCCCCCAAGTCCTTGGGCAACTCCGACGGCTCCGCATCCCAAAAGTCTTTCCGCTTTGCTTGGGAATTCGCTCTTTTTTTCCTAGTTCTCCACGCCATTGCTTTGGTGGGCGGCATTCTTTTCTTCTCTTGGCCTGCCTTGGGAGTGGCCCTATTTTTCCACTGGTGTTTTGGCAGCTTGGGGATTTGCCTGGGGTATCACCGCCTTCTCAGCCATCGCAGCTTTCAAGTGCCTAAGTGGCTGGAATACGTCTTTGCTACGCTCGGTACTCTGGCTCTTCAAGGAGGGCCAATCTTTTGGGTAGGTGGCCATCGCCAGCATCACGCATTTACTGAGGATGAGGAAAAGGATCCCTACTCGGCCCGCAAAGGCTTTTGGTGGAGCCACATGCTTTGGCTAATCTACCAGCGAGAAGAATTTTTCAACCCTGAGAAGTATTTTGCCTTTGCGCCTGACTTGGCTCGGGATCCCTTTTACCGCTGGCTGGACAAATATGGGTTGCTGCTGCAACTGCCGCTAGCTGCCGTGCTCTATCTGTGGGGAGGTTGGTCGTTCGTTATCTACGGCATTTTTGTACGGACGGTGCTGCTGCTGCACTGCACCTGGCTGATCAATTCGGCCAGTCACTTTTGGGGCTATCGAACTTTCGAGAGCAACGACAATGCCCGCAACCTTTGGTGGGCTGCCCTTTTGACCTACGGCGAAGGCTGGCATAATAACCACCACGCTGATCCAAAGTGTGTAAAAGCAGGCTTGCGTTGGTGGGAAATTGACATGACCTACTGGGTCATTTGGGTGCTGGCGCAGCTAGGCTTGGCCCGTAAGTTGCACCTACCAGCTCAAAGCCAGTAACCCTCCGAGGCACTCCTGCCCCAAGAACTTTTCCAGCTAAAAGTAGGCCAGGGATCCTTTTCTGAGATCCCTGTTCGGCAAGCAGAGGAAACTAGCCCTCTAGAGGGCTATACTGCCATGGCCCATAGTGGTCAAGGATACGCTGAATTTGCTCTATGTCAGCCTCTGGCGCTTGGTAAATGTGCAGCGCCTCAATTTGGCTAGCGGAGTAGTTAAAGCTGGGATCTTTTTTCCATTCCAGCTGTGTTTCTACCCCGGGAACACAAGCCAAGTGGGCAGCTAGCTCCCGATAAACCATCAGGGGCATAGAAGGGTAGCGAACGGCGTAGCGTTTCAGTCCAGCCGGAATCACAGGGTTACCTTACGGGGTCTTTGCTTAGCTCTGCTTCCTTATTTGTTGGATAACACAGTCTGGCCACAGGGATAAGAGGGGGGAAATACTTTCTGGCGAACATCCTCAGCAAAAGCTTCCACTGCTTCCCGGATTACCTGTCTTAAGTTGGCGTAGGCCTTAGCGAAAGGTGGGATCCGCTCGCTTAGGCCTAGGAGGTCATGGGTGACGAGGATCTGGCCATCACAGCCTGGGCCAGCCCCAATTCCCAAGGTTGGAATCCGGAGTTGCTGGGTAATTTGGGCAGCTAAGTCCGCCGGCATGTGTTCTAGAACTAGAGCAAAAGCCCCGGCTTGCTCTAGGTTTAAAGCTTCCTGGCGCAGCCGCTCCGCCTCTTCCGGCGTTTTCCCTTGCTGGCGGTAGCCCCCCAGCTGGTGTTTGGCCTGGGGCGTGAGGCCGATGTGGCCTAGAACGGGGATCCCTCGCTGCACCAGAAAGGCCACCGTCTCAACCATGGCCGGGTAGCCCCCTTCCAGCTTCACTCCATTTACCCCCGCCTCCTTCATCAGCCGTCCTGCCGAGAAGAGGGCCTGTTCTTTGCAGACTTGGTAGCTCAAGAAAGGCAAGTCGGCTACCAAAAAGGCCCGTTCTACGCCGCGGCGCACCGCCTGGGCATGGTGGATCATCTGCTCCAGGGTCAAGGGCAGGGTGCTGCTATGGCCCAGGCTGGTCATAGCCAGGCTATCGCCCACCAGGATTAGGTCAATCCCAGCCTGATCCAAAATCTGGGCTGTGACGTAGTCGGCAGCTGTGAGGGCCACCAGCGGTTGACCGGTCTGCTTAGCCTGGCGGAAGTGGTGAATGGAGAGGGCAGCCATACTTCCTATGATCTCATCGAGTCGCATCCTCCGCATTCTGGGGGCGAGGATCCGGTCAGGATAGCCCGTTTGCCGCTAAGATAGTAAAGCGCTATGCAAACTGGAAGGGTGACAGAGTGGTTGATTGTGGCGCTCTCGAAAAGCGTTGTGGCCGCAAGGTCACCGTGGGTTCGAATCCCACCCCTTCCGTGTTCACGGCTCCTGCGTTACAGGCTCAACTGCATCCCCTCATCCAGCGCCTCTCGGAGGCGATTTTAGAGCTATGGGGATCCCACTTTGCCCTGGCCCCTTACGACCTGCCAGAGGATCTGGGCTACGTGGAGGGCCGCCTAGAGGGCGAGAAACTGCAGATTGAAAACCGCTGCTACCAGGGGGGGCCCTTTCGCAAGCTGCACCTGGAGCTGGCCCAGGCTGGCCAAAGCCTGGATATCCTCCACTGTGTTATGTTTCCACAGCCGCAGTACCCGCTGCCCCTGTTTGGCTGTGACATTGTGGCTGGTCGCGGCCAGGTGAGCGCCGCCATCGTCGATCTCTCACCGGTCACTCCCACTTTGCCGGATCCCTACATCCGGGAGCTGGAAGCTGTAGGAGCTCATTTAGCCCCTTTCCAACACCGGCGCCAGTTGCCACCTTGGGGCACGATTTTTTCCCCCTACTGCCTATTCATACGTCCTAGCGATGCAGCAGAGGCCGAGCGCTTTTTGCACTTTGCTTGCCGTTACCTGGAGATTCACTGCCACCTGGCGCAACAGATCTCCCCGCAGACGGATCCCCAGCAGATCCTGCTCCACTACCAAGGGCAGCAGCGCTACTGCAGCCAACAACAGCAGAACGACCGCACCCGCCGTGTTTTGGAAAAAGCCTTTGGCGCCGCCTGGGCTGAGCGTTACCTGAGCACCGTCCTTTTCGATTCGCCTCCCAATCCTGTGCAGATCTAGACGGGATCCCCCTGCAGCCGCTTCTGGATGTTCAGGGCCAATTTTTGCCTCAGGAATTCCGGCATGGTTAGAGTTGAGTCGGGACCTAGCAAGTAGAAAATAAAGCGCGCTCGGTTGCGGCGAAACATCAAATTGAGGTTAACAACGGTTAAATCCTCCTGCGCCAGGGCCCTCATCACCCGGTAAAACACGCCCAGTTGGTTGTCTACATCCACCAACAGCGTGGGCAGGTGAAACACTGGGTCAAAGTAAAAAGAAACCTGTACGTCTTTCAGGCTGGCTTTGAGATCGAACTCCAGCGCCAGGGTTTCGTGAACAGGAAACACCCCGGCCAGACACTCGTGAATGGCTCGCTCTAGGTTGAGCTTGGCTTGAGAGGAAAGGCTGTGGCCATCACGGGAGACCGTGAGGCGGATAAATACCAAGTGGGGCGAGTAGATCTGCCCGTAGAGATGGATGCCGTGCAGCGAAAGATTGAAGGCAGTCAGCACCCCAAATAGGTCGCTGAGCAGAGAAGGCCGGTTGCGATAGGCTAGACAAACCACCGTCTTGCCCCGCTCGTCCTGCATCTGCACCACTGCCCTACGGGTTTGATAAAGGGCATAGGCCAGACGCAAGTTTTGCACCTGGATCTCACTGCTAACAAACTGGCTGTAAAAAGGTGGAAAACTCTCGTTGAAGCGCCGCATCAGAGCGGTTCGGGTCAGCGGGATCGAGTTCTTGGCAGGGCCGACCCTGGGCAAAGGGGGAGCCTCAGCCCCACTTTCCCTAGCCATCTCGAGGGAGGGTGGAGTGTCTTGTTCTGCTGACTGCTCAGCTGCCATCTCTCTCACCCCTTCCGCTCGACAAAGCACAACCCGACTCCACTCACCCGCACGGAGCTTTAAGGGGAGGCAAAGCGCGCGTCCAATTAAACTCTATCTCACGGGATCAAGGAGGGCATCAAAAACCCCCCAGCAGGGGGAGCTGCAGGGCAGCGGGTGATCCTAAATTAGAACAAGAACTGGTTTGGCCAAGCCAACGGCATCCCTTTGGCAGCCTTTTTGTTTTCCCGTTCAAGAACTCCCGCCGTGAGCAGGACTGTTGCCGATCCCTCCTCGCGTTCCTCTGCCCAGGTGCCGGATCCGGGTGGAGCCTGGTGGGATCTCCACATCCTCGCCTCCCCTGTGCAGGAAGACCAGATCTTCTGGCGGCTGGAGAGCTTTGGCTGTCAGGGCATGGCCAGCCAGGCTTATGGCGAAGACCAAATTAGCATTCACGCCTATTTGCCCTGCTTCCGCGCCACTCTTTTGGACTTGGCGGCTCTGGCGCTGCGCCTGCGGCAAGATGCCCTCGTGGCCGGCCAGCCCCTTCCCAAGCTGCACTGGGAACGAATGGAAGCAGAGGATTGGAGCAACAGTTGGAAGCAACACTGGCGGCCTGAGCCAGTGGGAGAGAGGCTGCTCATCTGTCCAGCCTGGCTGGATCCACCCCCTCACCCTGGCCGTCTCCTGCTGCGGCTGGATCCGGGCATGGCCTTTGGCACAGGCACCCATCCGACCACCCAGCTTTGCCTGGAAGCCCTGGAGATGCGCCTAGGAGCGGGTACAGAGGGGGTGACGGTAGCCGATGTGGGCTGCGGTTCGGGCATTCTGTCGGTGGCGGCAGCCCTCTTAGGGGCCAAGCGGGTTTATGCTGTGGATGTTGACCCGCTGGCGGTGCAGGCAGCACTCCACAATCGCGACCTCAATGGCCTTACGGACCGGATCGAGGTGGCTCAGGGCAGTCTGGAACGCATTCCGGAGATGGTGGATGGACTGGTGTGCAACATTCTGACCGACGTGATCCTGGATATGATCCCGGGGTTTGGCCTAGTGGTGAAGAAAGGGGGCTGGCTTATCCTCAGCGGCATTCTCCTCGAGCAGGCCAGGTTGGTTACGGAGATGTTGGAGGCCAACGAGTGGTTGGTTGCAGCCCTTTGGCGACGGGGGGAGTGGTGCTGTCTGAACGCACGCGCTCTCTAAGTTCCCTGCCCCGCCTAGCTATCGACCCGGCCCAGCGGGACCCCACCGGTGGGATCTATTTAACCAGCCCGCAGCGGCACTACCTGCAGCGGGTGCACCGCCTTCGGGGGGGGGATCCCTTTTTGGTTTTGGACGGCTCCGGCAAGCTGTGGCTGGCCCATTGGCAGCCCCAGAAATGCCAAATTGTGGCTGAGGTAGAGGCCCCGCCGCGGGAATTGCCCGTTTACCTGCATCTGGGCTTAGCAGTGGTCAAGGGGCCGGGATTTGACGAGGTGTTTCGCCAGGTTACCGAGCTGGGGGTAGCGCGCATTACCCCTCTGCTGACGGAGCGCACCGTGGTGGAGCCGGGATCGGGGCGGCAGGAACGCTGGCAAAAAATTGTGCGGGAGGCAACAGAACAGTGTGAGCGGCTGCACTGGCCCCAAATTGACCTGCCTACTTCCTGGAGCCGCTGGCTGGCTGAGCTCAAGGCCAACTGGTGGGGCATAGCGGTTGCCCGCCAAAACGCCCCCCCGCTGCTGCAAGTCCTGCCGCCTCTAAGGGGTGCCGTCGTGGCGCTGGCTATTGGCCCAGAAGGTGGCTGGACAGAGACGGAGCGCCGCCAAGCGGAAGCCCACGGCGGAGTGCCTGTTTCTTTGGGCCCTACGATCCTGCGATCCACCACCGCGGCGGTGGCCGCTGCCAGCCAAGTTGCCGCTTTCTACGCTAGCTTGAGCCCTTGAGCCGAGGCTAGCTCTGCCCCCCGCCAGCAGGGCGATATTATGGCATTGACACGAACCCTTGCTTCCCAGGGCGGGGCTCTGGGTGAGAGGAACAGACATGGGAAAAATCCAGGCGGTGCGGGGTACCCGCGACATCCTGCCTCAGGAGGTAAGGCTGTGGCAGCAGGTGGAGGCCAGTGCCCGCGAGATCTTGGGGCGGGCTAACTACCAGGAGATCCGCACCCCCATTTTGGAGCTGACGGAGCTTTTTGCTCGCAGCATCGGCAGTGCCACCGACGTGGTGGGCAAGGAGATGTTCTCCTTTAGCACCCGCGGTGAGCAGGAGGTGAGCTTGCGTCCCGAGAACACTGCTGGTGTGGTGCGGGCCTACATCCAACACGGGCTGCAGATGGCGGGCGATGTGCAGCGCCTCTGGTACTGTGGGCCGATGTTTCGCTACGAGCGTCCCCAAGCGGGGCGGCAACGCCAGTTCCATCAGTTGGGGGTGGAGCTCCTGGGCAGCCGCGATCCCCGCGCCGATGCCGAGGTTATCGCTCTGGCCTGGGATCTGCTGCGGGCGGTGGGGGCGGAAAATCTCACTCTGCGGCTCAACTCCCTTGGGGATCCGCAGGACCGGCTGGCCTATCGCCAAGCCCTGGTGGACTACCTCACCCCCTTGAAGGAAGAGCTGGATCCGGACTCCCAGGAGCGCCTTGGCCGCAACCCCCTGCGCATCCTCGACAGCAAGGATCCCCACACCCGCGCCATTGTTGAGAAAGCGCCCAAGCTGCCCGATTACCTTAGCGCTGACTCACGCGCCTTCTTCGAGCAAGTGCAAGCTCATCTCAAAGCCCTAGACATTCCCTATGAGCTGGATCCCTACCTGGTGCGCGGCTTGGACTACTACACCCACACCGCCTTCGAGATCGTCTCGCCGGAATTGGGCTCCCAGAGCACCGTCTGCGGGGGCGGCCGCTACGACGGCCTAGTGGAAGAGCTGGGCGGACCGCCGACCCCGGCCGTAGGCTGGGCCATCGGCATGGAGCGGCTGGTGTTGCTGCTGCAAAAGAAGCAGCTAGAGGGGGTGGCCAGGCCGCTGGACGTCTACGTGATCTCCCGCGGAGCCAAGGCAGAGACCCAATCCCTTCAGGTTGCCCAGGCCCTGCGCCAAGCTGGTTTTTGCACCGAGCTGGATCTCAGCGGCAGCCCCTTTAGCAAGCAGTTCAAGCGGGCTAGCCGCAGCGGCGCCACTTGGGCTGTGGTCCTGGGAGATGCGGAAGCGGTGGCCGGCGAGGTGCAGCTGAAGCACTTGCCCACAGGACAGCAGCAAACCCTCCTGCAAGCTGAGCTGGTGAAGTATTTGCTCTCCCAGAGGTGACCGCGGAATGCTGAGTTTTTGGGTACGGCGCAACGGACAAGAAGAATGGCAGCCAGTACCAGCCGAAGGAGCCATTCTGGAGGAAGACACGTACACCGTCCTGGCCCATTGTCCCCAGCCCTACTTCACCATTACTGTGGAAGTTCGCCACCGCCCTTTGGCAGCAGAGGATGAACAAGCCCCAGCAGAGGCGAAGGCCTCGAAGGGAGAACTCTTGCAAACCCGTTCGGTGCGCACCAACGAGGAGGGGATCGCCATTATCTTGCCGGCCACTCGTCTTGCCCCTGGTTCCTGGGAACTGCACTGCCGCGATGCCGACTTGATAGCTGAGCTGTTTGGCGAGAAGGAGCTGAAGAATTGTCTGCGTTTCCAGGTCGTGCCTGCCCCGGCTCAGTCAGAACCAGCAGCCGCCTTGGTGGCCCAGCCAACAGAGCCCGAATCCGCTCCTCAGCCCAAAGAGCCTGCCCCCCCACCCGAGCTGTTTTCCCTCATGCACAGCGAACTGGAGGGATCCCCTGAGGAAGTACTGGTGTTGACGGGGCGAATTGGCTGCAGCGGCGAACTGCAGGTACGGCTTTGGCAGGAGGGGAGCCCGGATCCCCTTTTCCAAGGGCGACGGCAGATTCAACTCCCAGGACAGGCGCGAACGGCAGTGTTTAGCATTCCCCTCACCCTACCCAGTCAGCCGTGGGCTCGCCCTCTGCAGGGAGAAGTGTGCCTCGCTCCCTCCTCCTGGCAGCATCCAGAGCTGCTGAGAGTCCCCTTCTCTGTTCGTTGCCGCGGCCAGGGGGAAGGGCCACCCTCTTTGCCCCAGGAAGCAGAGCCACCCACCCCTGAGGCCAGCCCTGCCTCGACTACAACCTTGCTCTCCCCCGAGCGCACCCTGCAGAAGTTGTTGCGCATCTGGCAGCGCAGCGCCTCTGGGGGAAAAGAAGCTCCCGACCCGCTTCCGCCAGAAGAACTCCCAGCCTCCCCTGCCTCCCCAGCAGAGGCTGCAGCCAAAGCCAACGCCCAACCTGGGGTGGGGACTCTTCCAACTGAGCCGCCTGGCAAAGAGGCTGTCCTGCCAGCCCAAACCGAGATCCAGCCCACCTCACCTTCGGCTGTTACCGACCAAAACCCGGAAACCCTACCTTTGCCCCCAGGCGTGTGCCCAGCGCCCCAACTGCTGGTGCCCGAGCACCTGCGGGCAGGTGACAATTTTGACGTAGTGCTGCGTTTTCCCGCCTCGCTCAATTCTGCCAGTAGCTCGAGCGAGCAGCCTCCCTTGTGGATTAAGTTTTGGGTCAAGCATGGCCGCACCCGCTCTTTGGTGGATGGCCCTCGTTGGTTGCTGGACTTCTCCCGCAACGAGCAGGGGCAGTGGCAAGCCCTCACCCGCATGACCATCCCTCCCGGCGTCCCTGAGCTAATCTTTGAGGCTTGGGCCGTCAGCCCAGATCGCCAGCAGCAGAGCGACCGCGTGACGGAGCACCGCTCCATCTTGCCCTAGGTCAGTCTTGGACAGAGCGCACCATCAGCACTGGGCAGCCGATATGCACCCGCACGTAGTCGGAGACAGATCGTCCCAAGAGCCGATCCAAGTCGGGGATGCTGCGGGCAATGCTGGGCCGGCGATCTGGGGATCCCATCACCAGCAGGTCGGCCTTGCTTTCTTCTGCCAGCCGGACAATCTCAGTGCCGGGATCCCCGACCGCCGTGAACACCCGATGGCTGATTTGGCGGCTTTTGAGAGTGGCAATGGCTTTATCCAGAACCTCGTCCCGCGCTTGGGCATCGGCATCCAGTTGCACAGAGGCTAGGAAAATCTGGGCTCCCGGGATGCCGGCCACTAGATCCAGGGCCGTGGCAAAGGCGGCCTGGGCGGCGGGGGAGTTGTTGAGGGCCACCATGACGTGGCTGGGGTATTTGACGTAGGCGTCGTCCTTGACCAGCAGCATGGGGCAGGAGGCAAGCTGGAACACGTATTGGCTCACCGAGTTCTGCAAAATGGCCATGATGCGGTTGCGCCCCCGCGATCCCATGACAATCAGGGGATTGGGTAGAGATTCAGCCACCTGCAGCACCACCACCTTGGGATCCCCTTCCACCAGTTGGGTGCTGATCTTCAGCCCAGGTCGCGGGGGAAAGGTCTGCAGCGTCTGGGCCAATAGCTCCTGCCCCCTTTGCCAGGCAGCCCGCATCTCCTCGGCAGAAGTCTGGGAAGGCACCGCATGCAGCAGCGTCACGTGGCACTGGGCAAAGGCCGGCAAGGACAGGAGAGTATGCACCATCTGCTCGGTGGGGCCAGTGCCGTCGATGGCGGCAATGATGTTTTCAAAGCGAGGCATGGGATCCGTTCTCCTGGCCAACAGCTGCCAAGACTCATCCTAGATCTGGCGCTGCGGATCCCTGTTACCGAGGCGGATATCCCGCAACATTTTGTTGGGTTTTAGTAACTCAGCCACACATAGCCAGTGAAGCCGCCGCCGGCATTGGTGTTGCGACCAGTCAAGAATTGAAACCCTCCTAGGCCCAGCGTTAACCCTCCCTCCAACCGCCAGTTGAGCTGGCCGGAAAGCTTGAGGCTATCGTAGTCGGGATCCTGCACTGCCACATCTCCAAAGAGCAAAGGGGCGCCGTTGCCGAGGGTAAAGTCGCCATCCAGAGCCACAATGGCCTGCACCTCAGGGCTGAGATCCGCTCCAAAGGTCAAGTTGGCTTTGAGGCGGTCGCCCGGATAGCCCAGGTAATCCCGAAACGTAAGACAAGAGTCGAAAAAGGCGGGCAGGGATCCCAGCTCGACATTGGCTGCCGCTCCTAAGCTGAAGTCGTAGCCAAAGACTCCGTACCCCAAGGGCAGGGGGGTATTTTCGGTGGCGTATCCAGGCGGGATGAGGGCTGTCAACTGAGCTGAGAAAAAGGGATCCCCCTCTCCCCAAGTATGGCGCAGGCCCAGTTCCAGATCCCGCAGGCCCTGGTTGCGCTGGGTTACAAGCTGGTCGCCGCTAGCAAAGCGATTTTCCAAAAAAACATAGCTGGTGTTGAGATTGAGGGTGAGTTGATCGCTAAGGCCAGTTTCAGTAAACAGGTTAAGGCGGGTCTCGCCGTACTCGGAAAGGGCCTGCTGCAGGCGTCCTCCCTGGTCAAAGCGGGTGCGGGGTTGGTAGACCTCGGGCTGCAGCGAGAAAAACGTCTTCCCTTCTCCGCGAGGAAAGCCACAGCCTGCCCAGGCTGGCAGCTCCAGACCCAAGACAAGGCTTAGGCCCGGCAGCCAGCTTCTTGCTATGGCAAAAGGCTTCATCTGGGGATCCCCAACAACAGCGCCGCCAAGGGGGATTGTATCTGCCAAAGGCCGTTTTGGGTCCTCGTCTCCACGGCTACACCCTCCTGGCAACAGCCGGCAAACCTACCCGGGCCCGGAATTGCCGCGCTGCTGTCAGCGCCCCATAGGGATCCCCCTTGTAGAGGCCGTAGTGCATGAGAGACATGCGCCGCAGCCCCAGTTGCGACACCTCTTGCAGCCACTCCCGCCGGCTCATGATGGCAAAGTCCACCTGGACCGTGTCGGCCCGACCGCCGTTGGGGTGTTTCTCCTTAATCGAGGGCTCGTAGTGAGCCAGCATCAAGTTGCGGTGGATGGGGGCAAAGAGATGGCAACAGAGGCGGATCTGCTCCGGGTTACCGGGATCCGGGCCGTTCAGCTCTGGGTTAAACTCCCCTGGCCGCCGCTGGCGCATGGACTGGAAGGCGATCCCGTCCATCTGGATCATCGTCTCGGCAAAAGGCTCCACCATGCTGCGCCCCGACCCGCGCTGGGGATCGTCGAAGGTGGCAATCCACCCGCCCCAACAGAGGGCCACTTCGGCCTCTGGCAAACGCTCCTTGATGGCCTGGCGAGCTCTTAGGACGTTGCGCATGAGAGCCTGGTAGTAGGGGGCAGTGTCGGCGTTGTAGGTATCGGCAGGAATGCGCCAGTAGGAGAACTCGGTGGCCAAGCTCCAGTAAGTGGGGCGGCCTTGGGGGTTGGCTTGGGCAATATACCCCGCCAGCTCGGCTATGTCTTGGATAAACTGCTGGGAGATGTGGTAGTCGCCGCAGGGGCGGTGGGTGTCGTCTTCCCAGGTGATGATGTGGAGGGTATAGCCCCGCTCAAACCACTGCCGCAAAAGCCCGGCCTGGTGCCAGTTGCGCCAAAAGGAGAGATCCCCCTGGCGGTGATCAAAGCTGTTGAGCCAGCCACTCAAGAAATGGGGATCCCACCCCTGCGCCACCGCCGCCACCTGAGGATCCGACTCAATCTCCCAGAGAAAGCGACCGGGATCTGCCCCGATGCCCACTTCCCAGCGGGCCAGCAGCTTTGACAAGTTCAGGTTCCCAAGGGCAACGTTTTCGGAGCCTTGACCACAGCCGGCAACCCCATAGGCAGCCAGCAGCGCTCCGCCCATCTGCAGCACCTGTCGCCTCGGCCATCGTCGTCTCCAGCTCATTCCATCTCCTCCTCAAGCTTTACCTGGCGAGCCCACAGCCGCACCTGTGGGGAGCTGTAGACCTCCCTGAAGCCCGGCAGCCCCTCAAAATTGAGCTCAGGCCAAAATTGCAGGATGCGATCGGCGCTCCGCAAGGGATCCGCCGGCCCCGCTACCAAGAGGTAGTCCACCTGCTCCTGGGGGTGCTGCAAAGCCAGGGCAAACTCGTACTGGTGAGGGGTGAGAAACAGGCGCGGGTCTCTTGCCCAAAAGATAGCCTCAAAGTGGATGTCGTCGTCCACCAGCACTTTTCGCCCGGGCAACAGGTGGCGATAGAGATACTGCCCAACCTGGCGCTTTTCCTGGCGCTGTCTTCGCCATGTTTCTAGAGCTTGCCCGCTAGGAGTTACTTCGTACAGGTCTTGGGCAGCTTCCAACTGGGGGCTTATGGGTGCTACCTCTGCCACCAGTCGCTCCCAGAGATCCCGCTCCTCGGCCACCAGGGGCATGAGGAAACCCGGCTCTTGGCTTAGCCCATAGCCGGCAGTCAAGCAGTTCAGCCCCAAGAGAGCAGTGATCAACAAGCACTTAGCCCAACGGGGACCAGCTCCACGAGCGAGGTAGGCGCTCATCCCAAGAGGCAAGAGTGCCCAGAAAACAGCAAAACGGCATAGCTCTGGCAGAAACAGCCCTTGCCCCAGAGAAGCTAAGAGGATCACCAGCGGCATCCCCCAGATCAAGATCCAGACGCAGCGGCCCGAACCGTGACCCAACAGGGATCCCAGCCCCAACAGCAGATAGGCAGGGGCCAGCACCGCCAGCCATTTCCCAGCCTCCAGCACCCCCCGCCAGCCACCTACCTGCTGTAAGTCTTCCCGCAACTGGGGCAGCCGCAGGCCACTGCCCACCTGAAAGGTAAAGGCCCAGGGATCCCCCACCGACAGCCAGTTGACGTACAGCCAGCTCAGGATCAAGGCCAGACTGACAAAGCCTGCCACCAAAAGCGAAGTCCAGCGAAACCCCCAGGATTCGCGGCGAAAAGCCAATAGCAGCGCTATCGCCAGCCAGGGCAGCAGCCAGCTACTTTCCCAGCGCAGCACCATCAGGG
This sequence comes from Synechococcus sp. O70.1, assembly GCF_047462215.1. Taxonomy (NCBI): domain Bacteria; kingdom Bacillati; phylum Cyanobacteriota; class Cyanophyceae; order Synechococcales; family Synechococcaceae; genus Synechococcus; species Synechococcus sp. O70.1. Next base: position 121,593 of record NZ_JANSIT010000001.1, on the reverse strand, counting down.
GCCCCAAGGTCAGGCCAATGAGCAGCAGCCGCAGCGTAACGGGCAGCTCATCCTTCTCCACTGCTTGTTTCTCATCGGCCAGGGGAAACAACAAGGCCATGTTCACCCCCAGCAAAAGCGAGGTGGCCGTCCAGGCGGGGCTACGCAGCAGCATCAGGATCAAAGCCGGCTGCAGCAGCAGCAACAAGCCCCACAGCCAGCGCCACCCCAGGCCGGCGGGCAGACGGCGCAACTGTTGCCCCATCCAGCCCAACAACAGGGCTCCCAAAATGGCCTGCAGCAACAGCGGCGATCGCCCCAAAATGGCCGTGGCCAGCACCAGGGAGGGGGGGAAAGTGGTGCCGACAATGGGCAGGCGCGGATCCGGCCCCAGGGCGGCTACGGATCCCTTGTAGCCAAGAAACTGCATCTCCAGGCTTACCCAGCCCCAGCCTTCCTTGAGCCCCCACAAAAGGCCAGCTAGGAGCAGCAACGGGATCCCGATGGGCGCAAAGAGCCTCCAGAAGGCTTTAAGCTGAGTTGCAAACATAGATGCTTCGTAAACAAATTCAACTACTAAACTTAACAATTGAGCTGGGAGACTCGGATCCTCTAGGGAATCCCAAAAGCGACTGGATACCAACAAGCTTCAGAAAAACCATTGGGTGATGGGTGGGTGTTTTTGGGGATCCCTGCAGAGCCGTATTTTCGAGGCGTTTCTTCTACGCATTTTGGCGTATTGGGTTCAGCAAAATGGTCGATGAAAAGTTGGTGGGCTGCAGGTGAAGATAGGAAGGTCTTTGAAGGGGAACAGGGTGTGACCTCAATGCTACAGTCTGCGCGGGACAGGGACAACGCGGCAATTCCAACGCTGGAGCTTTTGCCCTCCCAGGCAGAAATCCGACCCTGGGGAGCCTTCTGGGTCTTGGATGAGGGGCCGATGTATAAGATCAAGCGCATCGAAGTCAAGCCTGGCCATCGACTCAGCCTGCAGATGCACTACCACCGCAGCGAGCACTGGATTGTGGTGCGGGGTACGGCGCGGGTCACGCGGGGCGAAGAGGTGATGCTACTCAACTCCAACGAATCCACCTACATTCCCCCCTGCACCAAGCACCGCCTGGAAAACCCTGGCACTACCCCTTTGGTCGTCATCGAGGTGCAAAACGGGGAATATTTGGGAGAGGACGATATTGTACGCTTCGAGGACGACTACGCTCGCTCATAGGGTAGGCCCAAGACAAGAAAGCTCTCTTGTGACCGGCTAATATGAAGCCTGGACGGCTGCTCCCACCTTTTAGCGCTAGGCTTTGTCTGTGCAGGTCTAGGGATCCAAACAAAAAGGTGAGCCAGAAGAGAAAACAATGGGCGCTGCTCGTTGCCAGTTTGCTGTGCTGCGTGCCGGTAGAGGCAGTACAGGCAGAGCTCCTTTCTTTCCAAAGGCTAGGCTACGAGCGCTCGGTGCTGCTGCAGGGATCCAACCCGCGCCTGGATGTTACTGTCCCTGCCCCCCTCAACGGCCTTGACCCCGAGGCCAGCTTTGTGCAGTTGCGCCTGACTCCCTCGCCGGTGTTGAAACCTACGTCCACGGTGCGGGTGCTGATCAATGACGAGCTGGCGGGTACCTTCCTGGTGCGAGATTTGCGGCAAGAGCCAGTGGTGCGGGTGCCGATCCCAGATCTGCCCCCTGGTGAGCGCTTTATTACTGTCTCCGTCCAGCCTTTTTTGAGCATCAGCGATGACATCTGCGCCGATCTCAACACCGGCAATCTGTTGCTGACGGTGGGGCGGGATAGTTTCTTTGAGTTGGTGCCCCGCGTTCCGGATACCACGGTGGCTGGCTTTCTGCGCCTGGTATACCCTCAGCTTACTCTGGTGGTGCCAGCCAACCTTACTCCTGAAGCCGCAGAAGCGGCCCTTTGGCTCTATAGCTTGCTTTCCCACCTCTTTCCCCAGACCCCTATTCTCTGGAGCAACCGCCCGGTTGCAGGAGCTCAGGTTACCCTAGAACCGGCCAACTTCACCCCCCACCTGCAGCATGAAATTACCCCCGAGGGATCCCGCCTGCGAGTGGCCGCCCGCCGGGAAGCTATTCTTGCTCTCTATGAAGAATGGAAGCGGGCAGGTCTGGTGAGCCGAGGGATCCAGGTGGTAGCAGTATCCGATTTGGAGAAGGCTCTCAGGGCCAACCGCCTCAGCTTCCGTGAGCTGGGGATTGTGGATCCCCTGCTGCGGGGGTTTGGCAGCCAGTCGCTGGTGTTCAACTTCAACCTATCTCAACTGGGGGGGCGCCCGCGGGATCTGGCGGCGCAACTAGACGTCATTATGAACCCGGTGGATGGCCGAGTGGGGGATCGCCTGACGGGCTACGTGTTCTTGAATGGCGTTCTGCTGCGCACCTACAACCTAACCGGGCGCACCCAGCTCAACGAGACCGTTACCCTACCCACCCGCCTGTTGCGCCGCTTTAATCAACTGGAGCTCCGCTTTGACTATGGGGCCAGCCCAGGCAATTGTCGAGGATCCCTGACACCGCTAACAGTCCAGGTGCGCTCGGATAGCTCTGGCCTTCTCTGGAGTGGCTACCAAGCTCCCACTGGGGAGCTGCAAGAGATTCCAGCAGTGCTGCGGGGATCGGGCCAAGTGTGGCTGGGGGATCCGCAGTTGCTGCCGGCTGCTGCCTATTTGGTTGGGGCCCTGAGCCGGCTGGCCGCCCGACCGCTTTTGCCCGCCGTGAAGTTTCTGCCCAAAGAGGGAGGCAAACTGGAGAGCGGAAACTTCGCTTGGCAAATCCTGGTAGCCGCCCCAGAGCAGGTGGATCTAAATAGCCCCATCCGGCTGGGATCCCAGTTTGAGATCCTCAATCCCTTAAACCAGCAGGTGGCCCTGGCTGCTCAACCACAAGAAAACCTTGGCCTGCTGCAGTACTTTTTGGTTCAGGGCAAGCCCACCCTGTGGCTGTCTTGGTGGGGATCCGATCCAGCTTTGGCAGAGCGCCTCAGCCGTGGCCTTGCCGATCCGCGCACCCGCCTGGCCAACCAGCTACAGGGAAACGTGCTCACCGCCTACGCTGCCACCCCCCAGCTCACCCAGGTACAGAGCTGGGATCTCACTCCTCAAGGCTATCGAGTGCGCTACCCCGGTCGCTTCAGTTGGCAGCTCCTGTTGTGGCAGTACCGCTACTGGCTGGTGCTAGTGCTGGCTCTCCTGCTGGCAGTAGGGGCCTGGAATACCTACCAACGCTTGGCCCGCCGCCCCGAATCCCCGACCCTCTCCTAGGGGGGCCAGTCATCGACTTCTGCTTGAGCCAGACTGAAGCCAAACCCAAACTTCGAGGCCATGCTGCAGTCGATTAAGTCCTGGCTGGTGCAGACAGGCTACCTCACCCGGCAGCAACTGGCGGAAGCCGAGGAGTACCGCGAAGCAGTGGGCTGCTCCTTGCCCAGGGCTCTTTGGAGCTTGCGGGCCATGCACCCCCGTCAGTTTGCTCGCCTCTGCTGTCAGATCTTGGATCGGCCCAAGCTGAGGAGCTGGTTGCTCGAGCATCCCCTCGACCTAGAGCTGCCTTGGCTGATCGAGCCTATCGATCTGGTGCCGGTGCGCTTTTTGCCCTGTGGCTGGCTCAACCCGCAAACCGTTGTCGTGGCCACTGAAGAGCCGGGCTACCCCGGCGTTTGGCAGGCTGTGAAACGCCTGTGCCCGGAAGCAGAAAAACTCTGGGAGATCCCGGCCACTGAAAAGCAGATCCTGACAGTTATCCTCGAACGCAAGCTGGCCGCCGATCTGCTGGGCAGCCGTCTTACCTTAGAGCAGTGGCAGCAGGCTTTGGACATCCGCCGCCGCACTGGATCCAACCTGGGGCAAGTGCTGACCCGGCTGAGCTACCTCTCCACCCCCGAGTATCTCAGCATCCTAGCCCATTTGCTGGGCTATCCTTCCGTCTCGGAGCTGATGGGGACAGGGCTGCTTTACCGCGACGAGAGCTTGAGCCGCCAGTTCGAGCCCGAGCTGATGATGCGCCACCTCTTCTACCCCTTGAACTGGACGGATGAGAACACCCTCACCGTGATGGTCAATGACCCACTGGACTGGGCGGTGGATGAGCTGCTCTACAGTTGGCGGCCAGGCTTGCGTATTGAAAAAGTTCTGGGCACCGAGCAGGATATCACGCAGCTTCTCAGCCAAGACCAGGGATCCCGCTTCAGCCAAGAGGCAGTCTACAAGCTGCTGACCCGTCTGCCGGAGGAATCGGCCTCGCGGGTGTTTACCCCCTCCCAAATTGCGGTAGGCTACGGCCTGCTGGTGCTGCTGCTGTGGGGGTTGGCCAGTGCTCCTTGGACAACCCTGACGATTTTGGTGTTGTTGGTCAATCTCTTCTATGTAGCCTCGATCTTCTTTAAGTTCGTGCTCAGCCTGGTGGGATCCGCCGATCGCTTCCACCAGATCTCCGATGAGGAAGTGGCTGCCCTCGATGACCGCACTTTGCCCATCTACACTATCCTGGTGCCGGTCTACAAAGAGCCAGAAGTCATCCCGATTCTCATCAACTCCCTCTCCAAGCTGGACTACCCCCACGAGCGCTTGGATGTGATTATCTTACTGGAGGAAAACGACCAGGCCACCATCGAAGCCGCTCGGGCCGCCAAGCCCCCCCGCTACGTGCGCCTACTCATCGTGCCAGATAGCAAGCCCAAGACCAAGCCCAAAGCCTGCAACTATGGCCTAGCCTTTGCCCGCGGCGAATACCTCACCATCTACGACGCTGAGGATATCCCCGACCCCGACCAACTCAAAAAAGCGATCATCGCCTTCAAAAAAGGGGATCCCAGCTTGGTCTGCGTCCAGGCTGCTCTCAATTACTTCAACCGCAACGAGAACTTCCTCACCCGCATGTTTACCCTGGAGTATTCCTATTGGTTTGACTACCTCCTGCCAGGCTTGGAAACTCTGAAAATGCCCATCCCCCTGGGAGGCACGAGCAACCATTTCCGCACCGACCGCCTGCGGGAATTGCAGGGATGGGATCCCTTTAACGTTACCGAAGACGCCGATCTAGGCATCCGCGCCAGCCAGCACGGCTACACGGTAGGGGTGATCAACTCCACCACCTACGAAGAGGCCAATTGCGACCTCAAAAACTGGATCCGGCAGCGCTCTCGCTGGATCAAGGGCTACATGCAGACTTGGCTAGTCCACAACCGCCACCCCCTGCGCTCGTTGCGCAAACTGGGCCTCAAAAACTGGCTGGCCTACCAATTTTTCATCGGGGGCAGCTTCTTCACCTTCCTCACCAGCCCCATTATGTGGCTGCTCTTTTTCTACTGGCTGCTCACCCGTGCTCATTGGCTGCAAAACATTTTCCCGAGTTGGCTGATCTACCTAGGCTTGTTCAATCTCCTGGTAGGAAATGCCATCGGGATCTACTTGAACTTGGTGGCTGTCTTCCGACGCGGCTACTACGATCTGGCCTTCTATGCCCTGCTCAACCCCATCTATTGGCAGCTCCACTCCATCGCAGCCTATATGGCCCTGTGGCAGCTTTTTACCAAGCCCTTCTACTGGGAGAAGACCGTCCATGGCATAAGCAAGTTTACCCACGCCAAAGTGCAAGAAGCCACCCAGAAAGCAGGCTAGGCTGCTGACTTGGCTTTCCAAGCCGTGGGGGCGAAGTTAAGGACAGCCGGCGCCCCTTTAGAAGCTGTAGTCCGAATCTACAATCACAGCGCAACCACGCGGGTGGAGACAGCTAGCCATAATCACCTTAACGGCAAAGTTTCCCTCGTAGGGTGCTTGCACAATGGGGAAATCGTCCAAGAGTTCGTCTGTAGCCAACACTTGACCACTGGCATCGTAAAGCACCAGATCCACATCGAAGCAATCCCGATCACACTGCGCCCAGATGTTTTCACCTTGGTAGAAGTAGCCTGTAACTACGGTCGATTGTCCATTAAGAAGCCACAAACTACGGCTCTGAGCCCAGGCGGCAGCACCCCCGACAACCGCGGCTGCCCCTATCAGGCTTGCCATCAACCAGCCCCGCACCGAAGCCATAGGAATGCCCTCCTTACTGAAGAACGGAGAAAGAATGGATTTGGCTACAGGGATCCACCTCAACACCCACACTCTAGCAGCCAACTCTGTTTCTCCCGAATGATCCAGATCACGTTAAGGATCCCATGTTGAAAATCGCAAAAAAGGGATCCCGACCAGAGCGGGGATCCCTTGATTTCGATCAGAGTAGGGTGGATAAAATCTGCCTAAAGCCCTCTATTTTTCTAGGCCGGAGCTATCCAGCTCCTCACTGGGGCAGAATCAGTTCTCCGCGGCGTCCCAGGGGATCGGTCAGAACACTGCCGGTGGGGCCTTTGATTTGAATGGTGCAGCGGCTGCCGGACACTTCGATGACGTTGTAGTTAGGCACTGCCAGCTCCAAGAAGCGCAGGTTGCCCGTTGTTACGCCAGGGATCCCGCTCACCTCTGGATTGGCAGGGTTCACAGGGGCCAGAAAGCCATTCACAATCCGGTAGTAGAGGCGGCTGGCGTTGGGGATCCCTAGGCGATTCCCTTCTTCATCGATGCTTAAAGCGGTAACACTCCGTCCGGTGGGGCCAGTCCATACTTCCCAAATAGGGTTGCTGCTGCCGGGGTTGACCTGGCCGATGAAACCGGCGTGGTTGTTGCCGGTTAGGAACACCACGTTGCGGATGTTGTTCTGCTCGATAAAGTCGATCACCTCCTGCCGCTCCAGCCAATAGCCCTCCCACACGTCGTTGGAGCGGAAATAGGTCACTGTGATGGGGAACTCGCTGACGATGAACTTGTAGGTAGCAGTGGAGTTGCGCAGGCCGTTGAACAGCCACTGCTTCTGCGGCTCTCCCAAGAGGGTGCGCGGCGTGCGGCGCAGCAGGTTAAACAGGGCTTGCTCGGATCCCGGCGGGCCGAAGAAAAGGGTCTCCTGCTCGGGCGTGAGGCGGATGCCGGCCAGCTCCAAAAAGCGCTGACGAGTCAGGGCGGGGGGCAAGATGGGCAGGATAGGGGTCACGGCAGCCAAGTCGCGGTACTGGCGCAGGTCGAGGATGAAGACTTCGGCATTGGCCCCGTAGCGGAAGCTGCGAAACAGCCGATCCCGGCTATCCACCCCCGGCACATCCGTCAAATTCGGGTTCATGGGGCTGTATTCAAAAAAGGCTTGGTAGCCTAACACTCTAAGGTCTTCCACATCGCGGGTTTGCCCGGTGGCGTCGTTGAGCTGGACGGCGCGACCGCCGCGGGCCTTCTGGCCGCTGTAGTTGTCGATCACCTCGTGGTCGTCCCAGTTGTAAACAAAAGCCGTGCGGCTGAACAACTGGGCAAACTCCGGCCCGGCATATTTGGGATCCCGCTGATCCCGATAGAGGCTGCGGTAAAACTCAAGCGTTGGTATCGGATCCAGACCCAGCCAGAAGCGATCCGCGTAAACGGTGTCGCCGTTGAAGGCGATGAAATCGATGTCGCCGCGGCTAACTTCTGCCAACATGGCTGCCCCAATAGGAAAGGGAGGCTCGTTGGCGCAGCTAATGTGCAAGAAACGAATGGGCCGCCCATCGCCTGGAGCTGGCAGGGTGCGGAACTGGCCCACGGGGCTGGTAAACCCCTCGCTAACAAAACGGTAGAAATAGCGCTGCGCCGGTCTTAGGCCGGTGACGACGGTGCGGACAATGTAGTCGCCTGGCTCGGTGCGGTAGTTGCGACCGGCCACGCGGCGGGCAATGAGGGAAACCTGCTGCAGAATAGGGCTGAACCCAGCATTTTCCGCTACCTGCAGCGTCACCGCCACCGTATCCACGCTGCTAGCCGGCACCACCCGCGTTGAGAGCACTGCCCCTTCGGGGGTGGGATCCCCGGCAAACACCCCCTGGGGAAATCCCGGCTCCCCCAGCGGCGGGATAGAAGAACTGGAGGTGCCCCCACAGGCGGCCAGGGCAGCTGCCCCACCCCCAAACATCAACAACTGCAGGAAAAAGCGACGGGAGCTCAGGGAACTCATAAGGCTAACCTCAGCGACGCCGGCAAATGTAAAGGGATCCGCAACAATGGCTAGTTGCCTTTAGTCAAGCACTTTTGCCCCCGAGCGGAGGTTGTGGATTGGTGAAAGCTGGGTTAGCTTCTGTTTAAGAACGCCGAGCTCCGTGCCCTAGCTTTTTGCAATCCTGCTAGCCTCTCCCTTAGCTAACCTGGCTGCGCAACTGCCGCAGCAGCCGCTCAAACTCCTCTGGCAAGGGAGCGGTAAACTGCAGTGGCTGGCCAGTGCGTGGGTGAACAAAGGAGAGCTTCCAGGCGTGGAGAGCTTGGCCGCTTAGCTTGACGGGGCTGGTTTTGCTCCGGGTGTAGAGGGGATCCCCAACAATGGGCAGGTGCAGGTGGGCGGCATGCACCCGAATCTGATGGGTGCGACCGGTCTCCAGCTCAAACTGCATTAGGGTGTAGTTGCCCAGGCGCTCCAGCACCTGCCAGTGGGTTACCGCTGCTCGCCCTTGGCCGGGGGGCAGGACGGCCATCTTCTGCCGATCCACCGGGTGCCTCCCAATGGGGGCAGAGATAGTGCCTTGGCTCTGGGCAGGACGCCCGAACACCACTCCCAGGTAGATGCGCCGGGCAGTTTTGGCTTGAATTTGGGCCTGCAGGTGCTGGTGAGCCTGATCGTGCTTGGCAATCACCAGGGCGCCGGTGGTGTCTTTGTCCAGGCGATGGACAATCCCCGGACGCAGTTCGCCGTTGATCCCCGAAAGGTGAGAACAATGGGCCAGCAGCGCATGCACCAGGGTGCCGCTGGCGTGTCCGGGAGCGGGATGCACCACCAGGCCGCGCGGCTTGTTGAGGACGAGGAGATCCTCGTCTTCGTAGAGGATGTCCAAGGGGATCGGTTCCGGCTGCAACGAGGTTGGGGTGGCTGGCGGGATCCGCACCTCGATCTGATCCCCCGCTTGCAGGGGGCGATCCTTATCCCGGCAGGGCTGCCCATTGAGCCAAACCTGGCCCTGGCGGATAAGCTGCTGCAGGCGCGAGCGCGACAGCTCCGGCAGTTGCTCTGCCAATCCTCGATCCAGCCGCAAGCCCTGCTGTTTTTCCGTCACTGTCACCCGGCGAATTTCTGCCACTGGATCTCTGGGGTCTTCCATTTGCCCTGTTTCCGCAAACTGCTGCTTTGAAAACATTGTGGCAGAGCGGTTACTTTTGCATTAGGTAAAAAAGGTCGAAGATTTGTGTCAGCTTTCTCAGCAGGATCTTGGCAGGATTGGCTCTGTGTCGTCTCCTTCTCAGGTTTCTCTAGGGGGCTGTGCCGGGATTTTAACCAGAGAAAAACCCTCAGTACAGTGGGGGTATAGCTCCTTAAAGCCGGGCCAGATTCTGGCTGGGGAAAGTTTCTTGCTACACGCAAGTGTTGCAGCACTTATTGCACAGTTGGTCCGCTGGGTACAAGGAAGCAAGGCATGTTGGATGGAGCAGCGCTGGGGTCCCAGCTTCAGCAACCCCCTCAACGCCAGCTTGGCTCAGAGCCGCCCTTGGTTTTGTCTCTCACAGAGGTGGGCCTGCGGGATATTGCTCAGGTAGGCGGGAAAAACGCCTCCTTGGGAGAAATGCTGCAGCAGTTAGCCCCCAAAGGGATCCGCGTGCCCCTGGGGTTTGCCACCACTGCCCATGCCTACCGCCAGTTCATTGCCGCTGGCGGCCTCGAGGAGAAGCTGCGGGAGATCTTCAAGGATCTAGACATCGAGGATGTGCGGAACCTGCGCGAGCGGGGCAAAGTTGCGCGCACCTTGATCCTGCAGACACCTTTCCCACTGGAGTTAGAGCAGGCCATTGCCGAAGCCTACCAGAAGCTGTGCGAGCGCTACGGCCCTGACACCGATGTGGCAGTGCGCTCCAGCGCCACGGCGGAAGACCTGCCCGACGCCAGCTTTGCCGGCCAGCAGGAGACCTACCTCAACGTGCACGGAGTAAAGGCGGTGCTGAATGCCTGCCACCGCTGCTTTGCCAGCCTGTTTACCGACCGGGCCATCTCCTACCGCCAGATCAAGGGCTTTGACCACTTTCAGGTGGCCCTCTCGGTGGGGGTACAGAAGATGGTGCGCTCGGACTTGGCCTGTTCGGGGGTGATGTTCTCCATCGACCCAGAAACGGGCTTCAAAGATGCGGTGCTGATCACCGCGGCCTATGGCCTGGGGGAAAACGTGGTGCAAGGGATCGTCAACCCCGACGAATACGTGGTCTTTAAGCCTACCCTGAAGCAGGGGCTGCGGCCCATCCTCTCGCGCAAGCTGGGCAGCAAAGCCCTGAAGCTGGTCTACGACGAGGAGGGATCCCGCCTCACCAAAAACGTACCCGTCCCCGAAAGCCTACGCCGGCAATATGCCCTCAAGGACGACGAGATCCTGGAGTTGGCTCGCTGGGCCTGCCTTATCGAAGAGCACTACTCGGCGCTGCGGGGCCGCTTCACCCCCATGGACATCGAGTGGGCCAAAGATGGGATCACGGGCGAGCTGTTCATCGTCCAGGCCCGCCCCGAGACGGTGCAGTCCCAAAAAGCCGCCAACCGCCTCAAGACCTATCGCTTGACGCAGCCACAGGCGCGCCCAGAACCCCTGGTTCGGGGACGAGCAGTGGGGGAGGCCATTGGCCAGGGCACAGCTCGGGTCATTTTGGATGTGCGCCGCTTGGATCAGTTCCAAGCGGGCGAGGTGCTGGTGACGGAGAAAACAGATCCCGACTGGGAGCCGATCATGAAAAAGGCCAGCGCCATTGTCACCAACCAAGGGGGGCGCACCTGCCATGCGGCCATCATCGCCCGCGAGCTGGGGATCCCGGCCATTGTTGGCTGCGGCAGCGCCACGCAAGTACTCCGCTCCGGCGATCCTATCACCGTCTCCTGTGCCGAAGGGGAGGAAGGGCGCGTCTATCCTGGCTTGCTGTCCTATGAAGTTACAGAGATCCCCCTCGAGGAGCTGCCCCGCCCCCGCACCCAACTGATGATGAACGTGGGCAACCCGGAAAAAGCCTTTGGCCTCAGCGAGATCCCTTGCGATGGCGTGGGTCTGGCGCGGCTGGAGTTCATCATCGCCAACCACATCCAGGTGCACCCTCTAGCGTTGGTTCACTACGAGGAGGCGGTCAAGGAGGAGCCGCGCCTGGCAGAGCTCACCGCCCAGTATTCTGACAAGCCGGAGTACTTTGTGGACAAGCTGGCCCAGGGAGTGGCCACCATCGCCGCTGCCTTCTACCCCAAGCCGGTGATCGTGCGGCTATCGGACTTCAAGAGCAACGAATACGCCCACCTGCTGGGCGGATCCCGCTACGAGCCTCACGAGGAAAACCCCATGATTGGCTGGCGGGGGGCCTCCCGCTACACCGATCCCCGCTATCGCGACGGCTTTGCCCTTGAGTGCCGGGCCATGAAACGGGTGCGGGACGAGATGGGCCTGACCAACGTCATCTTGATGATTCCCTTCTGCCGCACCCCCGAAGAAGGGCACAAGGTGCTGGAGGAGATGGCCCGCCACGGCCTGGTGCGAGGGGAAAACGGCCTGCAGGTGTACGTCATGTGCGAGCTGCCCAGCAACGTCATCCTGGCCGACGAGTTCTGCCAGATCTTCGACGGCTTTTCCATCGGCTCCAACGACCTCACCCAGCTCACCCTGGGGTTGGACCGCGACTCCGCCCTGGTGGCCCATCTTTTTGACGAGCGCCACGAGGCGGTCAAGCGGATGATCGCCCAGGTAATCCAGACCGTGAAAAGCCACGGGCGCAAGATTGGCATCTGTGGCCAGGCCCCCAGCGACTACCCTGACTTTGCCCGCTTCCTAGTGCAGCAAGGGATCGACTCCATTAGCCTCAACCCGGATTCCCTGCTGAAAACTCTGTTGGTGGTGGCTGAGGCGGAAGGCGATGGTACCCAATAGGCTCAGGGGGCTGCGCTGGGATCGCGTTGGCTGGGTTACAATCTTCTCTGCTGTGTTGCCATCCCCGCCATGATCCACGAACTCTCCATGCCGGCCCTCAGCTCCACCATGGAAACGGGCAAGATCGTTGCCTGGCTGAAAAACCCCGGCGACCGGGTGGAGAAAGGGGAAAACATCCTGGTGGTGGAGTCGGACAAGGCGGACATGGATGTGGAGTCCTTCCACAGCGGCATTCTGGCCAGCATCCTGGTACCGGCAGGGGAATCGGCGCCGGTGGGCACGCCCATTGCCCTCATTGCCGAAACCGAAGCAGAGGTGGCCGAGGCTCAAGAGAGAGCTAAGGCCCTCTCTAAGGGTGCTGCGCCACTAGCTACGCCTAGTGCAGCCTCTGTCCCCCCAGTGCAACGGCCAGCCTCTGCCCCTGCAGCGATCTCCACCTCCGCACCCCCAACTGGCTCCGACGGGGCCGGATCCCAGCGGATCCTGGCTTCCCCACGGGCAAAGAAACTGGCAGAGAGCTTGGGGGTTGACCTGAGCACTGTGCGCGGCTCTGGCCCAGGGGGCCGCATCGTAGCGGAAGATGTGGAGCGGGCCGCAGCTCAGGCTGCCTCTGCCCCGGCGGCAGCTTTTTCCTCGGCTGCTCCTCCCCCTGTCTCTGCGCCCTTGGGAGAAGTGGTTCCCTTGAGCACCCTGCAGGCGGCGGTGGTGCACAACATGAACGCCAGCCTGGGTGTGCCAGTGTTCCACGTCGGCTACACCATCACAACCGACAGCTTGGATCAGCTTTACCAACAGGTGAAGCCCAAGGGGGTAACGCTGACGGCCCTTTTGGTCAAAGCTGTGGCCCTCACTCTAGAAAAGCACCCCCTCCTCAATGCCAGCTACACAGAAAACGGGATCCACTACAAAGCGGACATCAACATTGCCGTGGCGGTGGCCATGGAGGATGGGGGCCTAATTACCCCTGTGCTCAAGCAAGCCAACCGAGTTGACCTGTACGAACTCTCACGGCGTTGGAAGGAGCTGGTGGAGCGAGCGCGGCGCAAGCAACTGCAGCCAGAAGAGTACAACAGTGGCACCTTCACCCTCTCCAACCTGGGCATGTTTGGGGTGGATCGCTTCGACGCCATCCTGCCCCCCAACCAAGGGGCTATCTTGGCCATTGGCGCTGCTCGCCCCACCGTGGTGGCTACGCCGGAAAAAGCCATTGCCATTCGCTCCCAAATGCAGGTTAACCTCACCTGCGACCACCGCGTCATTTACGGCGCCCACGCTGCGGCCTTCTTGCAAGATCTAGCCCAGTTGTTGGAGCAAAAGGTGGAATCCCTGACGCTGTAGAACTCAATAAGGGGCAGGCTGGGATCGACCTCAAGAGCCCAGGCGTGGATGCCGACGCTAATGTTGTGGGTGCAGAGGACGAGAGCTGAGCAATCTCGGTCAAGCTCCGCCAGAATCCACTCGCGCTACTCTCGGTACTAAAGCCAAGGGCACTGAGGTTGGCTAGCTCTGGCTCTACCGGTTCTCGCACATCGATGAGTTGCAGCGGGGCAGCCCCAGGATCTCTTAAGCGGGCAGCCAGCTGTTGCGCGCGACCGGGCGAATGAAAGAGAACATGGCTGACCTGTAACTTATCTGGATCCGTTCCTAGGATATACCGGCTCAGCATCTGCTCTGGGCTGCTTGCAAGTGGTCGTGGTTGGCCGACAACGCTAGAACTTCAAATTTCCCTACTGATTGCAGACCCTCTGCCAAGATCCCCTTTAGGAGGCTCTGCTCGAGAAGATTGATCCCAGGGGTCTATCGGGGCTCTGGGTGTCTTCAGTTCTGATAGGCTTGACTAATGGGAACTTGCCAAGGATCTTCCACCGATGGAAGGACTTCGTCCTACAAACGGCCCAGTATCCCAATCTATCTGGCCAGTTCGTTCCCTTTTGCTGACTCTGTTGGCAGGGATCGCTTTTGGCTGTGGAGGAGGCACAGGCAACTCTCCCCCTCTGCCGTCGCCAGGTAGTGGATCTGTCGTCCTGCAAGTGGATCCGGCCAGGGGCCCCTTTACCAAGGTGGCTGATGCCGTTGCAGAAGCGCAGCGGCTGCAAAATGCCACAGCAGGACTAGAGGTGCTGATCCAGATTCTGGGGGCAGGTAGAGAGAGGCTGCAGGGCAACCTGGCCCTAGATGGGGGCGACGGCACCAACGGCGGACGGATTCGCATCACCAGCTCCGCAGCCTACGAGATCCTGACCGGACCCTTCGACCTGATTGTAGCTAGCCAAACCAGCCTACAGGGGGTGGATGTGGTGCTAGAAGGTGGGCGCGTTCAGGTGAACAACGGCAACTTTCAGCCGAGCAAGGTAACTCTCAACGATCCCCGCTCCAACATCTTGGTCAATGGCAATGCTGCGGTTCTGGAGGGGGTTCTGGGCCAGCTGGCTCAGATCTTTTGCCGGCAATTTTCGGATCCTTGTGTGCAGATCTCTGGCAATGGCCGGGTCGCGAGCATCTCATCCACCGTCAGCAAAGCTGGTGGTGTGGGTATAGGCATTGTGCCAGGTAGTAACCCTACCATTGAAAACAGCACAATCCTCCTGCAGGCTGTGCGGGCTTTGGCTGTTCGCTATAGCGACAACTCTGGCGGGGTTTTCCGTAACAACCAGATTGAAGGGGATCCAGACACTGCTGCAACTGCTGCGCCAGTGCAGGCTCGGCAAGCAGCTACCGACGGCACAACTGGGATCCAGCTGGATGGAGCGGGGTCGGCACCGGCCATCCAATTTAATAGGATCGGTGTTGGCAGAATAGCTGGCAGTGTTGGTATCCGCATTTTGCAAGGAAGCCAAGCTCGTACTATTTCCGACAATACGTTCATAACCCGCGGTGAAGGCATGGGGGTAGGGATTCAAGTGGTAGCTGGCACTCCGGAGACAGTAGTTGCTGCCTACTTGGCCAACAACCGCTTCCAGGGGAACTTTCCTGAAAGGATCAGCGTTGGCCCTGTGCCCACGCCCACTCCAGAACTGACACCCACACCTACCCCGGAACCGACACCTAGGCTGACTCCAACGCCCATCCCAGAGCCAATACCCAGGCCAACGCCAACGCCCACGCCGACACTAACGCCTACTCCTGCCGGTGTGACGATCACTATCCCAGGCCTGCCTGCTGGTGCTACAGTAACGGTGACAGGAGCAGGAGGTTCCCCCGTTATTGCCGCTTCCACCTCGGTGTCTGGGGACGTGGTTATCTTCCCAGGCCCATTCACCATCCCCTTTGGCGGCCAGATCCGGGTGACTCCCGCCATTCCTTCACCTGGGCCGATCAGGGTCGGCGGTACTACCCTTACAATCTTCGACAACACCACTAACCCTGGCAGCACCACCTACTTCAACCTCGGCCCTGCCATTTCGGTGAACTAGCTTGGGGTTGGCTCCAGAAGGGCACTCGATTTCCACTTAGAAGGCGCTAGGTGGCAGCCGGTCGCCTTTCTTACCGGCCTTTGCTGACGATTTCTGTCTCCTAGAGAGGGGGTGAAGACCTCGGTCGCCGTCAAGGATGAAGTGTTGCCGTTTGCAATCTGCGCCCGCAGCACAAACAAGAACGGCAACAAAGAGAGGGAATTAGCCTGGGCCCAAGCCTCTTGGAGTGAAGAAGGCGTCTTGTCAACTACTCAAGAGAGCTGCCTATGCCTATTAGTTAGACTGCTCTACAGCAGTTTTGTCCTCTTTTGCTTCTGCTGCTTTAGCCGCTCTCATCTCTGCCAAAATCTCTTCGGGTCGCTTCCCAGCTCGCTGGGATCCGGTAGGCAGGTCGTGGGGATCGATCACCCCCTTGGGCAGGTAGGCAAACTCCCGCAGAGGTGTCACCATTGGATCCTCTGTTACTTTAGAGGGCAAGCGGCCTAGCGCCACCTGATGGTAGTTCAGCTCGTGGCGGTCGTAGGTGGCTAGCTCATAATCTTCGGTAACCGAGAGGCAATTGGTGGGGCAAAACTCTACGCAGTTGGCGCAGAAAATGCACACTCCAAAATCGATGCTGTAGCTGTAGAGCTCTTTTTTCTTCAGCTCGGTGTTATAGACCCAGTCCACCACGGGCAGGTCGATGGGGCAAACCCGAACACAGATTTCACAGGCGATGCATTTATCAAACTCAAAATGGATACGTCCCCGAAAGCGCTCAGAGGGGATCAGCTTCTCAAAGGGGTACTGAACAGTCACGGGCCGGCGGTTCATGTGGTCGAAGACGACCCCCATCCCCTGGCCAATGTACTTGGCAGCCTTGAAGGCATCGCTTACGTATTCGCCAACGCGCTTTAGAAAAGTCATGACCTATTTCCTCTCCCTTGCTGCTTCTACTTTCATTAACCCCCGAAAAAGGTTGGGAAGGCCAGCTTCAAAGCTGCCGTCAACAGCAAATTGACAAACGAGACGGGCAGCAGAAATTTCCACCCCAAGTCCAAGAGCTGGTCAATGCGCACCCGCGGCACGGTCCAGCGCAAGAGGATAGCCAAAAACACAAAGATAAAGGCCTTGACCATCGTCATAACAATGCCCAAGGCTGCGGCTGCAATCTGCAAAAAGGGATTGTCTAGCGGGATCCCCATCCACGCTGCAATAGCTTCTACCGGCACCACGAAGGACCAGCCCCCCAGGTACAGCACTGCCGCAATCAGAGAAGCCAGCAGCAGGTTGGCGTAGGAGCCTAGATAAAACAGGGCAAACTTGATGCCGGAGTACTCGGTGTGGTAGCCAGCCACCAGCTCTTCCTCGGCCTCCGGTAGGTCAAAGGGAATCCGCTCCGTCTCTGCCAGCGCCGAGATCAAGAAAATGACAAAGCCAATCGGCTGCCGCCAGACGTTCCAACTAAGGATCCCCAGGCCACTTTGCTGCTCCACGATCCCCACGGTGTCTAGGCCGTTGCTCATCAGCACCACCGCCAGCACCGACAAGGCCAAGGGCAGCTCGTAGCTAATCGATTGGGCCGCCGCTCGCAGACCCCCCAGCAGGGAATACTTGTTGTTGGAGCCGTAGCCGGACATCAACAAGCCAATGGGCTGCACGCTGGAGGTGGCGATCAGAAAAAGGACGCCGATGGCGATGTTGGAGATCAGTAGGTTTTGGCCGAAGGGAACCACCAGATAGCACAGAAAGACGGGCAGAAAAACCAGGATGGGACCCAGCGTGAACAAAACTGGGTCAGCTAGGCTAGGCAGTACATCTTCCTTCGTTAAGAGCTTGATGCCATCGGCAATCGGGATCAGTACCCCGTGGGGCCCAGCCATGTTGGGGCCAATCCGCTGTTGGGCCGCCGCCGAGATCTTGCGCTCCAGCCAGGTCATGACCATCACTCCCAAGGTGGCGGCGATAACCATGAGCACCATGGGCAGAGGTACCCATAGAGCGTGGGCAGCGCCTGGGCTTAGACCCAAGTTTTGCAGGGCCGTCTCAAAGCTGTGCTGCAAGTCGATGCCAGCAGTGGTCATGGAGTCAAGTAGCTCCCTAAAGACAGTGGATTGCAAATACTGCTAATTAGGTCTTGCCGTTGGGATCCGACTGGGGAGGGCGGTGGCGGCGGCGTAGCTCCTGTTGAATGATGGCCTGGAGGCGGGCATCGGATAACTCTTCGGCACGGCGACGCCTTTCTTCTTGGTACTTGGCCCATTGCTTGGGGCCAATAATTGCGGCAATGGTTACAACAATTAAAAGCGGCAGAACTAGGATCGCCCAGGCCATCGCCTTTGTCCTCGCTTTCCTAGAGTATCTTAGCGATCCACCTCCCCCATGATGATGTCGATGCTGCCCAGAATGGCAATCATATCGGCCAC
Organism: Synechococcus sp. O70.1; assembly: GCF_047462215.1. Lineage (NCBI taxonomy): Bacteria > Bacillati > Cyanobacteriota > Cyanophyceae > Synechococcales > Synechococcaceae > Synechococcus > Synechococcus sp. O70.1. The sequence goes on along the minus strand of NZ_JANSIT010000001.1, from coordinate 103,860 downwards.
CTTCATGCCGCGAACCAGCTGAGGCAACACCTGGAGGTTGACAAAGCCAGGCGGACGAATCTTCCAGCGCCAAGGACAGACATTGTCGTCGCCAACAATGTAAATCCCCAGCTCCCCTTTGGCGCTCTCCACCCGCACGTAGGCCTCCCCTTTGGGGATCTTGAAGTTGGCCGAGGGCTTCTTGCTAATGAACTGGTAGTCCAGTTGATTCCACTCCGACTTTGGCCCCTCCAGCATGCGTTTGGCTTCCAGATTTTCAAAGGGGCCGCCGGGCAGGGCTTTCACTGCCTGCTGGACAATTTTGCAGGACTCGCGCATCTCCTTCATGCGCACCCGATAGCGGGCCAGGCAGTCCCCTTCGGGGTAAACGGCCACCTCCCAGTCGAAGTCGTCGTAGCACTCGTAGTGGTCTACTTTGCGCAGATCCCAGTTGACGCCGCAGGCCCGCAGCATGGGTCCAGAGAGGCCCCAGTTGATGGCATCCTCCTTGGAAATGACCCCCACCCCTTCCAGCCGCCGCCGGAAGATGGGGTTGTCGGTAACCAACCGTTCGTACTCATCCACTTTGGGCAGGAAGTACTCGCAAAAGTCCAAGCACTTTTCCGTCCAGCCGTAGGGCAAGTCCACCGCCACGCCCCCGACACGGAAGTAGTTGTTGTTGATGAGGCGCATGCCGGTGACGGCTTCAAACAGGTCTAGAATCCACTCCCGCTCCCGCATGGCGTAGAGGAAGGGGGTTTGGGCGCCCAAGTCCGCCAAGAAAGGGCCAAACCAAAGTAGGTGATTGGTGATGCGGGTTAGCTCCAGCATGATCACCCGCAGGTAGCTAGCCCGCTTGGGCACGCTGATCCCGGCCAGCTTCTCGACGGCGTTGACAGTAATGGCCTCGTTGAACATGCCAGCCCCATAGTCCCAGCGGGAGACGTAGGGCAAGTATTGCACCACGGTGCGGTTTTCGGCAATTTTTTCCATGCCGCGGTGCAGATAGCCAATCACGGGCTCACAGTCGACAATGTTTTCGCCATCGAGGGTGACCAGCAGGCGCAAGACCCCATGCATGGAAGGGTGGTGCGGCCCAAAGTTGAGCAGCATCCGATCGGTACGGGTCTCGATCATGGGCATGGGCATAGCCGCCACCTCCGCAATGAGGTTCATACTCTGCAACAATTGCAGTATAGCGGCTTTCCCACTTTTCCTCGATGGCTTTAGACATCAAGGATCCCAATCCTCGCCATTGGCCTTGGCTAAAAAAGGAGGGAGGGCGATGACCGGTTCTTCTGCCAATGGCTCCTCTCGACGCGAGCAGCAACACCCGCAATACCACATCGATCGAGCTCTCCTCAACGAGCTGATGGCCCAGGAGGGCCCCCCCTCCGATTGGGCGCTGGCGGAAGTGGCCCGTCTGCGCATCCGTTACTATGGCTTCCCCGGTGCCTGGGATCTACAGCGAGATTTGGATCAGATCCTGGAGAGGTGGGGCCTCAGCGAAGAAGAGCTATTCGCCCGCACTCGCCAAATCCACGCCCTCGGCCAGGTGTACGACCGCAGCTTTACCACCCGAGACGATTGGGCTTAGGGGAGACTTCTAGCGGCCAGCTAGGAGGCCTGGAGTTGCTCGGCAAAAACGGGGTCCAGAGGCACATCCAAAGCGGCGATGACCTTGGTCCAGAAGTTCATGAAGCCAATCCAGGCCGAGAGCTCCACCAGATCTTCGTCTGACCAAATAGCTTTGAGGCGGGCAAAGAAGCTGTCGGTCACCACCATGCTGGGCACGGTCATGCGCTCGGCGTACTCGATGGCTAGCTTCTCGGCTTCAGTGTAGAGGGAGCTGGTGCGGGCCTGCGCCACCGCTGCAATTTTGGCTGGGGGAACCCCCAGTTTTTGCGCCTGCAGGGTGTGGTAGGGCAGGCAGTAGTGGCGGCAGCCGTTGATCTGGGCAATGCGGATGCTGATCAGTTCTTTTAGCTCCTCAGGCAGGTTGGGATTTTGCGTGTGCAGCGCCCCATAGAGGTTCATCACCGCCCGCATCAGTTGAGGCTTGTGGGCCATTACCTGCAAGGGGTTCAGGGCAGTGCCGTAGGTTTTTTCCAGGCTTTCGTAAACCTTCTGCAGTTGCTTATCGGCTTTCTCTGGAGTAACAGGAGGGATCCGCATGGACTGTCTATAGCAATTGCCGCATTCTCGACTTTAGCGCGTTTGGGAGATCTGCCCAAGCCTTCCACCCTCCTGTCCTGGCTGCTTTCTCTTCGCAAGCCCCAGTTCAATTGCCCAAGGACTGCTCAATGGCTTCCACTTGCTGCTGGGTAGCGGTGGCTCCTTGGTTGAGGGTTTGTTGCAGTTGATCCCGCGACTGGTAGATCTGCAGCGGCCCTCCCTGCGGGATCCCTTGCTGGGCGGCCTCGGGACTGGCCTGTTCCGGCCTCGGCTCCGAGCTCAAGGGGCTGCGGTAGAGGCGATTGACCACCAGAAAGCCCACCAGCACCACGGCAGCAGCCACCAAAAGTCGAATCATAGGGGATCCCTTGCAAACCGCTAGTTCTAGACCTAGAATGCCCCAAAAGAGCGACGAGTATCAGAAGGCTAGGAGCCCTCTCCCCACGAAGAAAGTAAGAGCAACCTCAACAGGTCTCTAGGGGCATGGATCCCGTTGGCTCCCAGTTGTCAGCCGGGTTGGGGCAGCAAAGTTGACGGGCCTCTGTCCCTTCAGTACGATAATGGATCTAGCTGGGCGAGTGGCGGAACTGGTAGACGCACCGCACTCAAAATGCGGCGGGAAACCGTGTCGGTTCGAATCCGACCTTGCCCATGGCAAAGTGACCTGCCTGCTTCCACGACCTGCAGCTAGCAGCAGAGTTCACCTCCACTACCCCGCTTTCAAGCGGCGCACCAGTTGCCAGCCCTCCACCTCGGCCAAAGGCTGCAGCCCCAGATTCTGGATCGATATCTGCTGAGCTTGGACAGGAGAGACCCACAGGTAATCCCCATGTTTCCCTGCTTGCAGGGCCTGGTTATCCACCCACCGTCCTGGGTTGGGGGTGTAGAAGGCAAGGGCCTGGGCCTGACAGACGTCCGCTAGGCCGCTGCGGCCAATGTCCACTGTGGGAAAATCAGGGTCTGCAGAGCCCAGCATCTGTTTCCAGTCCATCTGGGCAAAGGCGGGATTGAAATTGCCGAAGTCAGGCCGCAGGACAATGCTGACCATGGTGAGGATGCTGGCAGCCAGGAGCGTGCCCACCCAGAGTTCGCCGGCATAGTTCAGCACCCGCCGCCAGCTCCAGATCGCTGGCAAGAGCAGATACAGCAGGCCGATCGCCATCAATGGCCAAGCGTGGGGTTGGAGCAGACCCAGTCCCTCGACGTCCCGCTTGAGGGCCAGCCCCAAACCCAAAAGCAGGGTTCCCACCGCCGCCAGCCCCCAAGAGAGCACCTGGGCCACATGGGGTCTGTCGCGGCGAGAGCCTCGTCCTACTGTTGCCGGCAAGGCGGAGCGGAGCGGAAATGGCAGAGCTTGATCCAGAACCACCCCCGCTAGGAGAGCTAGCCAGGGATAGAGCTGTACCGTGTAGTAGGGCGTTTTGGTGGGATAGAGCTGCAAGAGCAAAAACAACAGCAGGGGGAAAGACCAAACCAGCAGGGTGGATCCGGGCTTTTGCCGTAGCAGCAGCCAGCCTCCCACCAAGGCCAAAACCGTCCAGGGGAAGCCATGGATCGGGATGTGCCAAAAGTAATACCAGCCGGTGGCATCGGCATGGAAGGGTTCTTGCCCCAGATCCCACACCTTCCCCACCAAAGCAGCTAACACCTTTGGGCCGTGCACCCCTACAGCCGGCACTAGCCACAGGCCAAAGATCCCCAAGCCCAGGCCAATTGCCAGCCAAAATTGGGCAGATCCCAGCCAGTGCCGCCGCTGCTGCCACAGGTAGGGGATCAAAGCCACCGCCGGCAGCAGGATCATGGCGCTCTTCATCAAAAGGCCCAGTCCAAAGGCCACTCCCGCCAACCAGAACCAGCGCCGGTGGCCGCGGATGCCGTTCACCAGGGCCAGGATCCCCAGCAGCTCCAGGCAGGTTAGAGGCACATCCTGCCCCACCAGTCGCCCTTGCTGCACCCAGAGGTAGCACAGGGGCAAAACCGCCATTCCTAGAAGAGCCGCCCGGCTTGGCAAAAAGGCCCGCCCAATCCAGCCGATGAGGGGGATGGAAAGCAAAGCCGCCAGGATCCCGGGCAGCCGCGCCGCCCACTCGTTTACGCCATAAAGGGCAAAGCTGAGGGCCACGCTCCAGGTAAGTAGGGGAGGCTTCTCAAAAAAAGGCTCTCCCAGAAAAGTTGGCCCCAGCCAGTTGCCTCCCCGCAGCAGCTCGCGAGCCATCTGGGCGTAAAAGCTCTCGTCACAACCAGCCAAACTGGGATCCGCTCCCGAGAGCACAAACAGCGGCACTGCCAGGCCCACGATCAATAGGCTCAAAGCCCAAAAGGAAAACAGATGCGGGTCGCGGCGAAACTGCACAAAAGAACTGGCTGGGGGCAGGGATCCCCGGCGAGGAGCACTGCCCAAACGGTTGGGGTTGCCGAAGGGACGCATGAACAAGCCCTCTGGAACGGCACCAAGTGGCGGCTCTAACCAGACTAGACTCTGCAGAAGGAGATCTGGCCTTTTCTTTTTACGGAAGCTCCAGGGATCCAGGAACGCCCTCCAGGCTGGCTGGCAGAGAGGTTAGTCCCTGAAACCAGCTGAAAAACTGCTCGGCATAGGGTCGAAGGGTAGGCTCCAGGTAGTAGAAGTTCTCCGCCCGATCCGTAAACTCCCAAAACTCAGAAGCAGTGGAGTGAAGTTCCTGGCGGATGATCTGCAGTCGGGCCAAAGGCTCCTGTTGCATATCCTCATAGATCAGCCTGGCCAAATCCTCCCGCCCACGGCTGAGGAAATAGGCTGCTAGCCGCGCCTGGGTTTTCCGGATCCCGCGCAGGGTCATTTCCTGCTGCTCGCTTTCCGGGTCTTGGTCCAGGTGGAGCAGGACTTGTAGGATGGCCTCCGTTGTCTCTGACTGCAGCGCGCAGCTGAGTTGGGCCAACACTCCCAAGTCAAAGCCAAAGGTTTCAGAAAGGAAAAGTAAGCCGGCCTTGTAGGCCACTAGGCTGTAGTAGCGAAAATGGCCGACCATCTCCAAGACCAACGCCGGCTGCTGATGGCGCAGGGCGGCCTCGGCCAGCAAACGGTACTGCTTGAGCAGGTTGTAGCCGCTGCGGATATCCCGCGCATTGATCACCGCCCGCAAGTAGGTGTTGAAGAACTTAATCACCCAGCCGACCAGCCGGAGCTCCCGGCTTTGCAGGGCGCGGATCCCCAGCTCCCGCGTGTGAATGGCCACCAGAGTACTTGCTTGCCGCAGGCCATTGAGGCCCTCAGTAAACAGGGCCTGATACTGCCGCAGGATCTTCAGCTCCAGCCAGGATCCCTCCGCTTCGATTTGGCGCAACAGCCCCTCATCCACTGAGGCAAAGTCCGGATCTCGCCACAGCGCTGGCGTCCAGAGAAACCAGGAGCGGGGTAGGTGTGCCTTGTGCTGGGCATAGAACATCCACAGGGCCTTTAGGCTATCCAAGGCTTCCAGGAGGATGACCTCCTCCCGTTGGCGCAGGGCGCTGATGGCAATACTTTTGATTTCATCCAAGGCCGAGAGGCAGCGCTGATGGGCGGCAGCGCAAGGTTGTAGTGCAGAGGGCTGCCGCTGTTCTAATCTGGATCGTGAGGATTTGGAGGCAAGGGATCCCAAGATCGCCTGCTGCACCTGCTGCTCAATGCGGCGAATAATCGAAGTCGGCTGCAGGAAGTGAAACACAAAGCTGAAGTAGGGGATGAGCACCAAAAACGAGGCCGTACCCAGCAGTAGGTTTAGCCCAATCAGGAGCTGGGGATCCTCGTAGAAACCCAGGGCCACCGAGCTCCACAAACTGACCACATTCGCCAAAATCAAAAACGAGAAGAGGTAGAAATTGGTCTTCTCCCGCAGAAACAACTCGGTAACTTTGGGGGTGAAGCGATCAGCACTCAACTGCACCACAATGGCCACCACCGAGGGGGTAAAGCCCAGCATCCCCGACAGCACCTCGGCCAAGGTGACCACAAACTCCTGCAGCGCTCCTGGCTGCTGAACGGGTTGGGCAAGAGCCAACGCCAAGCCGGCTTGGATCCAGCGGTGCGCCCCCCCTGCCCAGGCTAGACCTGCCACCACCCCCACCGCACTCCAAAGCCAAACTTGAGAGCGAGGCTTGGCAGCGTTTGCGGCTAAGCCCATCTTCTTTCCCCCCAGCACCTTCAATATTCGCTAAGAAGAGCCTCCACAAACTCGTAGCTGGAAAAAGGCCTTAGATCCTCCAACCCCTCGCCAGCTCCAATAAAGCGGATAGGCAGGTTCATCTGCTGGGTAATAGCTAGGGCGATCCCTCCTTTGGCGGTGCTGTCCAGCTTGGTGAGGATGACGCCGGTTAGCTTGGCCACTTCGGCAAACACCTGGGCCTGGCGCAGGCCGTTTTGCCCTTGGGTAGCATCCAAAACCAAGAGGCTTTCCACCTTGGCTTCGGGGGCTTTCTTGTCGATGATGCGGCGGATCTTGGCCAGCTCCTCCATCAGGTTCTTCTTGTTCTGCAGCCGGCCTGCTGTATCTACCAAGAGCAACTCGGTGCCTCTGGCCTTGGCGGCGGTGATGGCATCAAACACCACGGCGGCCGGGTCAGCGTTAGGGGAAGGGTTGGCGATGACCTCCACCCCCGCCCGCTCTGCCCAGATCTTGAGCTGCTCTATGGCGGCAGCGCGGAAGGTGTCGGCAGCAGCAATTAGACACTGGTAGCCGGACTGGCGGGCCACATGGGCAATTTTGCCGATGGTGGTGGTCTTGCCCACCCCATTCACGCCCACGATCAGCCAGATGTTGAGCGTGCCCCGCTGGGGCGCAAAGGTGGGATCCCCTACCGTCAGCATCTGCCGCATCTGCTGCTTGAGGTACTTCACCGCCTCCTCTGGGGGCACCACCTCCTCCCGCATGCGTTTTTGCAGGGCCTGGAGGATCTGCTCGGTGGCCTCAACGCCCACATCCGCCTGCAGCAGCATCGTCTCAATGGTTTCGACCGCCTCCCGATCAAGAGGCCCCCGGCCCATTAGAGCCTTTAATTGGTTGATCAGGTTGAGGCGGGTTTTGCCCAGACTTCGCCGCAGCTTCTGCAGCCAGGAAATTTCTTCTACGGAGATCTCTTCGGGCTTGCGTCCTTGGGCCGCCAGGATCTCGGCTGACCAGCGGAAGCCCTCGTCGAAAACCAGCTCTTCCGCCGCCGACTCTGCCGACTCTGGAGGTGGGGCAGCAGGAGCAACAACGCTGGCAGGGATCGGCTCTGCTTCCTCCACGGCGCTTGCCTTTAGGGCCTGCAGGCGCTCGGCAGCGCGAGGAGCCAGATCAAAAAAGGAGGGGACAGCAGCCGGCTGCTCAGGAGACGATGAGGGGGAGGCGGCTTCAGGTGCTGTAGCTGCTGGAGCAGAGGGCTGGGATCCCTCGCTTGCAGGGGGTTCTGGGGCGGCTGGGGAGACAACCTCTGCTTGAGTAGCTTTGGCGGCAGCCCGCGCTTTTAGGTTGGCATAGGCGGCTTTAGCAAAGGCCAAATAGTCTTCTGGCGACATGGCAGCCGGCTCTGCCGCTGGGGGAGTTGCCGACTCGGCCTTTTGGGGAGAGGACTCTGCTTCACCCTTGGAGTCGGTGTAGCGACGGCGAAACCAATCAAAGGCCATAATCCCACCTCTAGCCTGACTTTTTTTCCAGTTTGGCAAAGCAGCTTCTTTTCCAGAGCTCGGCCTTTGCACCCAAAGAGGAAGGGACAGTTTCCCTAGGCAAACACCACCGTTTTGTTGCAGTACACCAGGACGCGATTTTCTAGGTGATAGCGCACGGCCCGGGCCAGGACTAGGCGCTCCACGTCGCGGCCTTTGCGGATGAGGTCAGCTACCGTGTCGCGGTGACTCACCCGTACTACGTCCTGCTCCCTTCATCCAGCTCCTCAGTGGCGTAGTGGGCGGTGGCGCCGATGATCTTGACGCCCCGCTGGTGTGCACGCTGGTAGGGGTTAGCACCGGCAAAAGCAGGCAGCGTAGAGTGGTGAATGTTGATCACCGGGGGCGCCTGGCGGAGCAGCCACCCACTCAAGACCTGCATGTATTTGGCCAGCACCACCAAGTCAATCCGATATTCCTGCAGCAAGGCCAGTTGTCGGGCCTCTGCCTCGGCTCTGTTTTCTGGAGAAACGGGGATGTGGTAGTAGTCGATGCCAAAAGAGCGGGCCAGCGGCTCCAAGTCGGGGTGGTTGCTGATGATCAGAGGGATCTCCGCCGGCAGCTCCCCAGCCCTCTGCCGCCAGATGAGATCCAACAGACAGTGGGGTTGCTTGCTAACCCACACCGCAATGCGCCGGCGCGTATCGGAAAAATGCAGCTCCCAGTTGGCCTGGATCCCGCGGGCAATGCCGGAGAAGGCAGGGACGATCTCCCACCGTTCCAGGCGAAAGCCCTCTAAATCCCACTCGATGCGGCTTAGGAACAACCCTGCCTCGAGATCCGTGTGGTGGTCAGCGTGAAGAATGTTGCCGTCGTAGCTGTAGATGAAGTTGGAGAGCTTGGCTACCAGGCCTTTTTGATCGGGACAGGACACCAATAGGGTAGCCGTGGGCATAGAAGTGCAAAGAGCTCGCCCCTTTACCCTAGGACTTGGATTGGTCTGAGGGCAAGCGCCCCTGGCCAGGGGGTTTCAGTCTTGAGCTCTTGCAACAACCCAGAACCCCCCGGCTGGCTGTCCCAACGCCTGAAGTTGATGGGAATTACATCACCGCTGAGGAGTCGGCGAGGGACAGCTCCTGAGAATAACTCGAGGGGTTTTGGCCGTGCTGCTGCAGCCAGGCTTTTGCATTCGCCAGGGCATAGTTAGGATTGTCCTTATGCCGAGACAGAGCGGGTCGAAGCGGGGCATTGGCTAGGCAGCATCCACGCTTGAAGATCCCTCGGACAGGGATGCGGCGGCCCTGGGCTCTGCCTCCACAGCCGGCTTTGTGGGCATATCGGCTGTGGCAACTGGGTCGGTTTTGAGCGGAGCTGCAGGGGCTGTCTGGGGACTAGAGGCGCGGGCGGCTCTTTCTAGCTCCTGGGCTTCCTGGTTTAACTGAGCCTCAAACTCCCTGGCAGCATCCTGTAAGCTGCGCAAGGTTTTGGCTAGGGCACGGCCAATCTCTGGCAGCTTGCGTGGCCCAAACACCAAGAGAGCCACTGCAAAGATAACCAGCATTTCCGGCAGTCCGACGCCCAAGAAATTCATAAGCCCGGGGATCGCTTTGCTTCCCTAGCCTGACATCTTCTTGCCTTTGTCCGCAAGCGCTTTTGCCTCTGCTGCAGCAAACTGCCGCTGCCGTCTTGGCTGGGCTACCAGGTCAGGCCCTTTCCGGCCGCCCAAGCCCAGGGGAGGGGAATGATAAAATTGGGTATACCCGTTCTATTGGCCTAGGCTTCCCATGCTCCAAGCCCTACAGAAGCTTCTCGGGGATCCCAACGAGCGCAAGATCCGCAAGTACCTGCCTGTTGTCAAGCTGATCAACTCGCTGGAGATCGAGATTGCCTCCCTTTCCGATGCGGAGCTCAGGGCCAAGACCACCGAGTTTCGCCAACGCCTAGACAGAGGAGAGTCCCTCGACGAACTCCTGCCCGAGGCTTTTGCAGTGGTGCGAGAGGCGGCCAAGCGGGTTCTCAACATGCGCCACTACGACGTGCAGCTCATTGGTGGCATGGTGCTGCACGAGGGCCAGATTGCCGAGATGAAAACGGGGGAGGGGAAGACCCTGGTGGCCACCCTACCGGCCTACTTAAACGGCCTGACTGGGAAGGGGGTTCACATCGTTACTGTCAACGGCTATTTGGCCCGGCGAGACTCGGAGTGGATGGGCCAGGTGCACCGCTTCCTGGGCCTGACGGTTGGCTTGGTGCAAGAGGGCATGTCCACCGACGAGAAGCGGCGCAGCTACCACTGCGACATTACTTACTGCACCAACAGCGAACTGGGCTTTGACTACCTGCGGGACAACCTGGCCACCGATATCAGAGAAGTGATGCAGCGGCCCTTCAACTACTGCATTATTGACGAGGTGGACTCCATCCTCATCGACGAGGCCCGCACCCCCTTGATCATCTCTGGCCAGGTGTCCCGTCCCTCCGAGAAGTACCTCAAAGCAGCCCAGGTGGCCCGGGAGCTGATCCGCGACGAGCACTACGAGGTGGATGAAAAAGCCCGCAACATCATCCTCACCGACGAAGGTTTTGAGGCTGCCGAGCGGTTGCTGGGGGTCTCAGATCTATTTGATCCCAAAGATCCCTGGGCGCACTTTGTCTTTAACGCTGTAAAGGCCAAGGAGCTCTTCATCCGGGATGTCCACTACATCGTCCGCAACCAAGAGGTGGTGATCGTGGACGAGTTCACCGGGCGGGTGCTCCCTGGTCGCCGCTGGTCGGATGGCCTGCACCAGGCCATTGAAGCCAAAGAGGGAGTGCCCATTCAAAGCGAGAGCCAAACCCTAGCCACCATTACTTACCAAAACCTCTTCCGCCTCTATCCCAAGCTTGCCGGCATGACGGGCACGGCTCGCACCGAGGAAGCAGAGTTTGTTAAAATCTACAACCTCGAAGTGACTGTTATCCCCACCAACCGGCCCATTCGCCGCATAGATGCCCCTGACCTGGTGTACAAGACTGAAAACGCCAAGTGGAAGGCGGTGGTCGAGGAGATTGCCTACATGCACGCCAAGGGGCGGCCCGTTTTGGTGGGAACCACCAGCGTGGAAAAATCCGAACGCCTCTCGGCCATGCTCAAGGAAAGAGGGATCCCCCACAACCTCCTCAACGCCAAGCCGGAGAACGTGGAGCGGGAGGCGGAAATCATTGCTCAGGCGGGTCGCAAAGGTGCCGTAACCATTGCTACCAACATGGCTGGGCGGGGCACGGACATCATCTTGGGTGGCAACGCGGAATACATGGCCCGCCTCAAACTGCGGGAACGGCTGATGCCCAAGCTGGTGCAGCTGGATCCCGACAACCCCCTGGGATCGGCCTCCACGACAAGCCGCGGCGGCGGTCAAGGGTTTGGCCCAGCCTCGCCCAAGCCGAAAAAGTCCTGGACGGTGGTCTCCCCCAACTTTTACCCCTGTGAGCTCTCAGCTCGCACCAGCCAGGCTTTGGACGAGGTGGTGGCCGCCGCAGTGGCCAAGTATGGGTTAAACCGCCTGCCGGAGCTGGTGGTGGAAGATCTCATCGCAGTGGCCTCGGAGAAGGCGCCGGTGCAGGATCCACTGATCTTGCAACTGCGAGAGGTCTACAACAGCATCAAGGCCGAGTACGAAAAGGTCACAGAGGCCGAGCACGAGGAGGTGGTGCGGCTGGGGGGCTTGCATGTCATTGGCACGGAGCGCCACGAGTCCCGCCGCATCGACAACCAGCTGCGCGGCCGCGCCGGCCGGCAAGGAGACCCTGGCTCCTCGCGGTTTTTCCTCAGCCTGGAAGACAACCTGCTCAAGATCTTCGGTGGCGAACGGGTGGCCAAGCTGATGGACATGTTCCGGGTAGACGAAGACATGCCCATCGAGCACCCGCTCCTGTCGAAAAGCCTAGAAAATGCCCAGCGCAAGGTGGAGGTGTACTACTTTGACCTGCGTAAGCAGGTGTTTGAATACGACGAGGTTCTCAACAACCAGCGGCGGGCTATCTACTCGGAGCGGCGGCGCATTCTGGAAGGGGAGAACCTCAAACCCAAGATCCTGGACTACGTGCGCAAGACCGTTGAGGAGATCGTGCAAGCCCACGTCAACCCGGAGCTGCCGCCGGAGGAGTGGGAAATCGACAAGCTGACGGCCAAGATGCAGGAGTTCGTTCCCCTGCTCAAAGACAACCTCAAGGTTGAGGACTTACGGGATCTCTCCTATCAGGAAATCCTCGACTACCTGATCAAACAGGCGGAGATGGCCTACGAGGCCAAAGAGGCCTTCTTGGATACCTTTGAGCCTGGCCTGATGCGGAAGGCTGAGCGCTTTTTCCTATTGCAGCAGGTGGATACCCTCTGGCGGGAGCACTTGCAACAGATGGAGGCGCTGCGGGAAGCGGTGGGCCTGCGCGGCTATGGCCAGCGGGATCCCCTCATCGAATACAAGAACGAGGGCTACGAGCTGTTCCTAGAGATGCTGGACAACATCCGCCGCAACACCGTGTACAACCTCTTTGTCTTTACACCCCAGATCGTACAAGTGCCGCAGGCAGTGCCCCTGCAAGCGGTGGCTGCTGGTTCCGAGACAAGCCAGGTGCCAGAAGCCGACTTTACCCACGAATAAAGCAAAGCCTCGCTAGGACACGTGATCAAGAGCGCTTCTCGAAGTCCAGATCCGGCAAGGGCAGCTTGGCGGTGCTGCCTCCCTGGCCACTGAGCATAGCTAGGCGGCGGGAGATCTCGTCCTCAAGAGCCATTTCGTCAAGCTGGGCGGCAAGTTGCTCGCTGCGATCCTCGGAGAGCTCGCTGAGGGCGTGGACCTTGAGCTGGCGAGCCTGGATGGCGTTCTTGGCCGCCTCAAATTGGGACTTGGCCGAGTCAATGCTATAGGCGTTGTTAACGCGGGTCATCTGTTCAAGGGCTTTGTTCACCTCGTAGATGTCTTTGAGGTTGCTCAGCTCGCGCTTGTAGAGGGCCAGACGCTCTTTTTCCCGGGCCAGCTTTTCCTTGGCAGCCTTGACATAGCGCTCAGCAGTTTCCACTTGTTCCTTGAGCGGGCCAAGAGCGGCCTCAATGCGCAGGGCTTCGGCCATAGCTAGGCGAGCGGCTTCTTGATCCCCCCGTTGCATAGCCAGGCGAGCCTTGTTCTCCAGCGCCTGGTACTCCCGCACCTTTTGCACGTACTTTTGCTCGGCCCGCTGGTAGGCAGCTACCTGGGTGGCGACGGCTTCGGTGAGACGCTGCACAGTCTCCTGCATGGTTCGCACCGATTCTTCGGCCACCGCCACTGCCTCTGCCCCGCCTTTTTCCACCGGCAGCCCCCAAAGCCAATTCCACGTGCCCACGATGAGGCTGCCGGCTCGCTGCCCGAAAATGCCATAGATGATCTTACGCACGCCCATGGCTTGCCCTCCCTATCGCTGCCTTTCACTGTATTCAATTTCCTCTGCAACTGGGAAGCTTGCCAGAAAGGGGCAGGCGGACAAAGTCAAACCCCTGCTCCCGCAAAGCCGGGATCAAACGGCGGACTACCTCGGCTACCTGAGATCCCCCCTGGACGCCGTCGTGGAGCACAATCAGGGAGCCGGGCCGCACTTGGTTGAGCACCCGCTCCACCACCACGGCCACCGGCGGGCAGAGCCAATCCTCCGGCACCACACTCCACATCACCGGTAGATACCCCCAGGAGCGCAAGTCGGTTAGCGTCCGGGGCCAGAAGAGACCGTTGGGGGGGCGCACGGCCCGATACTCTTCTGGGGTGCCGCCACAGGCAGCCACGAGGGTATCCTGGCTGCGTCGCAAGCTCTGTAGCAGTTCACCGCGGCTAAGCTGGGTAACCGAGCGGTGCTGCCAGCCGTGCAGGCCAATGCCGTGGCTCTGTTGGCGGATTTTCCGGGCCAGGTGGGGCCAGCGCTGCACCCGTTCCCCCAACACAAAGAAGGTGGCTGGTACCTGAAACTCCTGTAAAACTTGCAACAGGGTCGGCGTGTATTCAGGGTGAGGGCCATCGTCAAAGGTAAGGGCCACCTGTCGCTTCTGAGGATCTGGCGGTAAGTCCCAGAGAGCCTCAGGAAAAAGGGTCTTGAGGCCCTGCTGCAGAAGGGGGTAGAGGGCAGAGGGGAGGATCTGCGGCGGCCAAAAGGGCATAGATTGACCTCAACTTTCCAGAGAGCCCCTTGTTACCCCCAACTGGCTGTACAGCTTTAGCTCCCGCCACAGTTGAGAGCCACTCATCTGGCCCTGGAGGAGCTGTTGATAGCAGCGTAGGGTTTGCTGAACCTGCTCGGCAGACTCCCGCAAGAACTCAATGCGCAGATATCGCAACCCCAGCGCCAGGAGCTGCGACACATATTCTGCCCCAGTTTGGGCCTTGCCATTGTAGAGGGTGTTGCGGCAGCCAGCATCGGCTTTCAAAATGTGCTCCACATTGGCCCTGTCCCTCAGCCTTACTTCGTGCTTTTCGCAGGGGCGGCCACAGTTGGTGTAATCCGTGCCACTGGACAAAAAGGCGCAGAAGACGCAGTGCTCCATGTGGAACATGGGCATGTGCTGGTGGATAGTAACCTCGTACCAATGGGCAGGGCCAGCCTGCAGCAGGGATCCCAGTTGCTCATGGTTGAGGTCATAGGAGGCCGTCAGGCGCTCCAGGCGGTAGCGGCTTTTGAAATAGTGGGCGGTGAGGGGATTGGCCACGTTCAGGGAAAAATCGCCGATGCAGCGCTGGTTGGTGAAAAAGCGTAGGTGGTCGTAGTTTCGCACCAGATAGCCATCGGCTCCTGCCGCCAGCACCTGTTTTAGAATCCAAGTTTCCCCCGGCTTGGTGATGCGGGGCGGGGCCGCCCACAGCTCCACCTCGGGGTGAGAAGCTTTGGTAGCGCGGATAACTTCCCGGTAGCGGCGGGGATCCTCAAACTCCAGGTAGATCTGGCGGATGCCACAGGCAATTGCCGCCGACAACTGGGCCGGCTCCCGCACCAACACCACCAGCTGGGGCAATCCCGGCTCGGCTGGCTCTAGGGGAGGCAGCAGGTCTTGCCAGTGGGCGTCAGGATTGAGCTGCCAGCGGCGGGGCCGGGCTCGCAGCGCTTGCAACTGCTCCACTGCCTGGCGCCGCATTTGGTTGAGGACGCTGACCGGCAGCATCACCTCCCCCTCCAGGGCATTGTGCAGGGATCCCAGCCGGAAGGGCGTACCTCCCAGGCGGCCCAGTTGCTGTCGCAGCTTCTCGTCGGTGAGGGGCTGCTGGCGAGCAGGCTGCAAAGGCATGGGGGAATCCACCTGCACCACGTGGCCCTCTTCATCGCGCAGGATGAGGGTCAGGGGCAGTCCGGCCTGGCCATGGACTTCCAGGTGGACGGGGCGGCGGAAGCGGGGCTGATTCCCGGCATAGCTCCGGCGCAGGCGCTTTTCCAGCTCTGGGTCGCTGGTCTTCCAGAGGCGATCCCCTACCCGCAGGCGTTTGAGGTCAATTGCCCCCTGGGCAAAGCTCAGCCAGGCCAATCCCTGCTTCTGGTGCACGCGGTAAACTCGTCCCCCCTGCTCCGGCAGCTCTGGCTCCCCCTGGTCAAACACCACGCCATCCCCCGCCTTGAGGGGAGCTTCCAGGCGCACTCCCACCTGATCCCCCTCGATCCTCACCACCTGTCCTAGGTAAACGCCGCGCTTTTTGCCAAAACGGGCATGCACCAGCTTTTGGTTGTTGATGCCTCGCAGCCAGCCGGTGTACAGGCCGCGGGAAAAGCTCATCTCCAGCTCATACCATTCCTGGTCTGAGGGCTGCCACACTTCCCCTGCCCCCAAGGCGTCCAAGGCCCGCCGATAGATGCGCGTTACGCTGGCTACATATTCTGGGGATTTTAGGCGGCCCTCAATTTTCAAGCAGTGGATCCCTAGCTTGACTAGCTCCGGCAACACCTCCAAGCCAGCTAAATCTTGGGGGCTAAGTAGATACCGCTTCTCTCCCAGATCGCGGCGAACCCCGTCCACCACCAGCTCGTAGGGCAGGCGACAGGCCTGGGCGCACTCCCCGCGGTTGGCCGAGCGTCTCCCCAGCGCCTCGCTGGTTAGGCATTGCCCGGAGTAGGCCACGCACAGGGCCCCATGGACAAACACCTCCAGAGCAATGGGGGATCCCCTCTCTTCCAGATGGGCGCGGATCTTGGCTATTTCCTGGAGGGAACACTCCCGCGCCAGCACCACCACCTCACAGCCCAGCTCGGCAGCAAACTCCGCTCCCACGCCGCTGGTAATAGTCATCTGTGTTGAGGCGTGGATGGGCAGGTCGGGAGAAAGATGTCGAACCAGGCGCGCAATGCCGACATCCTGCACGATGACCGCGTCTACCCCTGCTGCCGTCATCGCGCGGATGTACTGTTCCGCCTCCTCCAGCTCTTCAGGAAAGACCAAGGTATTTAAAGTGACGTAGCCCCGCACCCCGCGCTGGTGCAGCCAGGCCATTAGCTCTGGCAAGTCCGCCTCCGTAAAGTTGCGGGCGCGCAGGCGAGCATTGAACCGTTCCAGTCCGAAGTAGATGGCGTCGGCTCCGTTTTCCACCGCTGCCTTGGCACACTCCCAGTCCCCCGCCGGCGCTAGCAGGAGAGGCATCCGAGTTGGCAAAGACTGCTCTCCAAGGCAGCCTGTTGATCCCCCATCTCTGACAACAGCCTTCATGGGAAGAGAACCCGCCAACCCAAGGGATCCTTTCCCATTCAAAAGGATCCCCCAGGGTAACTCCCTCTAGCCTACCCGATCTGCATGTGAGAAGATCAAAGCCTGACCTCCCCATCTCTGAGCAGACTCCCGAGGTTTAGCCAACACGGTATGAGCAAGTCTAGCGACCGCTTGCTGCTGGAGTTCGAGCAGCCTGTTGCCGCTCTCGAGCAGCGCATCCAGGAGATTCGGGCCTTGGCTGAAGAAAACGACATTGATGCTTCTGAGCAGATTCGCCAACTGGAGGCCAAAGCCGAAGAGCTGCGCCGCGAGATTTTCAGGCAGCTCACACCTGTCGAGCGGCTGCAGGTGGCCCGCCATCCCCGTCGCCCTACCACCTTGGACTATGTGCAGACCATCTGCGACGATTGGTTTGAGCTGCACGGGGATCGCCACGGCCAGGACGATCCGGCCATTGTCGGCGGCCTAGCCAAGCTGGAGGATCAGCCGGTGATGATCCTCGGCCACCAAAAGGGCCGCGACACCAAAGACAACATCCACCGCAACTTCGGCATGCCCAACCCTGCCGGCTACCGCAAAGCCCTGCGGCTCATGGAGCATGCCCACCGCTTTGGTCTGCCCCTTTTGACCTTTATCGACACGCCAGGGGCCTACCCAGGAGTTAAGGCCGAGGCTGAGGGCCAGGGGGAGGCCATTGCCACCAACTTGCGGACGCTGTTTCAGCTGGAGATCCCCATTATCTGTACGGTGATTGGCGAAGGGGGATCCGGGGGGGCCTTGGCCATTGGGGTGGGCAACCGCATCTTGATGTTTGAACACGCCGTCTATTCGGTAATCTCACCAGAGGGCTGTGCAGCCATCCTTTGGAAAGATGCCAAAAAAGCACCCCAGGCGGCAGCAGCCCTGCGCATTACTGCCCAAGATCTGCTGCAACTGGAGGTCATTGACGAGATCCTGCCAGAGCCAGTGGGAGGTGCCCACCGCGCTCCTTTGGAAGCTGCCCAAACTCTCAAAGAGGCTCTCCTAAGACACCTCAAGGAGCTTTCCAGGCTGAGCGGGCGGGAGTTGCGGGAAGAGCGTTACCAAAAGTTTCGCCGCATGGGAGCTTTTCTGGAGCTGGCCTAGGAGAGCTAATTATCTTCAGCGAAGCTAGCTCTGCTACGAAAAATTACAGTTCCTGGCCGGCTCTGAGGTCAAAGATCAAGTCAGTGGTAGATTCAAAGTGCTGCGCGCTATCCCAAGCGCGGCCTAAGCAACACCAACCGCAACGAGAAGGGAGGCTATGGCTGTGATGGAAGGCGATCCCCGGCAGGGCGCTAAGCTCCCCCTCTTCGGGGGATCTACCGGAGGGCTGTTGAGCGCAGCCGAGACCGAAGAGAAATACGTCATCACCTGGACTGGCAAGCCAGGGCAGGTGTTTGAGATGCCCACGGGCGGGGCTGCTGAGATGGTGGAGGGTAAGAACTACCTCACCTTCGCCCGCAAGGAGCAGTGCCTGGCTCTTGGGGCCCAGCTGAGATCTGAATACAAGATCAACGACTACCAGATCTTCCGCATTCCGGCAGGGGGACAGCCGGAGCTGGTGCATCCCAAAGATGGCGTCTTCCCTGAAAAAGTTAACGAGGGTCGCCAGCCCGTCGGCAAGGTAGATCACAGCATCGGCAAAAACCGCGAGCCCGTTACCTACAAGTTCACCGACGGCAAGCCCTGGGACTAATTTGGTTGGCAGCCTTGGTCTTGTCCGATCCCCTGCCAGGCTCAGGGGATCCCTTTTGTCTGTCTGCACCTCTTTAAAAAAGCTCCAGCTCACTTGGAGCCGGAGCCGCAAGGTCTGGCATTCCTGGTCTACTTGGCAACTGCCGCGAAGAACTCCTTGGATTTGACCGGGTCGGGCTTTAGGGTTCTCTGGCCGGGCTGCCAGTTGGCTGGGCAAACTTCATCGGGGTGGGATTGGACATACTGGATAGCCTGCAGGGTGCGCAGGGTCTCATCCACGCTGCGGCCAAAGGCCAGGTTGTTGATGGTGGCGTGCTGAAGGATCCCTTCCTTGTCGATGATAAACAGGCCGCGCAGCGCCACCCCTGTTGCCGGATCCAGGACATTGTAGGCGGCGCTGATCTCTTTCTTCAGGTCGGAGACCAGCGGATACCTCAGCTCGCCCACCCCGCCAGCTTTGCGGTCGGTTTGCATCCAGGCCAGGTGAGAGTACTCGCTATCCACCGAGATGCCGAGGATCTCCGTGTCCAACTTGGCAAACTCGTCGTAGCGATCGCTGAAGGCCGTGATCTCGGTCGGGCAGACAAAGGTAAAGTCCAAGGGGTAAAAGAGCAGCACCACATACTTCTTGCCCCTGTAGTCAGAGAGCCTCACCGTCTTGAATTCCATGTCGTAAACGGCCGTGGCCGAAAAATCGGGAGCTAGCTGCCCCACCCGCAGACATCCTTGCTGAGACATGAGGTCGACCCTCCTTCCGCTAAGGTGCAAATGTAAACTAAAATCAACATACCATACTCATAATGAGTTTGTCTTGCGGGTTAGGCAAGCTAAACCGACCCGACAACCTCTTGTCCCTCACCCATTTACAGCATCTGCCAAGGTATCCAAATGGGGGGGCAGCCAAGGATGGGCTTCTACTTCAGGAAGGGAAGAATCCAGCAACCAGCGGCAGGGGCGGCGCTCTTCCAAGATGGTAGTGGCGCAGCAGCAGCTATAGACTTCTAGGTAGTCGTCGGGTTCTGCCTCGAAAGTGGCATACTGGCCCGGGAAGAGGGTGCGCTCCCAGTGGCCAGGGATCGTCCGGATTACCTGAACCCGGCCAGAGCGGTTGACATAAACGTATCTTTTCATTGCTGTTTTTTAATTCCCTTAAGAAAAACTTATTGCCCTTTAGGACAGGCTATCATCCTTGATCCCCAGCCGACAATAGCCAGCGGCTGGGACGGGGATCGCCCTTTGCGCTTGACTTTTGGCAATTTGTTCTCTCAGGTTATTCAAGGTGGGGATAAAGATCTCGAGAAGAAGCCTGCCCTGGTAAACTGGGAGAGAGTTTGAAGAGATCCTTACTGAAGTTGGCCTTCATCGTTCCGAGGGGGGCATACCGTGGACAACAAGTTGGGGCTCGAGATCATCGAAGTGGTGGAACAGGCTGCCATTGCTGCCGCCCGCTGGATGGGCAAGGGGGACAACAAGGCCGCTGACCAAGCAGCCGTAGAAGCCATGCGGGAGAAACTCAACCAGATCCCCATGCGCGGTCGAATCGTCATTGGGGAGGGAACCCGCGACGAGGCCCCCATGCTCTACATCGGGGAGGAAGTGGGGATCTGCACCCGTCCCGACGCCGAGCAGTTCTGTCGCGTGGAAGAGCTGGTGGAGATCGATATTGCTGTGGATCCCTGCGAGGGCACCAACCTGGTAGCCAAAGGCCAGAACGGATCCATGGCGGTGCTGGCCATCTCCGAGAAAGGCGGCCTTCTCAACGCCCCGGACATCTACATGCAAAAACTAGCGGCCCCGCCCCAGGCCAAGGGCAAGGTTCACCTGGACTATCCGCCAGAAAAGAACCTCAAGATCATCGCCGAAAGCCTGGGTCGGGAGGTGGCGGACCTAACGGTAGTGGTCATGGATCGCAAGCGCCACGCCGATCTCATCCGCCAAATCCGTGAGGCAGGGGCGCGGGTGAAGCTAATTACCGACGGCGACCTCTCGGCAGCTCTGGCAGTGGCGTTCAGCGGCACAGGTATCCATGCCCTGATGGGGATTGGAGCGGCTCCCGAGGGAGTGATCTCGGCAGCGGCGCTGCGCTGTCTGGGCGCTCACTTCCAAGGGCGGCTCATCTACGATCCCGAAGTGGTGCAGGCGGGCACCTACCTGCCACCGGTAGAAGAGACCCGGCGAGAACTGAAAGAAAAGGGCATTGAGGATCCCGATAAGGTATGGGAGTGTGAGGAGCTAGCCAGCGGCAAAGAGCTGCTCTTTGCGGCCACCGGTATCACCGATGGGGATCTGGTACGGGGAGTGCGCTTCTTCGGGGGTGGAGCGCGTACGGAAACGCTGGTGATTTCTAGCCAATCCCGCACCGTGCGCTTTGTGGACACCATCCACCTGAAGGAGGGCCAGCAGCCCCCCGCCCTGCAACTGCGCTGACGGATCCCCTCCTAGCTCTTCCCAGTGACGAGGGCGGCTTTCCCTGGGGAAGGTCGCCCTTCTGCTTGGGAGAACGTTAAAAAATCTATCAAGGCCGACCCCGAAAAAACGTAATAACTCTTCAGCAAAATCTGGCAAAACCGATCCGATACTGGTCTTAGGGTTTAGGTAGTCTGAGAAAAGTTACCTAAGCTTGCTGCAGCCAAGACAGGTAAGACGCTTTGCTTAGGCTCTAGGCTATTCTTGTTTCGGGCAAGGTTTGCCTTTGTTTAGAGATTTAACAATCAGTGGTCTATAGACGACGGAGAGGCATGTTTATCGCGGTTGTCGGTCTTAGCCATCGCACAGCTCCTGTGGAGATCCGGGAGCGCCTCAGCATTGGGGAGGCCGAGGTGGGAGAGAGGATCCGGCAGCTCCGTGCCCACCCCCACATTGAGGAAGCAGCAATCCTCAGCACCTGTAACCGGCTGGAGGTCTACATCGTTACGCCAGAAACCGAAAGCGGGGTGCGGCAGACGATGCAGTTTTTGGCCGAGGCAAAGGGGATCCCCCTGCCCCAACTGCGTCCCCACCTGTTTACCCTGCTCTACCAAGATGCGGTGACCCACTTGATGCGGGTGGCGGCCGGGCTGGAGAGCTTGGTGCTGGGAGAAGGGCAGATCTTGGCGCAAGTGAAAAAGGCTCAACAACTGGGCCAGGCATGCAACGGCACGGATCGCATCCTCAACCGCCTCTTCAAGGCAGCCATCACTGCCGGCAAGCGCGTCCGCGCGGAGACGGGGATCGGCACCGGCGCCATGTCCATTAGCTCGGCAGCCGTGGAGCTGGCCCTGCAAGAGCAGGGATCGCTTTCCCAGGGCAAGGTTACCGTCGTGGGAGCAGGGAGAATGGCCCGCCTCTTGCTGCAGCACCTTCTGGCCAAGGGAGCGGTGGATATTACCCTAGTCAACCGCTCCTTAGAGCGGGCAGAAGCGCTAGCCCAGCAATTTGAGCAACCAATCCAAGTCCTGCCTTGGGAGTCGTTGCTCAACAGCGTGGCGGAGTCCAATCTGGTCTTCACCAGCACCAGCGCCACCCAGCCCATCCTTACCTACGCCCAACTAGTGGAAGTGCTGCAGCCGGATCAGCCGCTGCTGTTGGTGGATATCTCCGTGCCCCGCAACATCGATCCCGAGGTAGAAAAGCTCAGAGGGGTGCGGCTGTTCAACGTAGATCACCTCTCCCGCGTCGTGGAAGAAAACCGCGCCCAACGGCAAAAGCTGGCCCTGGCGGCCGAGGCCTTGATCGAAGAAGAGGTGGAGCAGTTCATGGAGTGGTGGCGTTCTCTGGAAACAGTGCCCACCATTTCCAGCCTGCGCCACAAGGTGGAGTCTATCCGCGAGCAGGAGATGGAGAAAGCTCTCTCCCGGCTGGGCAAGGACTTTGCCGAGAAGCACCTGGAGGTCATCGACGCCCTCACCCGTGGCATCGTCAACAAGATCCTGCATGACCCTATGGTGCAACTGCGGGCCAAACGGGACATCGAGGCCCGACGGAAGGCGATGCAAATTCTGCAGGAACTCTTTAACCTCGATCCCATGCCCTTTCAGGCCCAGCAGGAGCGCTAGGTTTTAAAGAATTGCAACAGTCCCCTCATCTTCAGGCAACAGCGGACCTTAGGATACACAAGTAGGCTACGGGATTTGGGGCTATGTTCGGGCAATACGAAGTGTTCGTGCAGTTGGCGCTGCTTGCCTTGATTGTCTTGGCAGGGCCGGCGGTCATTTTGGTGCTTTACCTGCGCGGGGCTGATATGTGAGGCAAGGGTTGCCCGGTAGCGCTGGCAGGGCAACTCTCTCTGCGATGTAACACTTCTTTGCGCTAGAGTTGTAGAGGCACCCCCAGGAAAGGCTGGGGGTGAGTTTTTCTACGGATTGAGGGCTATGCCGATCCCTATCCGCAACATTGCCATCATTGCCCACGTTGACCACGGCAAAACCACCCTCGTGGATGCCCTGTTGCGCCAGGCAGGAGCCCTGCGGGCGGAAGGAGACATTCCCGCCTGCGTGCTGGATTGCAACGCCCTAGAGCGGGAGCGGGGCATCACCATCCTGGCAAAGAACACCGCCGTTCGCTATGGCGAAACCCTGATCAACATCGTCGATACTCCCGGCCACGCCGACTTTGGCGGGGAGGTGGAGCGGGTGCTGGGCATGGTGGAAGGCTGTCTGCTGATTGTGGATGCCAACGAGGGCCCGATGCCTCAGACCCGCTTTGTGTTGCGTAAGGCCTTGGAGAAGGGCTTGCGCCCAATCGTGGTGGTCAACAAAATTGATCGGCCTCAGGCCGAGCCCTACAAGGTCATCGACAAAGTGTTGGATCTGTTTCTGGAGCTAGGCGCTGACGAAGACCAGTGCGACTTCCCCTACCTATTTGCCTCGGGACTACGGGGTTTTGCCCTGGAAGAAGCTGACCTCAAAGCTTTCCTTGCAGGCAACTACAGCGGCCCTCTCGACATGAGGCCTCTCTTTGAGGCCATCCTCAAATACGTGCCGCCGCCAGTGGGGGATCCCGCCAAGCCGCTGCAACTGCAAGTCACGACGCTGGAGCACTCGGAATACCTGGGCCGGATTGTGATTGGCAAGATCCACAACGGCACCATTCGGCTTGGGGATCAGTTGGCGGTGGTCAAAGAAGACGGGTCGATTGCCAGGGGCAAGGTAACCAAGCTGTTTGGCTTCCAAGGCCTGGAGCGCATTGAGCTAACAGAAGCCACTGCCGGCAATATTGTGGCGGTGGCAGGGTTTGCCGAGGCCCACATTGGCCACACCCTCACCTCTCCCGAAAACCCCCAGGCCCTGCCGCTGATCAAGGTGGACGAGCCGACGCTGCAGGTGAGGATCTGCGTCAACGACTCTCCCTTTGCCGGCCAGGAGGGCACCTTTGTTACTTCGCGGCAATTGCGGGAGCGCCTGATGCGGGAGCTGGAAACCAACGTGGCGCTACGGGTGGAGGAGACCGAGTCCCCAGATTGCTTTTTGGTGTCGGGGCGAGGCGAACTGCACCTGGGCATTTTGCTGGAAACCATGCGGCGGGAGGGCTACGAGTTCCAGGTTGGCCAGCCGAAGGTGATCTTCCGCGAAGTCAACGGCCAGCCCTACGAGCCCTATGAGCTTTTGGTGTTGGATGTGCCGGAAGCGGCAGTGGGCGCCTGCATCGAACGGCTGGGAGAGCGGCGGGGAGAGATGCAGAACATGAGAGTGGGCGCGGACGGTCGGGCCCAGTTGGAGTTCGTCATCCCGGCGCGGGGGCTCATTGGCTTTCGCAGCGAGTTTGTCCGCATCACCCGCGGCGAAGGGATTATGAGCCATAGCTTTTTGGAGTACCGTCCTCTCACCTCAGGGCTGGAGACTCGCCGCAACGGCGTGCTCATTGCCTTTGAAGAGGGAGTGGCCACCACCTATGCCCTGAAGAATGCGGAGGACCGCGGCGTGTTCTTCATTAAGCCGGGCACCCGCGTTTACAAGGGCATGATTGTGGGTGAGCACAACCGACCCCAGGATCTGGAGCTAAACGTCTGCAAGACCAAACACCTAACCAACCATCGCGCCTCAACGGGAGAAGAGCTGGTGCAGCTGCAGGCGCCGGTGGAGATGACTCTGGAGCGAGCCCTGGAATACATTGGCGAGGACGAGCTGGTGGAGGTCACCCCCCAGTCGGTGCGACTGCGCAAGGCCCAGTTGGCGCCCTCTCGCCGCTAGAGGTAAAAGCGTAAGTTGGGGAAATAGAAAGCGCCCCAAAGGCCGAGGAGGACAAACCCCAGGCCAAGGAGCAGCAGCCACAGGCGGGGACGGCTGTGGAGACGAGCTGCTTCTGTTTGGACATAGGCCAAATCCACCCAGGCAGTGTTGCCGCGGCGGAACCAGCCCACCACCTTGACCTGCCGGCCCATGAGGGCGCGGAGGGACTTTAGGCCGGAAAAGACATTGCCCAGCGGTCCCAGGGGAGAGGTGAAGCGCAGGGGGATCAGGCCGGTGGCATCCTGGAGCTTGAGCTCTGCTCCCAGTTGATAGCCAGTTGGTCCCAATCCCAGCAGCTCGCCTTCCAGCTCCACCGGCTGACTGCGGCAGGGATCCGCGTCCGGATCGGCCAGCAAGCTGAGCACCGCAGTGGGCTGGGGCAACAGAGGTCCTCGGTACATGAGCCCTGCCTTGGCCCACAGGCCCATCCCATAGCCCACCACCGCAGCCGCGGCAATGATCTTGGGATCGAGGCGATCTCGCAGCCCTAAGTAGAGGATTAGCCCCACCAGCCAGCCTATAACCATGCCGACCACTTCGGCAGCGTAGATGGCCAGGTCCACCCAGAAGCGAGCCTTTTGAGGAGCCCCTCCCTCATTCGGCTTGACTAGGCTTAGCTCAGGCAAAAGGCGCAGCCGCTGCGCGTATTTCCCCAAAACCTGAAAGCGCTGTCCCAGCAGGGGATGGCTGGAATTCAGCTGCATCCAGCGGGCCCAGGGGTTGAGCTGCTCCCAGCGGAAGACCTGGCCGGCTTGGGCGGGATCCTGCAAGCGGACAGCGGCACTGGCGGCAGCGGTAGTTTTGAAGTCCAGGAGGCTAAAGAGGCGGGTGCAGTGCAACAGCGAGGAGGGGCGGCGGTCGTTTTTGTGAACCTCCTGCAGGCCAGCAGCCGACTTGAGCAGAGCGGCCATTAGCCCGTTGGGGTTGCCCGTGGCCTCGACCGCGAAGTGATCGGCGTGGTAGGTGCCCAGGCGGGAGAGGAAAAACAGGGGGTAGGAAAGCACCGTGTAGATCAGGTAGAGCAGGGGAGCCACGTGTCCAATGAGATCCCGCCGTTGGCTCCCCAGGTGGCTCACTTGCTCCAGGGTTAGGTAAACCAACTGCAGGGGGGATCCTAGCAGGGTCATGAGCAGGATGTCGCCGTTAACGATCCGCCCCAGGGCCTGGGCGTAGACGGCGGCAATCTCATCGGGAGCAAGCCGCTGCAAGAGGGCCTGGGTGACCACGATGCGGCCGCCATCGGGAAAAGTGCCGTAGACAAAGGCCAGCGGTCCCCCTTCTGGAATCACCCCCAGGCGCGGCAGTTTGAGGTGCTTCTGGGCGCAGAGGCGCTGCAGCAGGCGAGCTGCCTCGGGGCTATGGCGCTCGAGTTCTCCTAGGCTGGCCCAGCGCAACTTGTGCAGCCGCTGGTGCAGGTGATCCAGGAGCCAGGGGGCAAAAAAGAGCAGGCCTACGCCAAAGTTAACCGCCAGGCTGCCAGCCACCAGCCAGCGTAAGCCGTTGCGCAGCCAGGGCAGCAACCCCTGCAAAAACCAAAGCTGCCGTGGAAAACTTAGCCGCCCAAAATCCAGGTGGCTGCCCACCAGCCCAAAACTCAGCCACCAGAGGAAGAGGAGGCCCACAGCCAGGGATCCCCACTTGGCCCATCCTAGAGAACCGGCCTCCGCCGGCAAGGGGATCCTTAAGCCTACCTGACTGGCCCGTTGGCGGCTGGAGGAGGGGGAAGCAGCGGGTTTTTCCGCCGTTTGGGGCAGACGGGACAGGATTTTTTGGGCCCAGTCTCGCGCCTGAGGATCCGGATGCTGCAGCAGTTTTAGACAAAGCGCCCGCGCCTTCTCTGCTTGGCCTAGCTGATGGTAGGCCCGCACCAAATTCATCTGGGCTTCCAGGACTTGCCTACTTGCTGGGATCCCCCCTCCCTGGCCCCCGTGATGAACCTGGGCCAAATAGTCCTCAAGAAGTTGGATAGCTTCTTGAAAGCGGCCCTGCCGTAGGGCCTCCTTGCCCGCCTCCGCGGGGTTCATCGGCCTGCTCCGAGATCTGCCTGCTCCTCTAGCTTAGGCTCTGGGGATCCCCCCGAAAGGGGGTAGCGGAGCAAGCGCCGCCGCAGACAGTCCAGCGCCGCTTGGGCGCTCCACCAGCGCACGCCCTCTCGGCCGCGCAGGCTACCCAAGCGGTACTCCAACACTTCCACTTTCCCCTCCGGGTAAGCTAAGCCCAGATAGACCAGGCCAACCGGCTTGGCAGCAGTGCCCCCCTCTGGGCCGGCAATGCCAGTAATGCTCAGGGCCCAGTCGGAACCAAAAACCTGCTTGGCTCCCAGCGCCATCTGGGCAGCTACCGGCTCACTAACTGCTCCATGCTGCTGCAGCGTCTTGGGATCTACCCGCAAAAGCTGCTCCTTGAAGCGGTTGTCGTAGGCAACGATGCCGCCCAGGAAATAGCGCGAGCTGCCCGGGATCCCGGTTACCAACTGCCCCAGTAGCCCGCCGGTGCAGGATTCGGCTACCGCCAGGGTCTGCCGCCGCTGCAGGAGCAGCTCCCCCACCACGCTGGCCAAGGTGGCCTCATCGCTGCCAAAGTAGTCTTCTCCAGAAATCTGCAAAATCTGCTCCACCACTGGAGCAATCAGGGCCTCTGCCGCCTCGCGCGTGGGAGCGCGTCCAGTAACTCGCAGGCGCACCTCCCCTTGGCTGGCGTAGGGAGCGACCGTGGGATTTTCCCCGGCCAGCCAGGGGGCCACCCGCTCGGCCAAGGTCGATTCGGGGATGCCCCAGTAGCGCAGCACGCGGCTGTAGAAGACCTCCTTGCCCCAGCCGAGGGAGCGCAAATAGGGTACAGCCGTCTCCTGCCACATGCGCTGCATCTCCTGCGGCACGCCGGGAAAGGTGAGAACATGCAAGTTGGGGCGGGGCTGCCAAATGAGGCCACAGGCGCTGCCGAGGGGGTTGGGCAGGATGGCGGCTCCCCGGGGCAGAAAGGCCTGCTTGCGGTTGCTAGGCGAGGGCACAAGGCCGCGCTGGCCGTATTTTCGCAGAATCTCCTCCCAGAGCTGGGGGTGCTCCACCATCTCCACTCCAAAAAAGGAAGCCAGCGCCGCATGGGTCAGATCATCCGGGGTTGGCCCCAGGCCTCCTGTGATTAACAGCAGGCTGGAGCGCTGGCAGGCCACCTCCAGGGCCTGGTGGATGCGGGTTTCGTTATCCCCCACCACCGTTTGGTAGTAGTGCGGGATCCCGAGCTTGGCCAGCTCGGCTGCCAGATATTGGGCGTTGGTGTTGGCGATCTCTCCCAAAAGCAACTCGGTGCCAACACAGAGGATTTCGGCCCCTTGGGGAGTGACGATTTGCGTTGGGCTCATGCTCGGCTCAACCTCGGCTCAGCCGCTAAGTATAGAGGTCTGGCCCCCCTTTCGCGCAGGGATCCTATTCAGAGGTGGGCTGAGCGTCGAGGCTCCGAGCCAGCGCTTCCAGGTCAGAGCCGCTGAGACGGTGGAGAATCCACTCAGGGTGCTGTTTGGCGCCCAAGCGCCGATAGAACTCCATTGCCGGCTGGTTCCAGTCCAAAACCATCCACTCCAGCCGCCCGTATCCTTTGGCCACCGCCTCCTGAGCCACCCGTGCCAAGAGCGCCTTGCCGATGCCCCTGCCGCGGAATTCGGGCAGCACAAACAGATCTTCCAGGTAGAGTCCGGGCCGGGTGAGGAAGGTGGAAAAATGACGAAAGTAAAGAGCAAACCCCACCGCTTGCCCCTCCACTTCTGCCAACAACGCCGAGGCAAAGGCTTCGGGGCCAAACAAATGGTGCCGCAATAGATCAGCGGATCCCGTTACCAAGTGGCTCAGCTTCTCGTACTCGGCTAGGGCGCAGATGAGGTTAAACAAAGCGGGCGCATCTTCAGGCCTGGCAGGGCGGATTTCCATACCTTCTAGCCTCACAACTTGAGATACCGGCACGAGAACAGACTACAGCTAGAACTGACCTGGGTCAGCCAGTTGGCCGAGGGCTGGCCGAGAAGAGCTGGAAAAACCGATTAGAGTGAAGAATATGAAGCAACCTCCTCAGCTCCCATGACGACCTCCACCCTTGATGCTGCTGCTATCCTTGAAGCCTTGCGCCCGGTTCAAGATCCGGAGCTACGCCGCAGCCTGGTGGAACTGAACATGATCCGGGATATCCGCGTCGAGCCGGAGCGGGTGGCCTTTACTCTGGTGCTGACAACGCCAGCCTGCCCCTTGCGGGAGTTCCTCGTCGAGGAGTGCAAGGCTGCTATCCGCCGCCTGGCTCCCGTTGAAACCATCGAGGTCACCGTTACGGCAGAAACCCCCCGCTCGCCCTCTCTGCCCAATCGGCAGCCCATCCCAGGCGTGCGCAACATCATCGCCATCTCCAGCGGCAAGGGAGGGGTGGGCAAAACCTCGGTAGCGGTCAATGTAGCTGTCGCCCTTGCCCAGAGCGGAGCGCAGGTGGGGCTGCTGGATGCGGATATCTACGGCCCCAATGTGCCGCTGATGCTGGGGCTGCAGGATCGGTCTCTGGTGGTGCGCAAACGGGAAGACGGCAGCGAAGAGATCCTTCCCCTAGAAAATTACGGCGTCAAGATGGTGTCGATGGGCCTCCTGGTGGGACGGGATCAGCCAGTAATCTGGCGGGGGCCAATGCTCAACGGCGTCATCCGGCAGTTTCTCTACCAGGTGCAGTGGGGCGAGTTGGACTATCTCCTCGTGGACATGCCCCCCGGCACTGGCGATGCCCAGTTGACCTTGGCCCAAGCGGTGCCGCTAGCGGGCGCTGTCATCGTCACCACCCCCCAGTCGGTGGCCCTCCTCGACAGCCGCAAGGGCTTGAACATGTTCCGGCAACTGGGGGTGCCCATCCTCGGCATTGTGGAGAACATGAGCTACTTCATTCCCCCCGACCTACCGGATCGCCAGTACGATATCTTTGGCTCGGCAGGGGGAGAGACCACCGCCCGCGAGCTGGGGGTTCCGCTGCTAGGACGAATCCCGTTGGAGATTGCTCTGCGCCAGGGTGGAGATGCGGGCAAGCCTATTGTTGTTGACAAGCCCAAGTCTGCCTCGGCCCAGGCGCTCCAGCAGATTGCCAAAGCCTTGGCGGGCCGAGTCTCCATGGTAGCTCTTGGGGCCGGCTAGAAGCGCTCGACTTCTACCAGCGACACGCCAAAGCGGCGCCCTGCCAACAGGATCCCTTCCTGGACCTTGCCGCGCACGGTTATGGTGCTGTTCATAGCTGGCAGCCCCTTGTCCGTGAGGACCCAGAGCGAGCCGCTGTGGTCTTGGATCTCGTACACACCCTGCCCGAACGCCCCTATTTGGTTGACCACACGGCCACGGACGTAGACATTGGCGTAGCGGGAGGGATCCTGCTCAATCTGGGCAATGGGGGTTATGCCAAGGCCTAGCCGTGCCAACTGGCTACACCCACCTAGAGCTAGGCTGAGGCAGAGCAAGAGAACTAAGGAGCCGCGCATGGATTTTTCCCCAGAAGTGCTGCTCCCACCATAGCAAGCCCCTAGCTAGAACTTCTCCCCAATGCCAAAGTGCAGTTGAGCCCGGCCGGCCTCTCCTTGCCCAACGGCGTAGTCGATCCGCAGCGGCCCCAGGGGAGATTGGATGCGGATACCAGCCCCCAGCCCTAGGCCACTGCCGGGCTTGTTGCGCACCGCCGCCGGATTGCCGATGACCGCCGCGCCGCTGCCCAGATCGGTGCCGTAGTCGGCAAAAACCACTACCCCTACTGGGTCGAAAAGGGGAAAGCGCAACTCCGCTGTTGCGGTGGCAAAGCTGCGGCCGGAGCCGATGCCGCCCTCAAAAAATCCCCGCACCGAGTTGCCTCCGCCAATAGGGAAAGCGTCGTAGGGAGCCAAGTCGCCAAGGGTAGTACCCGCCCGCACGTCAAAAGCCAGCACTTGGGGCCGCTCGCTGCGCGTTTCAAAGAGCTTGACGGGAATGAACTGACTGTAGCTGGCCTCGAGGCGGTTGGCGTTCAGGCCGTTCTGGAACAGACGTACCGACTGCTCGGTGAAGAGGCGAAAGACGGATCCCTGGCTGGGGGTGTTGAGGTTGTCGCGAGTGTCGTGGATGAGGCCCAACCGCAGGCTGGTATAGCTGTCTTGGCCGCTTGCGCTGAAGGTAATCGGGTTGCCCAGCACATCAAAGCGCTCCTGCTCGCCTTTGCTGTTTCGGGCTTCCACAAATTGGACGCGGGCACCCAAGCTGGCCCGCCAATTCCCTCCAAGGGGGCGCGAGAAGGTGATGCTGCCGCCCAGCCGGTTGATGCGCACGGGATCCCCGTTGGGCAGAGTCAATCCCTCGTTGAAAACAAAGCTGGAGCTCTGCTGGTTGGAGATGTTGACACTGTAGGAGGTGGGGATCTCCAGCGTGGCAATGCGCGGGTCGGTGAAGTTGAGGTCAAACAGAGTTTCGTTGGTGCCCACCTGCACATTGAAGCTGGCCTTTTGGTTGTTGCCGCCCAAGTTTTCTTCCGAGACACTAAGACCGGCAAAGACCCCTGTGGCCGAGCTGACGCCAAGGGTCCCGCTCAAAGTGCCGGTGCGCCGCTCTTCCACATTCACCACCACCACGACTTTGTTGGGATCCCGCCCAGGGTTGAGGCCCACATTCACGTCCTGAAAGAGGTTAAGGTTGAAAACCGCCTGCAGATCTTCCTGGATCTGGTTGCGGTTAAACACATCCCCCGGCTTGGTCTTGAGCTCACGGGTGATGATGAAGTCGCGGGTTTTGGTGTTGCCCTGCACGCGAATGTCCTCGATCTCTCCTTCAGCAATTTCCAGGGTGAGGGTGCCGTCTTCGGAAGTGCGTACATCAATAACTTTGGCTAGCACGTAGCCTTTGTCGGCGTACCATTGCTCGATCTCCTCCACTGCCGCCTGCAGTTTGCCAAAGTTGAGCACCCGTCCTTCTTGCTCAGCAAAAGCCTTCCGGAGCACCTCCAGATCCAACACTTTTGTCCCTTCTGTGCGCACGGCTTTGAGGACGGGGTTGGGCTTGACCTCAAAGGTAACCCGCACTCCCAGGGGGGTATCGGAGGGCACAGCCCGCACATCGGCAAAGAAACCGGTGGCAAACACGGCGTTGATGTCTTCCCGCAACTGGGATCGAGTGGAGACCTCGCCGGCGCGGGTGCGAATGACTTTGTAAACCTGATCGATCAGCTCTGGGTCATCGGTTCCTTCAACCACCACCTCTGCCACCAAAACTTCTGGCTCGCTGGCAGCGGGGGTAGGGGTGGGGGAGGGTGGGGTGGGCGTGGTGCCACCGGTGTGCAGATCCAGGGTGCCCGGCTGGGGTTGCGCCCAAGCTGCAGTTCCCGCCAGCAGGCTCATCCCCCAAGTGAGCGCGGCAGTAAGCTGGAGCCCGAGTTGCCTGGAACGGTTCCTCATCCCTCACACCCCTAAAGAGAAAAAGATTCCGCCCAGCCGTGAACAATTGGCCTGAATTATATCAACTCCCTCCCTAGCGGATCCGAGCCTTGCCGCGGGCCGGACTGCAGACCTTGGTCAGCTTTTTCCTTAGGGCAGGCGCAGGGATCCCTGGCAGCGCTGGCCACAGCTCTGGGACTCGACCTGCTCGGCGGACAGGTTGGCTTGGGAGTTGAGAATTAGAATTGTGATGGGAGCAGGGGGCGGTAAGGGGCTGCTGTGCCAACCCCACCTGCCAGCGAAGTGCTGCGCTGGGGGATTGGGCACGACGAAGACAAGGTTTTGCAGGACATTGCTTTGGAAAGGGGTGGCGCTGTTCTGTTTGCTGTCGAGGAGCACCGTCTGCTGGGCAGAGAAGGTCTGGGCCAGGGCGGTTGGAGCTAGACCTAGGCAGAACAGAGCTGCTACCGCAGGGAAGAGCTTGGCCAGCATCCTCACCGTTCTCCCCATAGCAGTGGGATGCTAGCACCTTAGCTTGTCCCGCCGAAAAGGCTCTCCTCCCTTGCCGCAAAAAAGGCTGCGCCTCAGGGCAAACTTATTCGCCCTAAAAGGCGGACTTTTCATCCTGCTTGCGCCAGCAGGACAGAGTCTTTACCTGAGCAAACACCGCCTCGGACCCAGGGGAGGAGCAAAGGGGGAAAGCTTTGTAGCTCTCAAGAAGCGGGCGATGAGACTCGAACTCACGACATCCAGCTTGGGAAGCTGGCGTTCTACCGCTGAACTACGCCCGCAGTTAACACTATACTAGCACTTTCTGGACGGGATCCCTGGTACAACAGAAGCAGCGTTCTGCCTTTGGCCGATGCCCTCTATCCTTCTGCTCTCCGGTAGCCCTGGTCCTCGAGAGTCTGCTGGCCCACCGCCGCGGTCGGAAGCAATTTTGCACTACGTTGCCGGGATCCTATCCCAGTTGGGGCTAAGCAGCGAGTTTGCTTCGGTGCGGGATTTTCCGGCGGAGGACCTGGTGCGGGTTAACTTTGAGAGCCCTCACCTAAAGCAGATCCAAGAGAAGGTGGCCCAAGCCGCTGGGATCGTCCTCTCGGCTCCTGTGTACAAGGCTTCCTATCCCGGCGTGTTCAAGGCGCTGCTGGACTTACTGGATCAGGATGCCTTTGTCGGCAAAGTGATTCTCCCCATCGCCACTGGCGGAACGCTGGCCCACCTACTGGCCATCGACTTTGCCATGAAGCCAGTGCTGGCTGTGATGGGCGCAACCCACATTTTGAAAGGGATCTACATCCTCAGCTCGCAGATTCAGTTCGAGGCAGACGGCACCCTGCGGCTGGAAGATGAGATTGCCGAACGCCTGCAGGCGGGGATCCAGGCCCTTGTCCAGGCAGTGCAGTAAAGGCCAGTCCCGACCCTCCTAGGAATCGCGCAGCAGCACCGGTTTGCTCACAGCAGTACTTTGTCCCAGCCGGTCGAAGACCCGCAAACTGAGCAGGTACGAGCCGGGCGCTAGATTCGAAGGCGGGCGGAGCCGGAAGCGAGTGGTGCAGGATACCTCGCCAGCAACACAGTTTACCTGGGCTGCCGAGAGGGTTTGCACCTCGATCCCGGACCACGAGAGCTGAAACGCCAGCTCTGCCGGGAGCCGCCCTGGCACTGACACCGCAACCCCCACCTCCAAAAATCCGCTTCGACTAATTACGGAAGGAATGTCGCTGCTAAGGATTAGCGGTGGCAAGGGGGTGCTAGGAGCCAGAGCTGCGCTGCTGCAACCCCCTACGGCTACTCCCAGCAGGGCCAACGTCAGTTGCCAAAGTTTGGATCCCACTGGACTTTCCCCTGAAAATCCCTCTCCCAGTATAGGCGGCAAGCTGGACATCTCTAGCGCCAGTTCTCGAGAACCCAAAAGTTTTTACGCTATATGTGGTGGTTGCACTGGATCTTCCCCCATGGCATCTGCTACAGTAGGGCCCATAACCTCTCGAGCAGCCCGGCTATGGAAGGGGAACTAGAAACTTTGCGGGCGCGCGTGCGTGACTTGGAGCGGGCCGTGGCCGAGTCAGAGGCGCTGTCGCTGCAGCAGATTGAGTGTATCCAGCGCCTAGAACGGCAACTGCAGGATCAAGAGCGAGCGTTGCAAGCGTGTCAAGAAGAGAAGGCTCGGCTGGAACAACGTCCTACCCTGGAAGCTTTTCAGCAACAGCAGCAGCACATTGAGGAGCTCCAAAATCTCCTCTGGGAGATGGAGCGTCGCCCCACCCTAGAGCACTACCAGCTCCTGCAGCAGCAGTTGCAAACCAGCCAAGCGGAAATCGAAACCCTCAAGGCAGAATTGCAGCGGCGCATCGAGCCAGCTCGGTTCTATCAACTGCAGCAGGAGCTCTGGGAGCTAAAACAGCAAGCCAACCAGCTGGGGGAGTACGCCGCCAAGTTGCCCCAGGTGCAGCTTTTGCAAGCCCAATTCCAGCTCCGCATCCAGGAGTTGGAGAAAGAAAAGGAGCAGTTGCAGGCGCAGGTGCGGGAGTTGGAAACCCAGCGGGCGGAGCTGGAAGCTGCCCACCGCCAGGCCGAGGCAGAATGGCAAAGCCTGAAGACGCAGCTAGAGAGCGAAAAAGCCCACCTCGAGGCTGAGCTGAACAAGGCCTGGCAACAGCTTCGCCAGTTGGAGCATCTGCGCCAGCAGGCCTCCTTTGCCAAGGCGGAGCGGGCTAGCTTGCTGGAAGAACTGCAGCAGAGCCGGCAGCAACAGGCAGAGCAGGCTCAGCAAATTGCCCAACTGGAGGCCCAGCTACAGGCTCTGCGCTCTGAACAGCCGCCAGCTGAACCCGGCAGCGGTAGAGATCTTGCCCTGGAGGAGCAGGTGCAGGCTCTCTCCCGTGAGGTGGACACCCTGCGGGCTGAGCGGGATCACCTCCTCCAAGAGCTGGCCCAGCGACCGGCGCAGGAAAAGCTGGAAGAAGCCCAGCGGGCGCGGGAGGTGGCGGAGGCCCGCTATCTACTCGGCCAAAAAGAGATTGAGAAGCTGCAGCAGCAGGTGGCGGCCCTACAAGCTAAGTGTGCGCAAATTCAAGCCTACGCGCAGGCGCAAGAAAAGGAGGTGGCTCTGTTGCAGCAGCGCAACCGGGAGCTGGAGGAGCAACTGGCTGCCCTGCGCCAGTCAGCTCCAAGCCGGGCAGGGGTCGAGCTCAGGTCGAGCCATCCAACTGGGGCTGCGCACTGCTGGCGCCATCAGGAACGGCTGCAAGCCCTCCCTGCCCAGCCTGCTCCCTCCCCGGAGGTGGCCGCCGTCTCCACCAGCGGTGAGTCCCCCAGGGAGAGAACGCCCGTCGGCGGGATCCCACCCCTTACCCTCAAGGAAGGGGAGGATCGGACAGAGAGGCTGCTGAAGCGCTCTCTCTTGGCCACTGGCCGCAGCAGCGGAGAAGGTGGTGAGCGCAGCCGCATCGAGTTGCCAGCTTTTTTGCAGCGACGGCTCTACTGAGCGCTCCAGCCTCTTGGATCCAGCGGCTCCCCAGCTTGAAAACGAGGCCAGGCCCAGCGCAGCAGGGATCCCAGTTGGGCATGAAACCGCTCCGGCGCAAACTGCAGAGCATGGGCGCGAATCTGCTGCGGATCCCATTCCCGGCGATCCGCTTGGCGCAGCCCTTCCACCAGGGCTTCCACACTGGCTTCAGGGATGAGGATCCCAGTCTGGCCGTGGCGGACGGTCTCGCGAGTGCCCCCTCGGTTGAGGGCAACGACAGGTCGACCACACGCTTGGGCCTCTACTGCCACCAGGCCAAAATCTTCCTCCCAGGGAACTAGCAGCAGCCGGCAATTGGCCAGCAGTTCCTGGAGACGCTCTAGAGGCTGGTGGGGCAAAAACTCCACCTGTGGCCCCGCCAGTTGCTTTAGCCGCGGCAGCTCTGGCCCTTCGCCCACCACCACCAGACGGCGGCCCAGCTGCTTGCAGGCAGCAATGGCCAAATCCACCCGCTTGTAGGGCACCAGCCGGCCCACCACCAGGTCGTAATCGGCTGTGGGAGCGGCCACCGGCTCAAACCCCTGGAGCGGCACCGGCGGATAGATAACCACGGCCTCGCGGCGGTAGAGCTTGGCAATGCGCCTGCGGATGTGCTGCGAGTTGGCAATCAAGAGATCTGGTCGCTGGGCTGCCACAAAGTCCCACTGGCGCAGGTGGTGCATCAGCCACCGGCTGAGGGCGGCAAGGGGGCGGATCCCTGTCAACCCCTCTCGCTCAAGATAGAGCTCCTGGTTCTCCCAGAGGTAGCGGGGCGGGCTGTGGATGTAGCTTAGGTGCAGGGTGGAAGGCCCTGTCAGGATCCCTTTGGCGAAAGCATGGCTGCTGGAGATGACGCAGTCATAGGCGGAGAAATCGAAGCTCTCATAGGCCAGGGGCATCCAGGGCAGCAGGTACTTAAGGCGCCCATGGTAGTTGCGGCGCAACACCCCTAGCCCCTTGGCCCAGCTTTGCAAAAACGAGGTGTGGATCGGCCGATCCTGCCAGCTCGGCGGCAGCGTGTGCGCCGAGAAGAGGCTGACGTAGAGAGGGGCTTGCGGGGCAAAGGCCAATAGCTCCTGCAAAACCTTTTCCGAGCCCCCTGGCCAGATGAGGTACTCATGCACCAACGCTAGGCGCTGTGGCCAAGCGGGATCCCCAGCAGGCATGGTTAGGAGGCGGCGGGAGGCCTTTTGCCAATGGGCCCGCTGACCTGTCTGGCTTTTTCGTCCAGCCGCTCGCTAATGTAGGCGTAGATCTCCCGGAAGCGCGGCACTGCCCGCATCTCTAGGCGGCTGCCATCTTTAAGGGTGAGCACCATATCGCCCCATGTGCCCAGGCCCCGTGGCACCGTTACCACCTTGGCAATTTCTTTGTAAATGACATCAGAGCGCTCCTTGCCCCCCCAGCCGCCAATGACGGTAATGCGGCGATTGGTAATCCGGTAGTGAACCCACAGCCTGCGCACCAGCGCCCCCACAAATAGAGGCAAGCCAACAACGGTAAGGCCGATAAAGGAGTTCAGCACTAGATCGCCTATATGAGGCCCGCCTTCGAAGAAAACCTCCTCTTTGATAGCCATGCCTAGCCTAGTTGAGTGTTAACAGGGACGACTCTAACAATCTTAAACAGCTTCTCAGCTTTTCCCAACTGCCCGGAAAGTTAGCGGGAGAGGCGGGATCGGGTTTGCCGTTGAAGGGCTTGCCCTGAGCAGTAGGTGGCCCAGAGCAGGTGAACAAACAGGGTTACCACGACCAGCGCCACGGCGGCTGCCCCAATATTGCCCAGCCAATTCCATCCCTCCAATCCCGTCAGAGCCACCAAGGCCCAAGAAGCAGGGTGCAGCATTCCCCCCAAGAGGAGAATTTGGGAAAGCAGTCGCCCAGCCGTAAAGCGGGATCCCAGCGCCACCAGGGCCAGTCCGCCGCCAATTAGCCCCATATTGCCCAAAAAGGCGTAGCAGATGTGCCAGGCGTACTTTTGTTTGGGCACCTCCTGCCAGGAGAGGGTCCGGGCAGGGATCCCTGACGCCTCCGGCGGAGCCAGCGGCAACGGCTGCACTTGGCTGAGGATGAGGCCCAGGACGATGGCTGCCAGCAGCATCACCACTCCTGCCTTTACATTGAGCTTGCCAGGGATGGCTAACATTGCAGGTTCTCTGGATCCCGTCCTAGCCTATCCTGGCTTTGCCCCCAACGGGGAGATTGGCCAGCGGCCTGAGAGGAGAGCGCCGTGCCCCAGCGCTTACAAAACTGGGCATCCCCATCGTGCTGGGAGAGGCCACAGCCTGGGCAGGCCTCCTGCAGTGCCGGTTTTAGCTCTCCCACCTGCAAAGGGAGGAGGGCCACGCCTGTCGAGATCCTCAGCACCATCAGCAGCTTTAGGCCAAGGCGCACCTGCGGAGGAAGCAGGGACAAGCTCGGCTTGAGGAGGGGCTGGGAGAGCTGGATCCAGTTGCTTCCTGTCAACGCCTAGCGGGCCTACCTTGCCTAGGCTAAGGGAAACTAGTAGTAGAGCAAACTTCGATCCTGCAAACTCTAGGCTTGAGTTTTGAATCGATGTTGCCGCCCATCGTCCTGGCTTCGCAATCTCCTGCCCGTCGCCAACTGCTGGAAGCTGCCCGGATTCCTTTTCGCGTTCAACCCAGCTACTTTGACGAAAGCCAAATCAAAAGCTCAGATCCGGTGGAGCTCGTCCGGAAGCTGGCCTTGGCAAAAGCAGAAGTGGTGGCAGCCCAGCAGCGGGAGCCTGTCTTGGTTATCGGAGCGGACTCTGTCCTCTACCTCAATGGGGAGATCCTGGGTAAGCCGGCCAATGCCCTGGAGGCAGAGCGGCGCCTGCGCCAAATGCGGGGCGAGGTGGGAGAACTTTACACCGGCCATGCCTTGATTGACATGAAGCAAAACCGCCGCCTCGTCCACTACGCCGTAACGCGGGTGTTTTTTGCCAAGCCCAGCGACGAGGAGATCCGCACCTACGTAGCCACCGGCGAGCCCCTGAACTGTGCCGGCTGTTTTGCCATCGATGGCCGTGGCAGCCTGTTCGTAGAGCGGATCGAAGGATGCCCAGGCAACGTAATTGGGCTAAGCCTTCCTCTCTTGCGGCGC
Source organism: Synechococcus sp. O70.1 (assembly GCF_047462215.1). Taxonomy (NCBI): domain Bacteria; kingdom Bacillati; phylum Cyanobacteriota; class Cyanophyceae; order Synechococcales; family Synechococcaceae; genus Synechococcus; species Synechococcus sp. O70.1. The sequence continues at coordinate 65,479 of NZ_JANSIT010000001.1, read as the reverse complement.
ATGCTGCAGGAGTTGGGCTATTCCCTTACTGAAGCCTGGAACTAGCCATCTAGATGCCGCTTGAGCAGCTCGTTGGCCAGCTTAGGATCGGCCCGTCCTTGGGTTTTTTTCATCAACTGCCCAACAAAGTAGCCAAAGAGCTTGGTTTTGCCCCCCCGATACTGCTGCAGTTGCTCGGGGTTTTCCGCCAGCACCTCGGCAACGAGCTGCTCCAGCAGGCGGCTGTCGGAGATTTGGGTTAGGCCCTTAGCCTCCACTAGGGCCCGGGCTGAGCCGCCTTTTTCCAGTAGCTCTGGCAGGATTTCCTTAGCAATTTTGCTGGAAATGACCCCCTGCTCAATGAGGCCAATGAGCTCAGCCAGGGTTTCCGGCTTGAGGGCAATGTCGGGGTAGTCCAGCTTGTGGGTGTTGAGGTAGCTGGCGATATCGCTCATCATCCAGTTGGCGGCCGCCTTCGGGCTAGCGCCAGCCGCAACCACGGCCTCAAAGTACTCGGCAGTGGTGCGCTCATCGGTGAGGTAGCGGGAGTCGTATACCGAGAGGCCGTAGACTTCTTGGTAGCGGCGCCGCTTCAGGGCGGGGAGTTCCGGCAACTCCGCCTGCCAGCGGGCTTTTTGCGCTTCAGTAATGCGAATGGGCGGCAGATCCGGCTCGGGGAAGTAGCGGTAGTCGCTGGATCCCTCCTTCCTGCGCATGCTGATGGTGCGCTGGCTGTTTTCCTCCCAGAGGCGGGTCTCCTGGACGATAGGCTCGCCCGCTTCCAAAGCCTTAACTTGGCGGTTGAACTCGTACTCAATGGCCCGCTGGATGGCGTTGAAGGAGTTCAGGTTTTTAATTTCCACCTTCGTGCCAAAGGTTTGACTTCCCAGGGGGCGCACCGAGATGTTGACGTCGCAGCGCAGGGATCCCTCCTGCAGGTTGCCATCGCACAGGCCGGCATAGCGCAGGATGCGGCGCAGCTCCTGTACGTATTCCGCTGCTTCCTCGCCACTGCGGATGTCTGGCTCGCTGACGATCTCGATGAGGGGAACCCCCGCCCGGTTGAAATCCACTAGGGAATAGCTGGATCCCGCCAGGCGATCGCTGCCGGCATGCACCAATTTGCCCGCATCTTCTTCGATGTGCAAGCGGGTGATGCCAATGCGCTTGGTGCGGCCGTCGCTGAGCTGGATCTCGACCCAGCCGTGGGTAGCAAGGGGTAGGTCGTACTGAGAGATTTGGTAGTTCTTGGGCAAGTCGGGGTAGAAGTACTGCTTGCGGTCAAACTTGCTGTAGGGGGCAATGGTGCAATTCAAAGCCAAAGCGGCTTTGACGGCGTACTCGAGTACCTTTTCGTTGAGCACTGGCAGGGTGCCGGGCAGGCCCATGCAGACAGGGTCGATTTGGGTGTTCGGGGGAGCGCCGAAGGCCGTTGCGCTGCTGGAGAAGATCTTGGAGCGGGTGCTGAGCTGGCAGTGCACCTCCAGCCCGATCACCGCCTCGTATTGCACTTTGGCAGGAGCGGCAACCGTCATGGCCAAACGAGAAAAGTGGGTTTCCCCATTCTAGTGGGATCTCGCCAGCTGCTGGGATTAGACAGTGGGGCGGATCTCGAAGGTAGATAGGCCTTCCGGCAGCTCGGGCCGTTGCTCGATGGCCTCTACAACTGAGCCAGGGCTGCCCTGCTGGCACCAGCGCAGCATTGCCTCCACCGCCGCCGGGGATCCCTCGAAAACCGCCTCCACCCGGCCATCCCGCAAATTGCGCACCCAGCCGCCAACACCGGCCTTGCGAGCCATGGCCTCCGTGTAAGCCCGAAACCCCACTCTCTGCACTTGCCCACTGATCCAGACGTGAACGCGAACGGTGTTACTCATGTCGACAGGGATCCCTCCTCCGAGGTGCTGCGGGGTTCTGGAGCTGCTGGCGGCTCGGCTGGCTGGGCTGTGGCTTCTTTGGCCTGCTGCTCTAGGCGCTGCCAGAGAAAGTTGACAAGGGCAACCAGTCCCAGGATCCCCACCGAGATCCCGCAGGCGTACCCAATGGCTTGCCACAGCACAGGAGACATGGGCCAACCTTGCCTGTGCAGAAAGCCGCTCTGAAAGACCTACGAAACGCTCACAAACACTCCTATTTGCGATAGGGCAGTGTTTGTCGCGTCTCTGCTTTCTTCCTGCTTCTGCGACCCATGACTAGTGGCAGAGTTCACCCCTACCACCCCGCCAGAGGGATCTCCACAGGCGTCACTTCCCCGCGATCGCGATAGCGGGCCGTAGGCCTTGCTGCAGGTAGCCAGATACCACTGGACCAGGTTGAGGGCAGCGTTCAGGTCGCGGTCTAGCTCCAGACCACACCTTTCACACCGAAACACCCGCTGGTGAAGGAGCATCTTCTGTCGGTGCCCACAGCGAGAACACAGTTGGCTGGATGGATAAAACCTATCCACCACCACCAACTGACAGCCGTAGAGTTGGGCCTTGTACTCTAGCTGTCGCCTGAACTCATAAAACCCACAAAAGGACTCCGTCCCGCTTACGCGAACGGCCAAAGATCCGGCCAGGCGGTAGTTCTTGAGGAGGTTTTGCACCTGCAAGTCCTCAATCACCACCACCCGGTACTTCTTGGCGAGATAGCTGGTCACCTTGTGCAAGTTGTCCAGGCGGAGGTCGGCCACCCGCTTGTGGGCCCTAGCAAGCTGTGCTACTGCCTTCTTGCGGTTGGCAGAGCCCTTCTGTTTACGGCTCACCCGCCGTTGCAGCCTCACCAAGCGCTTCTGGGCTTTGCGGTAGGGCTTGGGGTTGTCATTCGCGCTAGCGGCGCGGAGCGCAAACATCTCGCCATTAGAGCAGGTGGCCAGGCGGTTCACACCCAAGTCCACCCCCACCACGTCTCCAGTCTTCTCCACCTGCGGAGGTGGGGCTTCGTACTTGAAGGAAATGTACCACCGCCCAGCCCGCAGGCTGATTACAACGTTCTTGGGGGTGACAGTGGGAAGCAGCTCCGCACAGCGCAACCAGCCAAAAATGGGCACCTTGAGGCAGTTACCGGAAATACGGATATTGCTTTCGAGATAAAAGCTTTCCCGTACCCCCTTGCGCTTGAAGCGGGGAAACCTACCCTGCCCGCTCCGCCAGCGTTTGAGAGCTTGCTCCAAGTTGCGGAGAGCCTGCTGTGGGGCACACTTAGAAACCTCGTAGTACCAAGGGTTGGCTTTCTTGACCTCTGCCACTAAGCGCTTATGTAGGTCGTTCGCGGCAGCGGTGCGGAGCACTTTAGCTGTAGGCAGTTTTTGCTTGGCCTCAACAGCTTGCTTGCAGATAGCCAAGCCCCAGTTGTAGGCGTGGCGAGCCACCCCAGCATGCCGGGCTGCCAGGGTTCGCTGCTTGTTGTTGAGAGGCAACTGGGTTTTAAAGCCCAGCAGCATGGGACTAGGAGTGTTGGGTAGTTTGTTTGAGCTATTGTGAGTCTTTCGGTCTGCTGTTGTCTACCCCCTTCTGGCCTTATCAGACGGAAGTAGAAGGGAAGGCAACGCCTCCCAAGCTGGGCAAGATTGGGCACAATGGGAAAAAGTGTTTCTAGCAAGCAGTTGAGAAGCGGCCATGGCCCATAAACTCTGGATCAATGGCCAATGGGTCGACAGCCAAGGGGGAGACCTAATGGTCATCGAAAACCCGGCCACTGGCGAGAAATTGGCAGAAGTGGTGGACGCCAGCCCTGCTGATGTGGATCGGGCCGTGCAGGCTGCCCACACCGCTTTCTCCGATGGCCGTTGGTCCAAACTCACCCCTAGCGAGCGATCCCTGGCCCTCTGGAAACTGGCCGATCTCATCGAAGCTCACGCCGCCGAACTGGCGCGTCTGGAGTCGGAAAACACCGGCAAGCCCTACGAGGCTGTCAGTTTGGGGGCGGATCTGCCCTTTGCGGTAGATAACTTGCGTTTCTTTGCCGCTGCCGCCCGCGACACCCATGGCCTCAGCGCCGGGGACTATGCCAAGGGCTACACCTCGCTCTTTCGCAAAGAGCCGGTGGGCGTGTGCGCGCAAATTACCCCCTGGAACTACCCGCTGCTGATGGCCATCTGGAAACTCGGCCCTGCGCTGGCAGCTGGCTGTACGGTGGTGCTCAAGCCCGCCCCTGCTACTCCCTTGACCACCCTGAAGCTGGCGGAACTGATTGCCGAGGCCGGGATCCCGCCGGGCGTGGTTAACATCGTTACCGGGGGCAATGCCACGGGTCAGGCCTTGGTGGAGCATCCCCAGGTGCGCATGGTCAGCTTTACTGGCTCCACCGCCACCGGCAAGCAGGTAATGCGCACGGCTGCCCACACCCTCAAGCGGGTGCATCTGGAACTGGGGGGCAAGGCCCCGTTTTTGGTTTTCGAAGATGCCGACGTGGAAACAGTGGCCGCCAAGGCTGCTTTTGCCGCCACCTTCAACAGCGGCCAGGACTGCACAGCAGCCACCCGCGTCTATGTGCACGAGAGCAAGCTGGCGCAGCTTCAAGAGGCCATTGTCGAGGCCATGCGCAACGTCAAGCTGGGATCCCCCTTTGAGCCAGGAGTGGAGATGGGGCCCTTGATCTCGGCAGCCCAGCGGGAGCGGGTGATGGGATTCGTGGAGCGGGCCAAAGCCGAGGGAGCTAAGGTGCTGACCGGCGGGCGGATCCCTTCCCTCCTGGATCAGGGATACTTCTACGAACCCACGGTGATTACCCATGTCGATCAAAAAGCGGAGATTGTGCAAAGCGAGGTTTTTGGGCCAGTCCTCACCCTCAGCTCGTTCCGCGAGGACGAGGAAGCGCTACGCCTGGGCAATGACGTCCTATACGGGCTGGCGGCTTCTGTGTGGACTCAGGACATCGGACGAGCCCTGAAACTAGCCGCTGAGCTGGAGGTGGGCACCGTCTGGATTAACGACCACCTGCCCATGGCCTCAGAGGCTCCCCACGGCGGCTTCAAGCAGTCGGGCTTTGGCAAGGATCTCTCGGCAGAGGCCGTGCGAGAGTATCAAGTGACCAAGCATGTGATGATTGCTACTGGCTGAAATCTCGTTCGAAGAAGAGGCTAGCGGCAGCCGGTTGGCCATGCCTTGGGGAACTCCTCCAAGCGATAGACTTGGGTGTATTGCACCCCCTGTTTTCCGTTGTCGATGGCCACGTCCTACTGCTCAACCCCAGGATCCGCAACCCTAGCCCCTCCCCGCACTTTCCCTCTCACTGCCGTAGTCGGCCAGCAAACCGCCAAGCTGGCTCTGTTGTTAGCGGCGGTGGATCCCAGCTTGGGAGGAGTGGTGCTGGTGGGGCCACGCGGCACAGCTAAGTCCGTCTTGGCCCGGGGCATTCACGCCCTCCTACCCCCCATTGAGGTCATTGCCGGCTCCTACTGCAACGACGATCCGGCACGGCCCGAGACGTGGTCGGACTGGGCCAAGACCCGCTACCCCCAGGGAACGACGCCCCCTACCCAGGTGATAGCTCCTCCCTTTGTCCAGGTGCCTTTGGGGGTGACGGAGGATCGGCTGCTGGGATCGGTAGATGTGGAGGCCTCGGTAAGGCAGGGGGAAACGGTTTTTCAGCCGGGGCTCTTGGCTGCCGCCCACCGGGGCGTGCTCTACGTAGACGACATCCACCTCTTAGATGAGGCCATTGTCAACCTGCTGCTGGCGGTGGTGGGGGACGGGGTAAACCGCCTGGAGCGGGAAGGGCTGAGCCTGCAGCACCCCTGCCGGCCTCTTCTAGTGGCCACCTACAACCCCGAGGAGGGATCCCTGCGCCCCCACCTGCTGGATCGCCTGGCGCTGGTGGTGCCGGTGGGGCAGGAGCTGAGCCTGGAAGAACGCGGGGAAATTGTCCAGCGGGCAACGCAATTTGTCGATGCTCCCGAGCCCTTCTTAGCCAAGCACCAGCCAGAACTGGAAGAGATCCGCACCCGCATCCTCCTGGCGCGGGAGTGGCTGCCCCAGGTTAAGCCGCAGCGGGAACAGATCCACTACCTGGTGCAAGAGGCCCTCCGCGGCAACGTCCAAGGGCATCGAGGGGAGCAGTTTGCCCTGCGGGCTGCCTGCGCCCTGGCGGCTCTGGAGGGGCGGGATCGCCTGGTGGCTGAGGATTTGCAACAGGCCGTGCAACTGGTGCTGCTGCCCCGGGCCCGCTATAACCCCGATCCGCCACCTCCCCCTCCACCCAAATCCCAACAGCTGGATCCCCCGCCCAGCTCCTCCGACAACAGCGACCCAGAGGAGACGGATCCCCAGCCGCAAAGCCCCAGCCTGCCGCAGGAGTTTTTCTTCGATCCCGAGCAGGTGGCCCTCGACCCACGCCTCTTGGCCTTTGCCCAGTCCCTCACCCAACAGGGGAAAACGGGCTCCCGCAGCCTGGTGTTCAGCACCGACCGGGGCCGCTACGTCAAGCCCATCCTGCCCCGGGGAGCCAACCCCCGCATTGCCGTCGACGCCACCCTGCGAGCTGCTGCTCCCCACCAAAAAAGCCGCCGCCTGCGGCAGCCAGGGCGAACCGTTATTGTGGAACCTGGCGACATCCGCGCCAAGAAACTGGTGCGCAAGGCCGGGGCCCTTGTAATCTTCGTGGTGGACGCCTCTGGCTCCATGGCCCTCAACCGCATGCAAGCGGCCAAAGGCGCTGCCCTGCGCCTGCTGACCGAGGCCTACCAAAACCGCGACAAGGTCGCCCTCATCGCCTTTCGTGGGGAAACCGCCGAGGTGTTGCTGCCCCCCACCCGCTCCATTGAGCTGGCCCGCCGCCGCCTGGAATCCCTGCCCTGTGGCGGGGGATCCCCCCTGGCCCATGCCCTCACCCAAGCGGTGCGCTTGGGGGTGAACGCCCGCGCCAGCGGCGACGTGGGAGAGGTGCTGCTGGTGGCCCTTACCGATGGCCGGGCCAACATTCCCCTCAGCCGCTCGCTGGGACGGAGGGAGGGCGAGCCTGTTGACATCAAACAAGAGTTGCGGGAGATTGCCCTGCGCATCCGCGCCTTGGGGCTAAAGTTGCTCTTAATCGACTCGCAAAGCCGCTTCGCTGCAACTGGCTTTGGCGCTGAGCTGGCGGAACTGGCGGGCGGACGCTACTTCCACCTCCCCCGGGCCAGTGACCAGAGGATTGCAGCCGTAGCCCGCTCGGCCCTTCGAGAGGAACGTAGCTCTCCCTAGGGGAGCCGCGCTTGTAACTTTTCTTAATGGCTTGGCTATGATCCCTGTAGGCGCTCCTCACCTTGCCCTATGGCCACAGGACTCCTGCCAGAGCTCTCTCTGCCCCATTCCATGCTCACTGACTGGGTCAGCCGAGGGGTGAGCGCTGCCATTCGTGCCCTTTTTAAGCAAGCCGGGCGGCTGGAGGCACGGGTGCGAGCAGAGCCGATGGCCAAATTGCTGCAAGGGCGCATCGACAGCTTCGAGCTGGTGGGCCAGAACTTGCAGATGTACAACGGCCTGCGGCTTTCGCTTCTGGAGCTATTTTGCAATGCCGTGGCCATCGATTTCAGCCAAATCTGGCAAGGGCGGATTAGACTGCGCCAGCCGGTGCAGGCTAGGATGCGGGTGGTGCTGAGCGAGGCGGATCTGGCGCAATCCTTCAACACCCCGTTTGTGCTGAACAAGCTGGCCCAGGCGGGGCAGGAAGGCCAGCCCCTGTCGTTTCATCAGGTAGAAGTGCGCATCACCCCTGAGCAGCGGTTGCAAGTGCGGGCCAAGGTGCAGCAAGGAGAAAGCAGGGTTTTTCGGGTGGGCTTCTCCGCCCGCGTTGAGGTGATAGAGCGCCGCCGCATCTGCTTGGCCGATCCGTTCTTTGAGGGCGATACAGAAGAGGGGCGCCTCCTAAGCCGCGCTTTGGTCGACCACCTGAATGCGCTCCTGGATTTGGACCGACTGGCCTTGCAAGGGAGCAAGCTGCAGGTAGATCGGGTGTGCCTCCAGCCTCAGCAGATGATCCTCTCCGGCAGCGCCATCCTGGTGCGTTTTCCCACTCGCCAACCCCAGCGGGAAAATGCTTGACAATCCTTCAGAGGGCGGGTACGCTCAAAGGCGGTGAGGAGTGAAGAGAAGAAGCCTCTGGGGTCGAAACACGGACAGACACCCAGAGGTTTTTTCATGACCTCTGAAAGCTCTAGCCTTTGAACCCCGGGGGTGTTTTTGGTCCTCTTGCCCTGCTTGGTCAAAAAGCCTGCCTAGCCAGACAGCTCTTGGCGCAACTTGAGGAGACCTGGAAAGCTTTCCCGGAGTTTGGGGATGTCTTTTGCCAGCCCTCTTGACCGGTTTGCTCGTCTCTGGCCTAATTCAAGGCAAACCTCTCTCCCCTTCTCCCTTGAGATACTTCTGGCGACGTCGCTTTCCCCACAACCTGCGCACTCAGGTGGCGCTGGTCATTGCCAGCCTTTCCTTTGTCCCCAACCTGGTTTTCATCCTGTCGGTGCCGTGGATCCTGGCCGATAGGCAGCTCAGCAGTGAGGGATCCGCCCTGCTGCTGCTGTGGATCCCTTTGCTGGCGGTGCTATCGGCGCTGGCGGGCTATGCCTTGTCTTCCATGCTCTTGCGGCCCCTGACCTTGCTGGCCCGCGAGCTAGCTCACCTAGAAACCTTGATTAACCAGCCAGACCGCTGGACTTTGCTGCTCCGCCCAGGGGATCCTCAAGAGGTTTTGATCCTGCGGCAAGCCCTTGCCCACCTGCTGCGCCAGATTCAAAGCAATCAAAGACAGCGGGAGGCCTTCACTGCCACTCTGGTGCACGATCTAAAGACTCCTCTCATCGCCTTTGGGCATCTGCTAGGCGCCCTCAAGCAGGAGCTGCCCTTGAGTCGTCAGGAGCGGCTAGCCCTGCTGGATCGCATGCTGGAGGAAAACCAACGCAACCTGGCGCTGGTGCAAAAAATGGTGGAGGTCTACCGCCTGGAGCGGGGGGAGATTGCCCTGCATCCCCGGCCCTGCGATCTCGGATCCCTGGCTCGGCGGGTAGCCAACCGCATGGGATCCCTGGCGCGAGAGCGGGGGATTGACCTGGGCGTGGAGGGAGAAGGCTGGGGCAACGCCGATGAGGCCGAGCTGGAGCGGGCGCTGGTGAATCTGGTGGACAATGCCCTGCGCTATGCCCGCCACGCGGTGGTGCTGACCGTTGGCCCCCGCCAGATCCAGGTGCGGGATGACGGACCCGGCCTGCCAGCTCCCCTAGAAGATCTGGCCCAGCCCTACATTGCCCAGACCATTTCCATTGCCGGTCAGCACTATCCAACTGGCTTGGGAGGTCTGGGACTCTACATTGCCAAGCGCATCCTGGAGGCTCACGGAGGAGACCTGCGGCTGGTGGAGACGGGATCCCAAGGCACGACTCTGGCCCTGGTGCTGCCCTGATCTCCAACCTTGCCCGAGGTAGTCCCCCGCTTCGCATTAGCAGGGCGGAGCGCTTGCAACTACTCGACGGGGCGGCCCCGATACATCAACCGGTACTTTGCTGGCTGGGTCTCAGCCTTTTGCTCTTGCCGTTCTTCTGCTGCCTCAGGCAGAGAAGAAACGGGCTTGCCACTCCCCAGACCTGCCTGCTCGAGAGCGGTATAGAGGGCTTGCGCGTCGATGGGAAGAGGCCAGCCGGCGGCTTTGTACACTTGCTCAAGGGAAGGGAGGATGTCGTCCGCCTCTGCCAAGCCTGGGATCATCTCTGCTGCTCCCTGGGAGATGGCCCAACGTCGCTCAGCAGGTTCGATGGGGCGCCGAGGATGGTGGGTGAGGATCACAGGGACAGCCGGGAGCCTGCTCCGGCACTCTCGGCAGAAGGCGTAGGGGTTAAAGAGTCCCGTTGTTATATCCACTACCATCAAGTCTAGGGGCTGGCATTGCGTTGCTGCCACTTCCGCCAGATCTGGCCGCGGCGAAATGAGCACCACCCTATGCTGCTGAGACTCCAGCGCCAACTTCCAGAGCTGCGCTTGTAGGGGTTGACCCTGAGCTACCAGGACGGTCTTGGTCACGGCAAGGGGGAATACGTGGGCGAAAGGAGAAGAAGACCTGTACTACTTAATAGCTTCCTTTCCTAGCCCTGCTTGCAGTGCAGAATAGCCTTGCCAAAGGGAGAAAGTAGTAGCTGGGTATACAGGCGCCGTGCCCCTCTTCTACCTTGCGAAAGCAGCTCTAGCGCCTGTCCGGCCCAGGCCAGCTAACTTCCCCTTCGGTTTCGGATTCCAGTTCGGCCTGCAGGGCCTGCCACTCCTCCGGCGAGAAAGAGCGGAGTTTCTCTTCAATTTGCTGCCTTTCGAAACTGGCCCACTGGGCCTTCAGAGTCATCTCGCCGCTTAGAACCCGCCTCAGGTAACTCACCGTCCAGCCCAGGCACCCCAGCATAAACGCCGCACTCGACACCTGCTGTGCCGTTCCCGTGTCTAGGCCGGCCCAAAGCAACAGACCGTAAAGAACGCCTCCCCCCAGCAGCAGGGCCAGGCCAATGCTGAGGATATCTCGTCTGCGCATAGCTCGAGGGCTCTAGAGGGAACGCGGCTTAGGCCGAAACGTCATGAAGGGGGCTACCAACACCATGCCGGGGAAGAAAAACAAGACCAGGAAAAACATCAACACCTTTTCCCAGGCGCCGCTGCAGTTCCAGCGCTTGTCCACGTACACCAAAGACAAAAACGGCAGCACCAGCAGGTAAAGAGCTGCTAGAGCACCATAAGTTGCCCAAACTAGCCAGGTGGTAGAAGCCATGGTGAGCTTGCCCCAGAACCTAGTACTGCCCATTCTACTCTTGGGAGAGGTCGCCAGAGCTCAAGGCTGCCTACAGGCTGGCGCTAATGGCCCCAACCGGGCAGGTGGGAATGCACTGTTCGCACATGACGCAGCGGTTGCGCCGGAACTCTAGCTTCCAGTCAGGAGCTGAAATCTTCAGGGCTTCGGTAGGGCAGACTCCCGTGCACAAGCCGCAGTCTACACACAAATCCGGGTCAATCTGAATTTCCTTGGTCTGGTCAGCCACCTCGATCCCCAGCGACTGCACCCACTCCAGCCCTGCTTCCACTTGGTCGATATCTCCGGAGAGCTCCACCACGAGGGTGCCCACTTCATTGGGACTGACCCTAGCGCGCAGGATGTTGGCCGCCACGTCGAAGTCTTTGGCCAGGCGGTAGGTAACAGGCACATTCACCAAGTGCCGCGGGAAGATCAACGTTACTCGTTTGCGCACGGAATCTCAGACTGTGGGTTGAGCATTGGCCAGGAAGCCTCGCTTTTCAGTATGGCAAGGCCTCTTCCTGCAGGGGTAGAACCTCTCCGGTTGGAAGCTCCAAGAGGTACCCCGGAGCCTGCCACAATAGGAGCAGAGCGTTCTTTGAACCCTATGGACTCAGCCCGGCCCTGCCTCAACTCCGAGCACTACCGACAGATGTTGGTGCGCGATGGCGAGCGGCGCTTCCGCGAGTGGCACACCGCTTTTCTCAACTACCAGCGGCAATTTTTACGCGAGATGGAGCGACTGCGTCTTCGGTATTCTTCAAATCGCTAGGTAATGCCTACGGCTATCCCTTCGGTCTCTTCTTGCCCCGACTCTTCCCTCCGCCAGGAAACCTTGGAACTGTTGGAGTGGCCGCGCCTCTGTCAGCAGCTAGCCACTTTTGCGGCTACACCTCTGGGCCGTCGCGCCTGTCTGGAGCTGGATCCCTGGCGTAGCCGCGAGGAGAGCGAGGCCTACCTTGACCAAACTGAGGAAGCTATACGGCTGGATCGCAGCCAGCCAGGGGGGGTTTCCCTGGAGGGGATCCACAACTTGCTGCCGGCCCTGGAACGGGTCGAACGAGGGGGTGTCCTGAGCGGGGAAGAGCTGATCCAGATTGCCACAACCCTGGGAACTGCTCGCCGCCTTCGTCGCCTCATCGATGAGCAGGAGCACCTACCCCGCCTGCAGGAGTGGGTGAGCAGCCTGCGCACCTACCCTGAGCTGGAGCAGGAGATCTTCCGCTGTCTGGACGAGCACGGCGAGGTGAGAGATAGCGCCAGCCCAGCCCTTGCCGACCTGCGCCGTCAGCACCGCCTTTTTCGCAGCCAGATCCAGGAACGCCTGCAAGAGGTGATGAGCCAATGCCCACAGGCGCTGCAGGATACCCTGATTGGCCAGCGGCAGGGACGTTTTGTGCTGATGGTGAAGGCCACCCACCGGGATCTCATCCGCGGCCTTGTCCACGACAGCTCTGCCAGTGGGGCTACCCTCTATGTAGAGCCTTATGCGGTGGTGGAGCTGGGCAACCGCTTGCGAGAAACCGAGGCTCGCCTCCGGGCGGAGGAGGAGCGAATCTTGGCGGCGCTCTCGGCCCAGGTGGGAGCCGTGGCTGCCGACTTGGAGCACCTGCAAGCGGTGATGGTGAGGCTGGAGGTAGCCCTGGCTCGCGCCCGCTATAGCCTTTGGTTGGAGGGCAACCGTCCGCAGTTTGTTGCCGGTGGATTGCGCCTGCGCCGGGTTAGACACCCTTTGCTGTGGTGGCAGGCCCGTCAAGAGGGCAAGGGCCTAGAAGTGGTGCCCATCGATTTCACCCTCCCCGAGTCTATTCGTGCTGTGGTCATCACTGGCCCTAACACCGGTGGCAAAACCGTTGCCTTGAAGACGCTGGGCCTGTTGGTGCTGATGGCCAAAGCAGGGATCTTCTTGCCAGCTCAAGATCCGCCCCAACTGCCTTGGTTTGACGGGGTCTATGCCGACATCGGTGACGAGCAATCGTTGGAGCAAAACCTCTCCACTTTTTCCGGCCACATCCATCGGATTAGCCGCATTGTGCAAGCTCTGCAATCCAGTCCAGCGCCGGCCCTTGTTCTGCTGGACGAGGTAGGCGCGGGCACGGATCCCACCGAAGGCGCTGCCCTAGCGGCTGGGCTGTTGGAGTATCTCTCGGAAAAGGCCCTGCTGACTCTGGCCACCACCCACTACGGCGAGCTGAAGGCCCTCAAGTACCAGCACCCCGGCTTTGAAAATGCCTCGGTGGAGTTTGACGAGGCCACCCTGGCCCCTACCTATCGCCTGTTGTGGGGGATCCCGGGCCGCTCCAACGCCTTGACCATTGCCCAGCGGCTGCAGTTGGATCCGGAGATCCTGCGGCGGGCCCAGCGGCGTCTGCAGGGAGAAAGCCAAGTGGATAAGGTCATCGCTGGGTTGGAAGCGCAGCGGGCTCAATTGGAAGAGCGGGCGGCCCAGGTGGGATCCCTGCACCAAGAGCTAGAGACCCTCTACCGCCAAATGCAAGAGCGCAGCCGGCGGCTGGCCGAGCGAGAGGCCCAACTGGAATACCAGCAGCGCCAGGGGCTGGAAACTCTGCTAGCTGCTGCCCGCCAAGAAGTGGCTGCCGCCATTCGCAAGCTGCAACAGGGGGACGCTCCTCACCAAGTAACCGCCCATCTCGAGCAAATCCGCAAGCGCTACTTGCCGGCACCTCAACCTGTGGACACGGAGTTTGTGCCGGAGGTGGGGGACCGGGTGCGGCTGCGGGGGCTGGGACAAACGGGAGAGGTCATTGCCGTCGAAGGAGAGGCGTATGTGGTGCGCAGCGGCCTCCTCAAGTTCACCGTGCCAAGGGCCCAGTTGGATCCCCTCGATGAACACCAGGCTAAGCAGCGCCAACGCCCCAAGGCTCCACCTCCCCCGCCGCCAGCCACCGCCCCCCTTAACCTGCGCACCAGCCACAACACCCTTGATCTAAGGGGGAAAACCGTGGCTGAGGCCGAGGCTATTCTCGAAGCGCACTTGGCCCAGGCACCTCCTGGTCCCCTTTGGATCATCCACGGCCACGGCACAGGTCGCCTCAGGGCGGGTATCCGGGCCTATCTCCAAAATCACCCGCGCGTTCAGAGTTTTGCTGCGGCACCTCCCCACGAGGGAGGAAGCGGCGTAACCGTGGCCCAGTTGCGCTAGCAAGGAGCGGGCGGATCTCTCAAGCCGCTAGCGGAGCTCGATCCCCTTAGTCCTCTAGACTCAGCTCCGTCAGGCCTTTGCTCGTCAACGAGATCTTCCCCTGCCTCCCAAAACGGCTACCCTCAGAGCAGCTAGGCGAACTCTCAGCTCCTGGAGCAACCTCAGAACAAAAGGTTACAAAGGGGATAAAGGTAAGCCCTGTTGCCCCAGAAGTAGCAGCTCTGGGGAAAGCTTAGGGCGAACCCAACGCCTCTGTCGGTATTTTGCAGCTTTCCTTGCCAGGCAGTCCACCCCAGCGAATTGTCAAAAAGTCAAAAATTATCAATTCATCAATACGAAGCGTTAGGTAGACTAAAGGTTCATTTAGATTGGTATCTCAGTCCTCAACGGGAATCTACCGGTTGCTTGGCAGTCTGCTTTGAGATACGGGTTAACCAGATTCTTTTGAGCGGCCATGAAACTTGAACTGACTCCCCGCCAGCGGAAGATCCTCTGGGCGACAGTGCGCAGCTACATTGCAACGGCTGAACCTGTCGGCTCCAAGACTTTGGCTCAGTCGTATAACTTTGGGGTAAGCACGGCCACCATTCGCAACGACTTAGCCACCCTTGAGCAGGCGGGGTTGCTGTTCCAGCCCCACACCTCTGCCGGTCGGATCCCTTCTGACTTTGGCTATCGGGTTTATGTCAACGATTTGTTGACCTCCGTCTGCATGGAGGGGATCCCCGACGACGCTCCCCAGCCGGAGCCCCACCCTGCGCTGCAGCGGTTGTTGGATCAGGTTAGTCGCGAGCTGGGAGACGACCTCGACAGTTTTCTCCAGAGGGTGGCGCAGCTTTTGGCCCACGTGAGCGGCTGCATTGCCCTCATCACCCCCCCTCAGGGGCCCCTTGTAGCCATTCACCACGTGCAGTTGCTGTCGGTAGGGCCGGGGCGGGTGATGGTAGTGGTGGTTACCGATTCCTACCAAGCCCATTCAGCCTTGGTCAGCCCACCGGCATGGCCCGACAGCCGCTATGAGGATGAGGATTTGGAAGACGAGCTGCAGCTACTGAGCAACTTTCTCACCCTCAAGCTGCGGGGCAAGACCTTTGCCGAGCTGCAGGACCTGAGCTGGCTAAAGCTAGACGAAGAGTTTCGCGCCTACAGCCAGTGGCTGCAGCAACTGCTGCGCTCAGTGGTCCAGCGCTACCTGCGGCCCTCTTTGGGGCCTGTGTTTAGCGCAGGCATGACAGAGCTGATGCGACAGCCAGAGTTCTCCCAGACCCAACGGGTGCAAGCGGTGGCCCAGTTGATTGAGGCGGGATCCGAGCAACTGCAGGGGATGATTGGGCTCTATACTGCCAGCCCCCCAGATTGCCAGATCTCTAGCGAGGCTACTCCTTCTGCCCCGCCCTCCTCTGGCGATCCCTTCCACACCATCCCCGTGGTCATCTACATTGGCAGCGAGAATCCGCTGGAGTCTCTGCGCCACTGCACGGTTATCACCTCAGTATACCGCCGTCGCTCGGCGCCGCTGGGGACGGTTACCGTGCTGGGGCCAACGCGGATGGCCTACGAGCGGAGCATTGCGGCGGTGCAGACGGTGGCCTCCCATCTCACGCGGGCTCTGGCCTAGGAAGTCTAGGTGCAAGTTCCCAAGAGCAATCGCCCACCGTGGCCAGACTCTCCCCTCTTCACCTACGCGTTCAGTGTGCCATCCGCGAGCGGCAACTGCTGCGCCCCGGCCAGCGGCTGTTGGTGGCCCTTTCCGGCGGGCAAGATTCTTTCTGTCTGCTCCAGATCCTGCGCGATCTGCAGCGGCGCTGGAACTGGCAGATCTTTGTCCTGCACTGTAACCACCGCTGGTCGGAGGATGAAACGGCGTGTGCTTGCTTCTTGCAAGAGTGGCTGCAGCAGCAGGGCCTGCCTCATGCCATTGAAACTGCCGATCCCATCCGCTGGGATGAGGCGGGGGCTCGGGTTTGGCGCTACCAACAGCTGGACAAATGGGCGCGCACCTGGAATTGCGAGGCAGTGGTTACGGGGCACACCGCCAGTGACCGCGCGGAGACGTTCTTGTGGAACCTGCTGCGGGGCACGGGGGCAGCTGGGCTAGCTAGTCTGGATTGGCGGCGGCGTTTGGACGAGCGGGATCCCTTCTCGGCCTGGCTGGTGCGGCCCCTCCTAGGCCTTTTCCGGTGGGAAACAGAGGAGTTTTGCCGGCAGTACCAGCTACCGGTCTGGCCGGATCGCAGCAATCAAGACTTGGCGCACGGACGCAACCGGCTCCGCCTGGAGGTGATACCCTATCTCAAGCGGCACCTCAATCCCCAGGTGGAAAAAGCTCTGAACCGGGCCGCCGTCTTGTTACAAGCAGAACATGAACTGGTGGTGGCCCAAGCCGCTCAGCTATGGCCGCAGGTGTATGAGCCGGCCCTGCCGGGGTTGCGGCGGGATCCCTTGCGAGCTGCTCCCCTTGCGCTGCAGCGGCAAGTCATGTTTCAGTTCTTGTCCTTGCTGCTCCCCCATCACCCCACCTTTGAGCAGGTGGAAGCCGGGGTCCGGCTCCTCAAAGCAGGTCGCCGCAGCCGCAGCCCCGACTACCCCGGCGGTGGCTGGCTGGAGGTGAAGGAAGAGTACTTGGCTTGGGTTTCTCGCCCTTGCGCTTAACAGCAGCGCTAAAGCGGCCCTGCGCCACCCTGGCTTTCCTGCAAACTGGCTACAGCCATGAGCATGCCCCGCGCTTTGTTCAAACATTCTTGGTACTCCCGCTCCGGCTCCGAGTCGGCCACAATGCCCGCCCCCGCCTGCACACTCACCTGGCCGCGGTGAACCAGGAGGGTGCGGATGGTGATGGCGGTGTTCAGTTGGCCGGCAAAGTCGTAGTAGCCGTAGGCGCCAGCGTAGGGGCCGCGGCGGCACCCTTCCAGTTCGTGGATAATCTGCATGGCGCGGATCTTAGGAGCGCCGGTAACCGTGCCCGCAGGAAAGGTGGCCCGCAGCAGATCCCAGGCGCTGTAGCGGGGATCCAACTGCCCTACCACGTTGCTGACAATGTGCATCACATGGCTGTAGCGCTCAATCCGCATTAGGTCGTCCACCTGCACGGATCCCAGGCGGCAGACCCGGCCCAGGTCGTTGCGGGCCAAGTCCACCAGCATCACGTGTTCCGCCCGCTCCTTGGGATCCGCCAACAGCTCCTGCTCCAACTGGCGGTCTTCGGCAGGGGTAGCGCCGCGAGGGCGGGTGCCGGCAATGGGACGAACGGTGGCAAGGCGCTCTTCCCCAACGCGGCTGAGCTTGACCATCACCTCTGGGCTGGAGCCGACAAGGCAAAGATCGCCAAACTGCAGAAATGCCATGTAGGGAGAGGGGTTAATGAGCCGCAGGGAGCGATAAAGCCGGAAGGGATCGCCGGCAAAGGGAGTGGTGAAGCGCTGCGAGAGCACAACCTGAAAGATCTCGCCGGCGCGGATGTATTCTTTGGCCCGCTCCACGGCCTGGCAGTAGGCGTCGCGGCTGAGCGTGCTGGGGGGGATCTGATCCGGCAAGTGGGGCTTCCAGTTGAGGCTGAGGTGGGATAGCGCCAGGGGGGCGCTGAGCTGCTGCACCAACTTTTCCACCCGCTGGCAGGCTTGGGCGTAGGCCTGCTCCGCTGGCTGCCGGCGCGTGTCGGCAAAGGCCACCACCCAGATCTTGCGCTTGACCTGGTCGAAGATGAGGATGCTGTCCACCTGCATCAGGATGGCGTCGGGAGGGTCCTCTGGTTGCAGGGGATAGATGGGCACCTTGGGCTCAATCCAGCGGATGAGCTCATAGCCCCAGTAGCCAAAGAGCCCGCCAATGCTGCTGGGCAACTCCGGCAGGTGCACCGGCTCATAGGGCTCTAGGCAGCGGGCCAAGATGGCAAAGGGATCCCCCCGATGCTGCTCCCGATGCCCATCGCGGTGGATTTGCCAAGCCTGATCCCCGCGCACCTCCAGCACCCACTGGGGATCGCAGCCGAGGAAGCTGTAGCGGGCCACCTGTTCCCCTCCCTCCACTGATTCCAGCAGAAAGTTGTAGGGCTGCCCGGCGCAGACGCGGTACCAGGCAGAGACAGGCGTTTCCAAATCCGCCACCCATTCCTGGTACACCGGGATGAAGTTGCCCTGACCCGTGAGGGCAAGAAACTCTTTCAGGGGAGGGTAAATCATGGCTTGCCCGTTGGGATCCCTGCTTTCCCCGACTGTATCCCACAGTGGATCCCTGGCAACAGGGCCGGAAACCACTAAGCTAGGAGCGGCTCTACTCTTGGGAAATCTTGGCCATGCAAATCCCATCGCAAGTCCTCCGCGAGCGCCTGCGCTTTCAGGGCCACAAGTACACCTTCGTCAGCCAGCGTCTGCGCTTTCCCAACGGCACAGAGGGGGAGCGGGAGTACCTCATCCACCCCGGGGGCGTGGTGGCTGTGCCAGTGACTGCCGAGGGCAAGTTTGTCTGCATTCGCCAGTATCGCTTTGCCGTCGCCTCCTACCTTTACGAATTTCCAGCGGGTACGGTCGAGCCGGGAGAACATCCAGACGAAACCATTCGCCGCGAGCTGGAGGAGGAAACCGGCCTGCGGGCCCACCGCTGGGATTCACTTGGCCAGTTTTATCTCTGCCCCGGCTATTCCAGCGAGATTATGTACGCCTATCTGGCGCGGGATCTGGAAGTGCTGGACTCTCCTCCGGCAAGGGATGAAGACGAAGACATTACTGTTGTCGAGTTTTCCCCGGCTGAACTTACAGAGAAAGCTCGTTTTGGCCTCGATTTGGACAGCAAATCCATTGCCTGCTTTTGGCGGGCTCAGCTGTTTTTGGCCTCGGAAAAGGGGGTCAGTGCCGCTGGGAGCTAATCCCCCGCAGCGAAAGAGGAGGACTACAGCAAGGTGGCAGCATGGCGGGCGGCCCCCCTCAAACCCACCTGCTCGTTAAGCACCACCTGCACCGACAGCTGTTCCAACAGCGGCCGCATTCGCCCTTTGTCCAAAAATGCCGCTAGAAACTCCCCCTGGCGCAACAGGGGCAAGAGCTTGGGGGCAATCCCACCGGCAAGGAACAGCCCACCCCGGGGCAATAGGTGCAGGGCAAAATTGCCAACAGCCGCTCCGTAGAGGCTAATAAACAGCCGCAAACACTCCATAGCTAGAGGATCCCCTCCCTCGAGGGCGGCAGTGGCAATGTGGGCGGCTGGATCAATCCCACTGGCTCCTCTTTCCCAGGCGGCAACCTGGGCTAACCCTTGCTCCTCTCCCTGGGCCCGGCGACTATCCCGCAAAAACTGGTAGATGGCTACGATCCCCTGGCCGGAGACCACCCGCTCGGTGGAGACACGCCCGTATCGCTGTTGCAAATACTGCAGCAGCTCCCATTCCAGAGGAGTGCGCGGGGGAAAATCCACATGGCCTCCCTCGCTGGGATAGACCTGGTAGCCGCCCTCTCCCCAGGTGAGGTAGGCCTGCCCCAGCCCCGTGCCCGCCCCTATGACGCCAATGGGTGCCCGCGGCTGCCGCTCCCCCGCTTGCAGAGTCTCCAGATCCGCATCGTGCAGGGCTAGCACGCCATAGCCTACGGCGCTGAAGTCGTTGATCAAGGCCAGGCGCGGGATCCCCAGTTCTGCCGTCAACTGGCTTGAGTGCAAGCTCCAGGACAGGTTGGTGATTTTGGCCCTTTGTCCGCCGCTTTTCTCCTCCACCACTGGGCCGGCCACGGCAAAACAAGCAGCAGCCGGCTGCGGATCCCACCCCAGCTCCTGCCGAGCTTGGGCCAGAAACTCCTGCACCAGGGGGGTAAGGCTGGAGTAATTTTGGCTGGCGTAGCGGCGGCTGTAGAGGCTGTGCTCGGGATCCTCGGCCTTGACCAGACTGAGGCTGGTCTTGGTGCCCCCAACATCTCCGGCCAGCAGCAACTCCATGGGGCCTTCTCCGAGCAGCGCGCCCATTCCACCCTGCCATTTTCGGCAGGGCTCTGGCAATGGACGTCGGAATCCAGAGGTGGGAAGGTCTCTTGCCCATGCCAGGGTTACCCCGAGCTGGCTGGCGGAACCGGGGCTGGCTGCGTTGGGAGCCGCTCTGGCCCATGCTGAAGTGGCGGCAACGCTTTGCCCGCCTTGGCACCTAGTTTGGCTCCCTCTGAGGCACGGCAGGAGTGGCAGCAGGCGACGCCGTTTGACCGGCTGGAGACGCAGCTGACGCAGGGGAGGGTGCCTCTGCTTGCCCAGGGGGCAAGAAATCGACGACTTCCCACCCCTTGCCCTCGGGGGAGCTAGAGGCCAACAGCCATCGCTCAGTTAGGCCTTGAGACCCCGCCGATTGGACTTGTTGGCGGGCCAAGGTGAGCTGAAAGGGATCGCCTTTGCGGCGGTAGGGGCGGCGGGATCCCGGTGGCTTCACCCTCAGGGTATAGGTGCCGCTGAGGTGGTGGATCTCTAGTTTTTCCCCGGTTGCTACCCGCAGCCCCGTCTCCCGGCGATCCCGGCGAATGCGAACATCCTGCACTTCCAGATGGGCTGCCAAGCGGTCACTGCCCACCAGCGAGGCTACTGGCTCCGACAGGTGAGCAATCTGGTAGGTCAGGGCCTGTTGGACAACAGACTGGGGTGGCTGGGGAGCGCAGCCTGCTAGGAGCCCCACCAGGGCAAGGGCCAGGAGGCTGAGTAGACAACGCCTGCCACGGTTGCTTGCGGCTTTTGCCGTGGCCCTCTCCCTAGGCATCTCCTCTTCCCGGCAGCTTGGCCAAGTCCGTTAGACCATAGCAGCGCTGGGGTGCTGCTTCAGGTACTCGGTATTGACTCCCGACTCGCGGGTGAGCGCCACTAGACCCGTGCGGGCGATCTCCCGAATGCCAAAGCTAGTCAACATTTTGATGATGGCGGCCATTTTGCCCGGATCCCCGGTGACTTCCAAAGTTAAAGACTCTTCCGCCACATCGACGATGCGGGCCCGGAACATCTGCGCCACGTCCATGATGGCAGAGCGGGTTTCGATGCTGGCATTGACCTTGACCAGCATCAGCTCCCGTTCTACACAGGGGACGTGGGTAATATCCGTTACTTTCAGAACCTCGATGAGCTTGTAGAGCTGCTTGGTTAGCTGCTCCACATCGTGCTCGTCTCCCTGCACCACCATGGTGATGCGGGAGATCCCAGGCCGTTCAGTAGGGCCAACGGTGAGGCTGTCGATATTGAAGCCCCGCCGGGCAAACATGCCGGCAATGCGGGTTAAGACGCCGGGCTGATCCTGCACAAGAGCGCTAAGGGTATGTCTCACGGCAACCGCAGAGGAGAGTGGCGGGAAGTAGGCGATGGCCTTGTACAAATCCTACCCCAATTCCACAGCTGCCAGGAGGGATCCTCGAGCCTTGCCGAATTGAGCTCAGCCGTGCTAAGGATCTCCATCCTCATCCTGGAGTTGGCGCAAAGCGCGCTGCACCTGCTCTTGCAGAACCCGGTTGTGGCGCTGGTGGCCAGGGTGCAAGGCGGCTTGCCAGCTGGCAATGGCAGTCTTGAGGTCTCCCATATTCCGGTAGGCCAGTCCCCTCGCGTAGAGGCCGTACTCGTCGGCAAGGTCAAGGGGAATGCCGCTGGCCTCCAGGCGAAAGGCCTGGTCGTAGTCGTCGAGGGCTGCCCCAAGCTCCCCCAGCTCGTAGAGCAGATTGCCCCTGAGGTAGAGAGCGCAGGGCTGGCCGGGCTCTGCCTCTAGGCTACGGCTGAGGTCGGCAATCGCTTCGAGGTAGCGATCGGCCCAGGCGTAGGCGATCCCCCGCCGGTAGTAATGGGCTGGGCAGGGATCCCAGCGGATGGCCTGGGACCAGTCGGCTACAGCCGCCTCCCACTCCCCCAGGTAGCCGTACACCTGAGCACGGCAGGCATAGGCGAGCGCCCAGGTGGGATCCCGCGCAACTGCCTCATCCAAGTGAGCCAGCGCTGAAGGTAGGGATCCCTGCTGCAGGTACAGCTCAGCCAGACGGAGATGGTAAGTAGGGCTGGGATGCAGCCGTACTAGCTTGGTCAACTCGGCGGTTGCCCCCTGCAGATCCCCTCGCGCTTGGTAAATGAGGCTGCGGTAGAAACAGGGTTCCGAGCGACGGGGGATCAACTGGGCAGCCTGGTCGAAGTCTTCCAGGGCCTGGGCAAGCTGACCCAGTTCGAGGCGGATCTGTCCCCGCAGGAGGTAGGCGTTGGCTAGACGGGGATCCCGTTGCAGCGCCAGGGTAAGCTGCTGCAGGGCCCCTAGCAGATCCCGGTTGAGCCACCGTTCGCGAGCGCGGTTGTAGGCCAAGATGGCCGGGCGAGTAAAGGCAGAAATCGCCGCTGCGCTGGCCAGGCCCATCACCGCCAAGAGGCGATCCTGGTGCCAACTGGCCAGGCTCCCCCGCAGCAACTCAGCGGCAACCCCAAGGCGCAGGCCAGCAGAGGTGTAGGCTTTGAGCATGGTATTCCGCCGCCCTGAAAGACCTGCGAAACGATAACAAAATTTATGGCAGGGCATTGCTTGCCGCGTTTCTGCCTTCTTCCTGCTTCCACGACCTGTAGCTGGTAGTAGACTCTACACCTACCAGCCGGCTAGGGGGGTCTCCACAGACGTCACTTCCTGTCGAGCTGACGGGAGTTGCCCCTTACTCTTGATGCCAACCTTAGCTTAGGCAAAATACCTACCGAAGAGAGGTAGCTGCCGGCCCACTAGCTCAGCTACTCCACGTTAAGTCAGAAGATTTGTTGGCAACGCTAGATTTGTTGGCAACGCTGCCCAGTGTGCCACAAAGTAGCAAAGGTGCTCCGCACCCCTGTTGCGAACGAGAGCCCCCTGCTCTGGTATCCTGACACCCGCCCGGTAAAACGCTGGCCAGAGGAGGAGATGGGCGTCAAACTGACGGTGGTATCTACCCAAAGGCAGCAGTGGAAGACAAGTCGAGGACTGGCTTGGGCCGGCAGCCTTTACAGAATAGCCAGAGCAGCCGGCAACTTGCCCGCTGGCGCCGCCACCGAGCTAAGGAACGGCAGCTGGCGTGGCTTTGGGAGGATCGGATCCCGACGGCCCGACAACTGAACTTTCGCCTTGCGGCGGTGGGCTTGGCTTTGGCCGTCGCTTTCTTGGGAGCGGGGGCGCGTTTGGTTTACTTGCAACACTACCAAGGGCCAACCCTACAGCAGCGGGCCGAGGCTCAGCAGCGGGCCCACCTCCGACCCTTCCTCCCTCGCCGTTCGATCGTGGATCGCCACTCCGTAGCTCGGCAGCAGGCGGAGCTGTTGGCCGTAGATCGCCCTGCCTATACCCTTTGGGCCCATCCCCGCCTTTTTGGCAGGCGCACTCCGCAGGAGATTGCCACGGCTCTAGCCCCTCTGCTGCGGCGGCCAGTTGAGCAATTGACCCAGCAGTTGTCGGCTAACCATGCGGTGCGGCTGGAGCGCTGGCTGGCGCCAGAAGTGGCGGAGCAAATTCAGGCTCTGTACCTGGACGGCCTGGAGCTGGTGAGCGAGCGGCAGCGGGTTTATCCCCAAAAGGAGATGGCTGCCGAGGTGGTGGGCTATGTGGATTTAGACCACCGCGGCCAGGCAGGAGTGGAATATTCTCAACAGGCACTGCTGGAGCGGACAGTTCAGCCAGTTACCATTCCCCGAGATGGCTACGGCCAGTTGTTGGCTGCCGAGGTGCCGGAAAGGCTGCTGCAATCCGGCGAGACGGTGCTGCAACTGACCTTAGACATGCGCCTGCAGCGGGCTGCCCGCGCTGCTTTGAAAGCCCAGATGGAACGGTTTCAGGCGCTGCGGGGCACGGTGATTGTTTTGCAGCCCCACACTGGCGAGATCCTCGCCTTGGTGAGCGAGCCCACCTACGATCCCAACCGCTACTTCGAGTACGACCCTGCCCTTTTTCGCAACTGGGCCGTTACAGACTTGTACGAGCCGGGATCCACCTTCAAGCCTATCAACATCGCCATTGGGCTCGATGCCGGGGCCTTCACCGCCAGCGAGCGGGTTTACGACGCAGGGCGGATCTGGATTGGCCGCTGGCCCATCCAAAACCACGACTACCGCCAGCGGGGTGCCCATGGCTGGCTAAGCGTTACCGAGATTCTGCGCCTGTCCAGCAACGTGGGTATGGTGCACCTGATGCAAAAGCTGGATCCCCGCCAGTACCACCATGCCCTCCTACGGCTGGGATTGAACGACCGCAGCGGTGTCGATCTGCCCTTCGAGCCGCCCAGCCGCCTGAAGCCCCTGCGGCAATTTGTAACCGTGCCAGTGGAGCGGGCTACCGTCGCCTTTGGCCAGGGATTGGCTCTCACTCCTCTGCAGTTAGCCGCCTTGCACTGCATCATCGCCAACGGCGGGTTAAAGGTGCGGCCCCATGTGGTGCGCGGCCTAGTGGAGAGGGATACCGACACCCTGGTTTGGGGCCCCCCCCGGCCAGCGCCAGTGCGGGTGCTCTCGGAAGAGGCCACGCTGGCAGTGCGCATCCAGATGCGGGATGTGGTGGACTTTGGCACTGGGCAGTCGGCCAAGGTCGAGGGGTATGAGATCGGCGGTAAAACGGGCACAGCGCAGAAAGTCGGGCCGCAGGGGGGCTACTTGCCCGGCAAGCGCATCACCAGTTTTGTGGCCTATTTCCCAGCCCTTCGTCCTCAGTATGTGATTTTGGCTGTGATCGACGAGCCAAAGGGGGAAGATGCCTTTGGATCGACGACAGCAGCTCCCGTGGTTCGCTCGGTGATCCAGGAGATCATTGCCCTAGAAGGGATCCGCCCCAATTCCCCATAGGAAAAGGCTGGGATCAGGACTGGCTGCCATGGGCATCTGACCTTGGTGCTGCCACCCGCCAGCTCAGTTTAGCGTTGAGATAAAAGTTCCAAAATACAACAATACCAATTGCGATCAAGTTAGCGAGCAAATAGTGAATGCCCAGGCGCTCGCTTAGCAAGATCAACAACAAAGAGTTGAGCAGCAGGCCAATCAAGCAAATGACATTAAACTTGACCAGTCGCTGCAGACGATTCCAGAGGCCTGGCTGTAGCCGAGTGACATGGCGAAAGGTCCACAGGTCGTTCCAGAGGAAGTTATTGAGGATGGCCACCTCAGAGGCGATAAGTTTGCTGATAGCCAGATCCCACCCTAAGTTGCGGGGATCGTGGAACAGATACAGCAATGTCATATCCACAAACGTGCCGGACAGTCCAACCATGCTGAAGCGCAAAAAGGATCCCACTTGACCTAGCGAAAAGCGCAGCGCAATGAGGTGGTGGAGATACTGGAGGCAGGTTTGCAGTTGGATTTTGCTCTCGCCGTTTTGGCGCTCCTGAAAGATGTAGCCAACTTCAGCAATGGTCTTCACCCGGCCCCGCGCCAGCACCTCAACTAGCAGCTTGTAGCCTTTGGGACTGAGCGGGATCCCGGCAATAGCCTGGCGTCTAACTAGAAACAACCCGCTGAGAGGATCCGACACCCGCCTAAAAACCCCAGGAAGTAGCATCAGCCCAATCCACTGGGCCCCCCGGGAGACGAGGCGCCGGCCCAGGTTCCAGTGGCTCACTCCCCCCGACTCCGCGTAGCGGCTGCCCACCACCAGGTCTACTCCCTCTTGGATGGCAGGCCACAGCTTGAGAACAATCTCCGGCGGGTGCTGCAAGTCCCCATCCATCACCCCCAGGACCTCGCCGCGGGCCGCTTGCCATCCCCGCAACACCGCCGTGGCCAGCCCCCGTTCGTGGTCTCGGCAGATAACCTGCAGTTGGGGAAATTCCTCTTGCAGTTCCTGGGCCACTTTGGCGGTGTAATCGGGGCTATTGTCATCCACCACGATCAGCTCGTAGGCCCCAGGTAGGATTTTGTCCAGATGGGCACACAACTGCCGGATCAGGCTGCAGATGCTGGAGGCCTCGTTGTAGGTGGGAACAACCAGCGAAAGCTGGACAGAGGTGGGCTGAGAGAGCGGCGGGATTTGAATAGGGACTGTCGAAGCTTGGGGATGGTCGGACGAAGTAAGAGTTCCCTGAGGCATTCAGCAGGCCATCCAAAAAACATCGAGGAGAATCCTAAGCAGGAGCGCGGAAACACCGCCCCGCGCCACCAAAGTGCTAATCCCCTATCCTATCGGGGGATAACCCCCAGAGCTAGACAGTTCTCCACCTGCCCAGCTTGCCTAGGAAGATCCCGTCGAAGGGAGCGGGATCTAGGCCGCGGCAGAGTTGGGCTCTCGCAAGCCTCGATGAGCGTTTGTTTGGCCTGCCAGTCGAGGAGGAGCTGCGCCATGGCTAAGCCGCCAAGGGGTTGCAGAGGGCCCTCTGGCCCGTTGCTATCTGTGGGCGGTAGTTGGCGCAGGTAGAGCTGGGTGGGCAGAGAGAGCAACTGAACCGAAACGTAGGGCAAGGGGCCGGCCTCTTGCCAACCGCCTCCACTGCAGGGGCGATAAACGTCTGCGGCGAGCGGCTGCCAACCGTCAACTGTGGCTCGTTGTAGCAGCGGATCCCGTGGACAGCTGTGAAGGGGAGCTGCTCAGAAAGAGAGGGCTGGGCTTTGCGAGCAGACGCCGCCTGCGGTTGTTGCATCCAGCGTCGCACCCTAGGCAGGAGAGGATGGTTCATCATTTGCTCGGCAACGTCTTTCTCTCCTTTAACCGGCCAGCCCAGGGAGCCGCCTAGTCGCCAATGGTGATCTGGCCAATCATGCCGGCTTCTGCGTGACCAGGGATGGTGCAAGCCAGAGAGTAGACCCCAGATTTGAGGGGGATAAACTGCCACTCCACCGACGCGCCCGGCTTGAGCTCAATTTCTCGGACCTGGCCTTTAATTTCCACGCCAGCCACTTCCAGTTTGCGTGTCCAAACAGCATCGGCAAAGTCCTTGGCGCTGAAGTAGTGCTTCAATTGGCTGGGGTTGCTCAAGCGCAATCGGTAGAGGTTGCCATTGCGAAAAAAGAGCTCCTTAGGCGCAAATACCAACTGGTTGTCAACCGTGCCCAGCTCGACTGCCTTGTCCTGGGGCGTTTGCCGCGACAGATCCCGTCCCCACGCCGGCCAGGAGATCCCGCTGCTCAACATCCACAGACAAAAGCTCACTAGCAGGAGATAGCGCAGCCCACGCAGCATACCCAACAGGGAAACTCCGCCTGGAAACCTAAGATAGCAATTCACGAAAAACGGGGCAGGCAACCCCCAACTTTAGCCAGGGGGTACTTGGCCAAGCCGCACAGTTGGGGGCGCCTCTTCGGCTGTTCCCCTCTCCCATTCCACCGCTACCGCTGCAACGTAGCCATCGGCAACCCCCAGAGGCAAGGTTAGCCAGCCGGGATCCCTGGCCAACCTTCTGGCACCGGCTAGGCCCACACCCACGGCTTTTAGGAGAGCCTCTCTTTGGGTCCACATCTGCAAAAAAACCGCATCTCGCTCTGGCGGTGGGCAGGCTAGGAGGTAAGCTTGCTCGGCAGCAGAAAAGTAGCGGCGGGCAATGCGCTGCCAGCGGGGCACAGGTCGGATCCGCTCCAAGTCCACGCCAATTCGACGGTGCAGCGCCAAGCCAACCAGGATCCACTGGTGGGAGTGGCTGAGGTTAAACTGCAGCGGCAGAGGTGGATCCCGCCAGTAGGGCTTGCCGGTAACCGTGCGGTCGAGGGAGATGGCTTGAGGCGGAATGCCGCTATAGTGGCTAAGCAAAGTTCGCAGCAACAAGCGGCCAGCCAGAAAACGGCGCCGATCCTCCACCAGTTGCAATTGCCCCGCCCGCTGCCGTTCCTCGAGGGAGAGCAGCTCAAGCCGAGGAAGCAACACCTCCAGAGGGGGCACTGCCTGTAGCCACAGGTGGATCTCCGGCTTTTCCAGCTCCAGCAGCGGCTGCCGCAATCTTACCCTTCCACCCTCTTGAGACCTAGACAGCTCGAGAGGTTGCGAATGGGGTAACATGGCCTTGAGCTGGCATGGTTGGCAACACCACCTAGACAGTACTTCCTTTAGACGTGTTCCCAAGGCCCGGCTCGAGCTAATGTCTTCCTTTCACTACCCACCCCGCCCCGGCCCTGTTCGCGCCGCTCGACAACAGGCTATTTGCCAAGGGATCCCCTGGCTGTTGCTGGGCTTTACGGCTATTTTGTCCGGCTCTGCTGGGGCCTTCCTGGCGGCCATACTGCCCCGCCCGATCCTTCCCCCTTCCCTAAGTGCTGAGGAACAGGCAGCCTTTCGACCGAATGCCCTGCGCGCTGCTGCTCTAGATCGCTCCTTGCACATCCTCATTCTGGGCCTCGACAGGCCAGATCCCGCCCTCTCGGGAACAGGGGATCAGGACCGCTTCAACACCCGCTCTGATACCATTCTTCTGGCCCGCTTTGACCCCCAGGCGCGGCGGATTACCGTGTTGTCGATCCCCCGCGACACCCGTGTGCGCCTGCCCGGCTTCGGCGTGGCCAAGATCAACGCCGCCAACGTGGTGGGAGGCCCCGCCCTAACAGCTCAGGTGGTAAGCCAGTTGCTGGGCGGGATCCCGATTGACCGCTACGTCCGCCTCAATACCGAAGCCCTGGAAGCGCTGATTGACGCGGTGGGTGGCGTAGAGGTCTACGTGCCGGAGCCCATGCACTACGTGGATCGTACGCAGCAGTTGTTCATTACCCTACAACCCGGCTGGCACCGCCTCAACGGCAAACAGGCCCACCACTTTGCCCGCTTTCGCCACGACCAGCTGGGGTTAGGAGATATTGGCCGGGTGCAACGGCAACAGGAGCTGCTGCGGGCCCTCAGCCGGGAACTGCTCTCCCCCGCCGTCTGGCTGCGCATCCCAAAGGTTTTGCAGGTTGTCCGCACCCACTTGGATACCAACCTCACCTGGGAAGAAGTCTTGAGCTTGGCCAAATTCCTTCTCACCTACGGCAGGGATCGCATGGATCTGGTGCTGTTGCCGGGCCGCTTCAGCCAGGCGGGAGAATTTGCCACCAGCTACTGGCTGCCGGATCTGGCCGGGATCCGCCGTGTGGCCGCCGCCCATTTTGGCCTAGAGGCGGAAGTGACCCCCATCCCGCCGCAACACCTGCGCATAGCCGTGCAAAACGCTACCGGCAAGCCGGGGATGGCCCGCCGCATGGTGCAAGAACTGGTTAGACAGGGCTATGCCCAAGCTTTTGCCGTCGAGGATAGCCCCCAGGTGTTGCCGCGCACCGAGATCCTTGCCCAAAGTGGGGATCGGGAGGGGGCTAAGCAGGTTCGCGCTGCCATTGGGCTAGGGGAGCTGCGGGTGGAGTCCACGGGAGTTCTCAACTCCGACGTCACCATTCGCCTAGGTCAAGATTGGGTGGAGCAGCTTACCCTCGGTAGGAACCAAGCTCAGAGCCTCTAGGGCCAGCTGGTTTGAGTGCAGATTTATTGCCCTGCTGCCCTAAACGGCAGAGCACAAGGCCGCTCTACTGGGGCCTACGAAGGTCATGCATAGTAGTGGGCAAGGCTTGAGGCTCAGTCTTCTTGGTAAATTGGAACTAAGCTGGTTCGAGTGACAAGCTGCCTATGGCCGTCTTGGAACAAGGAGCCATCACTGTCCACACGGAAAATATTTTTCCCATCATCAAGCAGTTTCTCTACTCGGATCGCGAGATCTTTTTGCGGGAGCTGATCTCCAACGCTGCTGATGCTATTGCCAAGCTGAAAATGGCCAAGCTGGCCGGCGAAGTGACGGAGCCTCCAGAACCAGAGATTGTTATTGCGCTTAACAAAGAGGCAAAGACTCTCTCCGTAAGCGACACTGGCATCGGCATGACTGCCGAAGAGGTGAAAAAATATATCAACCAAGTGGCCTTTTCCAGCGCTGAAGAGTTTATTCAAAAGTACAAAGACAAGGGTGCTGACCAGGTGATCATCGGCCACTTTGGCCTAGGTTTTTATTCTTCCTTTATGGTGGCGCAGCGGGTGGAGATCGACACCCTTTCCTACCAGCCCGGCAGCACCCCTGTGAAATGGTCCTGTGACGGCAGCCCCAATTTTACCCTCTCGGATTCCCAGCGCTCTGCTATCGGCACCACCGTCACGCTGTACCTAACCCCCGATAGCGAGGAGTACCTGGATCCAAGTCGCATCCGCGAATTGGTGCGCAAGTACTGCGATTTTATTCCCGTTCCCATCAAGCTCAATGGAGAGGTTATCAACCGGCAAAAGCCCCTCTGGAAGATTTCTCCCTCAGAGCTCAAAGACGAGGACTACCTGGAGTTTTACCGCTACCTGTATCCCTTCCAGGAAGATCCCCACTTCTGGGTTCACATCAACACGGACTACCCCTTCATTGTGCAAGGGATCCTTTACTTCCCCAAGCTGCGCCCGGACATCGATCCCACCAAGGGCCAAGTTAAACTGTTTTGCAACCAAGTTTTTGTGCAGGATAACTGCGAGGAAGTTATCCCTAAGTTCCTCCTGCCCCTTCGCGGCGCCATCGACAGTCCCGATATTCCTCTCAACGTCTCCCGCAGTTTTTTGCAGAACAACCGCACTGTCAGGCGCATTGGGGATCACATAGCCAAAAAGGTGGCGGATCGCCTCAACGAGCTCTACCGAGAAGACTACGAAAAGTACGTCAGGGTCTGGCCCGATATCAGTCTATTTATGAAATTTGGGGCAATGAATAGCGACAAATTCTTTGCCCAGATTAAGGACATTCTCATCTTCCGAGTGGCCGGATCTCCTGCCGACAAACCCGAGTACGTGACCCTCAAGGAATACCTAGAGCGCACGCGAGAGAAACAGAACAAGCGGGTTTACTACGCCACGGACGAGGCAGCCCAGAGCGCCTACATTGACCTGCACCGCTCCCAGGGCCTAGAGGTCATCATGCTAGATAGCTGGATCGACAGCCATTTCAGCAGCTTCCTGGAGCGAGAGTATCGCGAAGAGGGGATCCAATTTAAGCGGGTGGACTCGGAGTTGGATGAAGCCCTGATCAACAAAGACAAAGCTGCTGAGCTTGTCGACCCCCTAACTCAGAAAACCCGTAGTGAAAAGCTAGTAGATCTTTTCCGTCAGGCGCTGGGGAAAGAAAAGCTGCAGATCAAGGCTGAGGCCCTTAAGTCCGAGTCTGTGCCGGCCATGATCCTGCTGCCGGAAACCCTGCGGCGCTTGCAGGAGCTCAATGCCATCCTGCAACAGAAGCCGATGGAGTTTTTGGAAGAACACACCTTAGTGGTCAACACTGCCCATCCCCTCATTCAGAACCTGCAAGCTTTAGCCGAGGAGGGCCGGGATCCGGAGCTGGTCAATCTTATCTGCAACCACATCTATGACCTGGCGCTGATTACCCAGAAAAGCTTCGACCCGGCAGCGGCGCGGGCTTTCGTGCAGCGCTCTAACGAGGTGCTGACGCGGCTTACCCGCCGTCAGTAGGCAGCACTCTCCCAGCTTGCCCCTGCTTGCAGGGCTTCTGCTGCCCCAGGCAAGGGGGGACGAGGGCCAGCGCCGTTTCTACTTTCTTGGAGAAGGGGAGCCACTTGCCGCATGAGCGTAGCCATCTCCAGGGCGCTCATGGCGTACTCCCAGCCTTTGTTGTTTTTGATCCCGGCTCGCTCCAGCGCCTGCTGCAGGGTGTCCGCCGTGAGGATCCCGAAAATGACCGGCACGCCAGTGCGAAAGCCTGCTGCCGCGATCCCCTTGGCCACCTCTGCCGACACATAGTCAAAGTGGGGGGTCTGCCCTCGGATCACCGCCCCCAGGCAGATGATGGCATCGTAGCGGCGGGACTGGGCCAGTTGGTGGGCCACCAGCGGCACCTCAAAGCTGCCAGGCACCCAGTAGTAGTCCACCTGGCGACTCTCGGGGCTGACATCCAGGCCATGCCGCCTCAGAGCATCCTGGCACCCCTCCAGCAACTTGCCCACAATCAAATCGTTAAACCGACTGATGACGATAGCTAGACGCAGATCGCCTGTCTGCGTAAAATTCCCCTCGTAAACTGCCATCTTGCTGCTCCAAAAGCGGCCTCCTCTAGGCTACAAAGCTGCACTCTTCCATCCTGACATACTTCTTGCCATCCCACTTTAGGAGGATAGTTCTGCAGCTGCCCATCGAGCAGCAAGATTGACATCCTCCCCCAGTGATCTAGCTAGGCCAGGAAGGGATCCCTGGCCGGACGGCGCGGCAGTCTGGTACATGTCTCCAGGCTGGCGGCCCACTCGCCGATGAGGGTGTTGACCCAGTGAGGCAGCTCGTCGTGGGCGCAGTGACCCACCCCCGGTAGCTTCACCAACGTAAGAGCTGGCTGCCAGCGCTTGAACTGATCCGCCAAAAAGCTGGGTACCGCCGGATCCTCTTGACCCCAGAGGAGGAGAATGGGCATTTTGAGGGTGGGCAGCAGCCGCTTGGGGCTATCGAAGGGGCGGCAGAGGATGGCCCTGAGGCTGTCCAAGAACACGTGGGCTGCTCCTGGGTCAAAAGCTGGCGTTTGGAAGATCCGCACCAGCTCATCGTCCACTTGCTCATCGCGCTTGTAGACGTTCTTGATCCAAGCCCGCAGCACCTTAGTCTGTCGCAGCCAATTGAAGAGGTGAGGGCCCAGCAGCGCCAGGATCCCCTCGCAGAAAGCTCGCACTAGGGCATCCCAGGGAGGGGGCAGTTCTTCTGGATGGGGCCCGTCGGCGCAGCTAATCAAGCATAGGCCCCTCACCATCTGGGGATAGCGGGCAGCCGCAATCACCCCCACCAACCCGCCAAGGGAGTGGCCAACCAGGATCATAGGCTGGCGGATGTGGACGCGCCAAAACTCGCACACCTGCTCCACCCAGAGATCGACGCTGTAGGCGATCTCCGGCTTGGCGCTCTTGCCAAATCCCAGCAAGTCAAGGGCGTAGACAGGGCGCTGGGATCCTAGAGGGACGATGTTGTGGCGCCAGTGGCCGACGGAGGCGCCAAAGCCGTGGATTAAAAGAGCCGGCGCCGCCACCAAGTTTACCTGGCCTGCAGGAGTTTGGGCGCGACTAGGAGTGTAGGTGAAGTGAACCGGCCAGCCGCGCCAAAGCCAGGTTTGAGAGTGGCCGTAGCGAGGCAGGCCCGAGAGGGGATCTCTGCTGTCGACTGCCTGGGACGGGGAAGGTAGGGATCCCGGCGCGGAGGGAATAGAAAGGGAGTTGGGTGTGTGCAAGGAAGGAGCGAACAAGCCACCTCCATCAGAATAGACCAATCATGGCCGCTTCTTCGGAGCGTCTAGAGTGGACTAACGGGGCGTTTTGGGGACTAGAGGCTCCGCCCAGCTTCCGCCCGCCAGTAGTCTTCGCTTGAGCTCTACTTGCAGATTCGATGAGCGAGAAAACCGACGAGACGGCCTGGATAGACCTGATTACAGCAGCCAGCTTTCGCCAGATTGACCAAGAGATCGGCCCCCACCCCTGGCAGGGGATCCCCTATGAGATCGTGCGCCGCGCTATCCACGCCACTGCTGACTTCGAGCTCCGGGATCGCTTTGTGTTCAGCCCCACGGCGGTTGAGGCGGGGCTAGCGGCCCTGCGGCAAAAACGACCAGTGGTGGTGGATGTGAGGATGGTAGCCGCCGGGATCCAAGCTGGTCTGCAGGCCCAGGGGATTCCGCTCCACTGCGCCTTGGACTGGGTGGAAGAGCCCCTCGAGGTGGGGCAAACCCGCACCGCTCAAGGGATGATCAAGGTGGCCCGCTGCTACCCAGAGGCAATCTTTGTCGTCGGCAACGCGCCCACAGCCCTGCTGGCGCTGGTGGAAGAGATTCGGGCACAGCGGGTCCGGCCCAGCCTGGTGATTGGGGTGCCGGTGGGCTTTGTGGCAGTAGAAGAGGCAAAACAAGCCTTGGCCCAGACAGAGGTTCCCCAGATTCGGGTGGAGGGCCGTAAAGGGGGATCCCCAGTGGCTGCCGCCATTGTCAATGCCCTGCTGCTGGCTGCCCGCCGGGGCTAGAATTGGGGACGAGCTGGGAAGGCCATCCAGGAATCTCGCCGCGATAGAAATGCAGGAAACCCCATACGCCAGTACACCCGCCTGTCGAACGCTAGATGGCGAGCCAGTTGCCTCAGCTTGCAGTTGTAGGGGTAGCCGGAGATGGCTCGGTGGCTTCCTGGGGGATCCCACCCCTTTCGCAGGCCAAAGTCCTGGCCGGGCCTCCTAGCCTACTCCAGCACTTTGCTGACCATCCAGCCCGCAAGATCCCGCTGACCGGGTCAGTGGAAAGTTGGATCCCGCTTCTGCAGCAGGAGCTAGCGCAGGGATCTCTGGTCTTGTTGGCCAGCGGGGATCCGCTGTTTTTTGGGATTGGGCGCCTGCTGACCCAGTATTTCCCGAGGGAGCAGTTGGCTTTTTATCCCCAGGTGAGCTCGGTACAGTTGGCCCTCAACCGCCTACAGATCCCCTGGCAGGAGGCCACTATCCTCAGCCTGCATGGGCGGGGAATGGAGCAGTTGGAACCCGTTCTCAAACAGGGATCCCCTGTAGTTGTAGTGCTCACCGATCCAGAGCACACACCAGCCAGCTTGGCCCAGTTCATTGCCGACCTGCGGCTGCCAGTGCGCTACCAGGCCTGGGTATGCAGCCAACTGGGATCCCTCCAGGAGCAGATCGTGCCCCTACAGGAAGGGGAGAACTCTGCCTTCCCCAGCCCTAACCTGGTGGTGCTGCGGCGCGTTGAGCCGGAACCGGATCCCAGCCGCTGGCCTTTGGTTGGGATCCCGGACGACCAGTTCCACACCTTTCCCGACCAGCCCGGCCTAATCACCAAGCAGCCCATCCGCCTCCTCACCCTGGGAGCCTTGCAATTGCCGCGACAGGGGGTGGTGTGGGATATCGGGGCTGGCACAGGCTCAGTGGCTGTGGAGATCGCCCGCCTCTCTTCCCAGCTCCAGGTCTATGCCATCGAGCGCAACGCCATGGGCATTTGTCTCATCCAGCGCAACCGCCAACGCTTTGGTCTGGAAAACCTGCAGGCAATCCCAGGGGCAGCGCCTCAGGTGCTGGCTGACCTGCCGGATCCGGATCGGGTGTTGCTGGGAGGAGGTGGAAAGGGGATCCCCCAGCTCCTGCCCACAGTGGCGCCCCGCCTACGGCCTGGAGGGATCCTGGTGGCCAACTTCGCCACCCTAGAAACCTGCAGCGAAACCCTGCAGTGGCTGCGCTCACAGGGCTGGCAGGTGCGAGTGGAACATGTCCAGATCTCCCGCTCCACGGCCTTGGCTGAGGGCACTCGCTTTTCCCCCCTTAACCCCGTTTACCTGCTGCAAGCAATCCCTTCCACCTCGAAGTTCCACTAAGCCCTCGACTGAATGGGAGAGAGTTCAGGGAAGGCTTAGGCACAGCCTAGGATCCAGGCGATAAGGGGGGGATCCCTATGCTCAAGATAGTACCGAACGGCTGAGGTCAGGTCTAGCTCCAAGTCGCGGTTTTGGATGTCGGTGATCATTCTGTACATCAGCTCCAGGTGAATGCGATCCTCTTTGGTGAGCAGCTCATACTTGCCATTAGGGCTGTTGTTGAGGGCAGCCAAGGCCGCTTGGGTGGCGGTAGCCGTTTTGGAAGGAGGCTTGAGGCGGGCATCCCGCAGCAAAAGAAACTGAAGCTCAGGGTGAGCAATCACCAATTGGTTGAAGTTATTGAGCTGTCCATACATGCTGCTGGGACCCACTTGGATAAAGGCGATCACCCGCTTCTGGGCGGAGAAATAGAGGTGATCTGGAAGTTTGCGTTTGCCCAGCTTCAGGGTGCTCATGGGGACAGGATGGATCCCTTGCAGGGCATTGACGATGGTGCGCAATTTGCCGATATCAGCTGTGCTGTCCATAATCGCCTCTTGGGGATAGCTGGCACGAAGCTGGGCCTCGGTATCACGGAGGTAGGGTTCCAAGACTTCGGCAAGATCCTCAGAGAGGCTGGGTGGCTGGAGAGGCGGAGCTACAGCAACAAGACTCTGGGCAGGCAGAAGGGGGATGAGCAGTTGTTTGAGGGTTTGCAGCTCAGTTTCGAGCCGCTGGACACGGGCGGCTAGATTGCTGGCAGTGGGTACAACTTGCACCTGGGGAGGGAGAGGGATCCCGTTGATGTAGTGGCGATAGTAGGCTGAGGCCCGATTGAGAATGGCCCGAATGGAGGGTTGGCCAAGAATATCGCTCAGGTCATCGGCGGTAAAGAGAGCTTGGAGGTGGATCCCTGAAGGCAGGCGGCTCTGGAGAAGGGCTTGAAGCTGGGGAAGAGAGGGGAGATCTAGGGAGAGGACGGTTTGGGAGAGGCGATCGACGGTAGCCCGGTCAAATTGGGTTTGGAAATGTTGCCAACGATCAGGAAACAAATTAAGGACAAACAGACTGTTGGGAATACGGGTAAAAAGCTCTTTTAGAGCATCGCCAAAGTTGAGAAGGATATCTCGATTTTCCTCTCGGCCCAGAGCCTCCAATTGGTCGAAGACAATGATCAGGGGCTGGTCGAGCAGCGAAAGCCTGCCGATGACTTTCATCCCTTCTAGGGCAAAGGTGTTGCGATCCAGATCTGCACTCCAAGGGGGCAACCCAATCAAGTTGGTTTCTTCAGGATCCAGGTCGGTACCGCTGAGCCAGCGGATGATCTGGTGACGGCGGTTGGGATCCCTGTAGCTGCAGTATTTGATGATGCCCTTGAGAATGTTTTCGGTGGAACCGGTAAGGAAGTTTTGCTCTGCCCACCAGCGCAGAACCAGTTTTTCAATGGCTTGCCATTGCTGACGACGCTCGCTGCCTTCTGCTCCTAGGCAATGAAAGAGATTAAGGGGATCCGCAGTGAGAATAGAGAGAAGCTTCTCATTTTTTGAAGTTTGGGGGGAAGTTTTCAAGATTTCCACAAAGCTTTTGGCAACGAGATAATCAAGCTGAGTATGGTGACGAGCATCAACTTGTTCTCGCAGGGATTCCAGGGTGTGGCTGTAGATGTGGTGATAGATGTTGTCGGGATGGGTGGGCTGAGGAATAAACAGGAGACGGTTGTGGCGCAGCAGGTTTTGGGCCACCCGCATGATTAGGTGAGTCTTGCCGGATCCAGGTTCCCCCAGTAGGACAACGCCCCGGCTCTGGTGGTTGGGATCCCGTTGAATGTCCTGGAGAACGGCTGTGAGTTGCTGGTACTGAGACTGATAGATGGTAGCCTCGTCGGGATAACTCTGAAAGGGATTGTCAACTCTACTGCTGGCAAAGGGGTTGGGAATATTCTGAGCTTTGAGCTGAGCGTGGGTGAGGTGGCGATAGAGGTGATAGGTAAAAAGAGCATCGTAGCTGGCGTCGTGGGCCAGTTTGGAGTTGAAATAGCCGCTCTCCAGTTGGATACTAAGATGTTTGCTAAGATACTCTAGACTGTAGCTGGGGAGGTTGGGGAAACATTCCTTGGCAGCTAGCCAAGTGCAAAAAACGGGGTTAGAAAGCCACTCTTGGTTAGCTTGCTCAAAGGCTTGTTTAAGGATTTTTAGGTCGTGCTCTGCGTGGTGGAAAACGAGGGTTTTACCTTGGGCCAAACGCCGTAGGTCCGCAACAATCTGGGCTAAAGGCTTGGGCTGGGGGTGGCCAGGCGAGTATTCCTGGGTATGGGCGTGGTAAACAAGCTTACCGCTGCTGTCGACAATGGCAATCTCTTCAAGGTTAGGGTTGCCCTCGGTGTCAATAACCAAGTAGCTCATGGAAAGAGAGATCCTGGAACACTAATGAGCTAGATGCCCCATTGTAATTTCTGAATGGGCAGGGGGGGCTAGGAGGTGAGTAACCCATACGGAAAACACCTAGCTTCCCAGCAGAGGGGCTAGGAAGCCAGGTGGGCATTTGCCTAGAATGGCAGGAGGGCTGGGGAGTGGTGGGCCTCCTAGGGCTCTAGCCCTCGTCCTCTTCGTCGTTGCTAACTCCCCCTCGGTAGAGATAGGAAGAACGGTTGGTTTTCTTGATGTAGTCCTTGATGGATTCCAGGTCGATGTAGCGATCCGCCAAGTTGATGAGCTGATCGCTGGTCATAGAGCGCAGGCTAACCACCTCTACCCGTGCTCCCTGGTAGCTGACAGCATTGACAGCATAGGCCAAGTCCCCGTCGCCGCTTACCAGCACCGCTGTCTCATACCAGCGCACCAGCGACAACATGTCCACGGCAATCTCCACATCTAGGTTGGCCCGCTTGGATCCATCGGGGAGTTGGGTCAGCTCTTTGGTAACCACACGGAAGCCATTGCGGCGCATCCAGAGCAAAAACCCCTGCTGCTTTTCGTTGTTGCGGTCGACGCCGGTGTAGAAAAAGGAGCGCAGAAGGGGAGAACGGCCGGTGAGCGTCTTCAGGAGGCGGGTGTAGTCAATCTCAATGCCCATCTGCAGGGCAGCGTAGAAGAGGTTGGCCCCGTCAATGAAGATGGCTACGCGCCCGCGGTTGTCCTGAAAAGGCTCCGGAAGCTGAAAGCCAGGGTCAGGGTCAAGACGCAACATTCGAGTTTTCTTCTCCAAGTTTTGGCCAAGGGATAGAAAAGGTAGGATATTAAAATCAGGGGAGCAAGGCATCGGCCCATGAGAGCCCTAGCTTACGCCATTACCCTAGCGTAGAAGATCGCTCCCCCCTGGAAGACTTCCAAAATCCTAAAGAAAAAATACTTAGCTGGAGGGCACTTGCAGATGCCTGGGCAGGAGGGCCCGCCACCCTATCGTTTCCCCATTCCCCTACTCAAAGGCGTGTTGCGCGGCCGCTGCAAGCGCTTCTTTGCCGAGGTGGAGCTGGAAAATGGGCAACAGGTAACTGCCCACTGCCCCAACACCGGCCCGATGACGGGAGTTTGCCAGGTGGGGGCACCCGTTTGCCTCTCCTATCACCCCGATCCCAGGCGCAAGCTGGCCTACACCTGGGAGATGATCCAAGTGGGGGAGGTGTGGGTAGGGATCAACACTGGCCTACCCAATCGCCTAGTGGAATGGGGGCTGCAGCAGGGCTGGTTTCCTCAACTGGCTCAGTTTTCCCGCTGGCGGCGGGAAGCGGTCTGGGGCAAAAGCAGGATGGACTTTCTTTTGGAGGGGCCGGGCGGCTGTGCCTACCTGGAGGTTAAAAATACAACCTGGGCTGTTGGATCCTGTGCCCTTTTTCCCGATACCGTGACGACTCGCGGTCAAAAACACCTGGAAGACTTGATGGAGATCCGCCGACAGGGTCAGCGGGCTCTGCTGCTGTATTGGATTAACCGCGCCGATTGCACCGAGTTTGCCCCCGGAGCAGAACGGGATCCCCGCTATGCCCGTCTGTTTCACCAGGCCCTGCAGGCGGGAGTTGAGGTGCTGCCCTACCGGGTCGAGGTTTCGCCGCAAGGAATCCGCCCCCTGGGCCTAGCTAAGCTTGTGGCTTGAGAGAACCTTCTGGGATGCAAGTAGCCACCTGGAATGTCAACTCCATCCGCAGCCGCCTGCCCCAGGTTTTGGCCTGGCTGGACAAGCAGGGATCCCTGGATGTGCTCTGCCTGCAGGAGACCAAGGTGGTGGATGCGGAGTTTCCCCGTGCCCCCTTTGAGGAGCGGGGCTTCCATGTGGAGGTGTACGGGCAGAAAGCCTACAACGGCGTTGCCCTCGTCAGCCGGGAGGTGCCGGAAAAGGTGGAGCGGGGCTTTGCTGCCCTGCTGCCAGCAGCCGCAGAGCTGGATGCGCAAAAGCGGCTTATCGGCGGCCTCTACCGCGGCATCCGCATCCTCAACCTCTACGTGCCCAATGGCGAGGCGGTGGGATCTGACAAGTACGCCTACAAGTTGCGCTGGCTGGCCTGCCTGAAAGACTACCTCCAGGTGGCCCTCGACCAAGGGCAGCCTATTCTGCTCTGTGGCGACTTCAACATCGCCCCGGAAGATCGGGATATCTATGATCCCAGCAAAGCCGGAGAAATCATGGCTTCTGATCCAGAGCGGCAGGCCCTACGGGAGATCCTGGCTTTGGGCTTTGAGGATGCCTTTCGCAAGTTTAACCCGGACCCTGGGCATTTTAGCTGGTGGGACTACCGGGCCGGGGGGTTCCAGAAGAATCGGGGCTGGCGCATTGACCACCTCTACCTTTCCCCCTTGCTTCAGGACAAAGCTACGGCTTGCTGGATCGACGTTGAGCCGCGGCGGGCAGAAAAGCCCAGCGACCATGCCCCTGTGGTTGTGGAGCTGGCAGTCTAAAACTCTAAGCTGCTCCCTTGAGACAACAGCGGCTATCTACGCTAGGCTGGTAGACGTTAACGAATGTATCGGGCTGCCGCCATGGCGCTCTTTGGTTTCGGCAAACTGAGCAAGAAACTGACCCTGCCCACCCCGGAGGAGGCTTTGCCGGGCCGCTCCGAGCCAATGGCAATCGTTAACCGGCACTACGTCAAGGGCACGCCCCTGAAGCCCCCTTTTCCCGAGGGGATGGAGCTAGCCATGTTTGGCATGGGCTGCTTCTGGGGAGCGGAGCGCAGGTTTTGGCAGTTGCCTGGGGTGTATACCACTGCAGTGGGCTATGCGGGCGGGTATACTCCCAACCCCACCTATGAAGAGGTCTGCACCGGCTTGACTGGCCACAACGAGGTGGTGCGGGTGGTTTACGATCCCAGCCAGATTAGCTACCTCCAGCTCTTGAAAGTGTTTTGGGAAAACCACGATCCCACCCAGGGGATGCGCCAGGGCAATGATGTGGGCACTCAGTATCGCTCCGGCATCTACGTCTATTCCCAGACCCAGCGGGAGCTGGCGGAAAAAACCCGCGACCTCTACCAGCAAGTCCTGAGCGCCCACGGCTACGGCCCCATCACCACTGAGATCCTGGAGGCTCCAGAGTTCTACTACGCCGAAGACTACCACCAGCAGTACCTCGCCAAAAACCCGCGCGGCTACTGCGGCCTGGGGGGAACTGGGGTACCGCTGCCGGAGCTCCTCACCCCCGACCTTTCTCCTTAGAGAGAGAGGGAACCTAAAAGATGCGACGGGAAGGGGATCCCCGCTCCAGCAGCTCCCTGGCCACTAGGGTCACCACCGCCAGCAAAGAAAGCACCACCGCGGCTGCATAGGCTGATCCTGTGGCATAGCTGCGATAGGCATCTTCCACAAACAGAGGCAGGGTTTGGGTGCGCCCAACGATGTTGCCCGAGACCACCGCCACAGCGCCAAACTCCCCCATGGCGCGAGCATTGGTGAGGATGACTCCATACAAGAGGCCCCAGCGGATGTTGGGCAGGGTAATCCGCCAGAAGATCTGCCAGGAATTGGCCCCCAGAGTTTTGGCGGCTTCTTCTTCCTCGGTGCCGGCCTCTTCCAACACCGGCAATACTTCCCGCACCACAAAGGGCAAGGTGATGAAAGCCGTGGCCAGCACAATGCCTGGAAACGCAAAAATGACCCGCAGGTTCCAGGATCCCAGCCAACCTTGACGGCCAAAGATCAGCACCAGCATCAGGCCGGCTACTACCGGCGAAATGGAAAAGGGCAGGTCAATGAGGCTAAGCAGCAGGGCCCGCCCTGGAAAGCGGCGGCGTGCTAGCGCTATGGCAGCGCAGAGGCCAAAAAGAGTATTGAGAGGCACGACAACCAGGGCAGTTAGCAAAGTCAAGCGGGCTGCGCTGAGAAACTCTCGCTCCCCCAGGTGCTGAAAAAAACTGGGGATCCCTTCCCGCAACGCCTGGTAGAAGACATTCACCAGGGGGATCCCGATGAGCAGCCCCACATAGAGCAAGACGATCCCAATCAGCAGGCCAGCCAGCCAAGGGTTGGCGGGTGGCTTCCCTTGAACCTCGGCAACTCCCTTAGGTCTCATGGCGACTTGCCCAGCCTTGCAGAAGGTTAATCACCGCCAGCAAAAGGAAGGAGATCACCAGCATCACCGTCCCAATCACCGTGGCGCCGGCGTAGTCGTACTGTTCCAGTCTTTGGATGACCAGCACCGCCGCAATCAAATCCTGGAAGGGAATGCTGGCGGCAATAATGACGATGGAGCCATACTCACCGACAGCGCGGGAAAACCCCAGGGCCACCCCGGTTAAAACAGCGGGCAAAATCTGGGGCAGCACCACCCGCCAGAAGGTCTGCCAGCGGGAGGCGCCCAAACTCCAGGCCGCTTCTTCCACCTCTTGTTCCAGCTCCTGCAGCACTGGCTGCACCGTCCGCACCACAAAGGGAAAAGAGATAAACAGCATCGCCACCCCCACCCCCAAGCGAGTGAAGGCAATGCGGATCCCCAAGGGAGCCAGCAGGGATCCTATCCAGCCGTTGCTGCTGTAGACGGTCGCCAGGGTGAGGCCGGCCACAGCCGTGGGCAGGGCAAAGGGCAGATCAATCAACCCCTCGAGGAGCTTTTTCCCAGGGAAGGCGTAGCGCACCAACACCCAGGCGGTTAGAGTGCCCATCACACCGTTCACTATGGCCGCCAGCAAGGCGGTTACAAAAGTAACCTCATAGGCAGAGAGGGCCAGGGGATCGGTGGCAATCCGCCAAAACTCTGCCCAGCCCAAGGTGCTGGCCTTGGCAACCAAGGCAGCTAGTGGCAAGACCAGCATCAGGAAGAGATAGCCTAGGGTCAGCCACCAGGGCCAAGACACTGGAAACACCGCCTGCAGCAAGGTTCCCTAAGCTCCCACCGCCATGGCTGTCATTTCCGTTTTCTTGATGGGGAAGGCTTTGATTACCCTGGGGCGCACGTAAACCTGCTGCCCAATGTGCAGGGGCTGGTTGGTGTATTGCTCGCGGCTGAGGTGGGCCCAGAGGGATCCGCCATCGCTCAAGACCAGCTCCGCCTGGATCTCCCGCCCTAGGTGGATAATCTCTTTGACCCAAGCCGAGACACCGCTGCCAGTGGGGTTGAGCTCAATTTGGACATCATGGGGGCGCAAGAAAAGCCGATGCGAACCGGCCTGCGCTTCAGGGAGCTGGCAGGATAATACGGAGCGGGGCGAGAGCTCGTTGACCGGGCCAATAAAGCTCATGACAAAGGGAGTGGCCGGATGGTCGTAGATCTCGGCAGGGGATCCCACCTGTTCGATCCGCCCCTGGTTCATGACCACAATTTGGTCGGCCACCTCCATAGCCTCTTCTTGGTCGTGGGTAACCAGGACGGTGGTGACATGCACCTCGTCGTGTAGGCGCCGCAGCCACTGGCGCAGCTCCTTGCGCACCCTGGCATCTAGGGCTCCGAAGGGCTCATCCAAAAGCAACACCTGCGGCTCTACCGCCAGAGCACGGGCCAGGGCCACCCGCTGCCGCTGCCCCCCCGAAAGCTGGGAGGGGTAGTGATCCCCAAACCCCGACAGTTGCACCAGCTCCAGCAGCTCGTCCACCCGTGCCCGAATTTCAGCTCTTGGCAGCCTGCGGATCTCCAGGCCAAAGGCAATGTTCTGCCGCACCGTCATGTGCTTAAACAGGGCGTAGTGCTGGAAGACAAAGCCGACGTTGCGCTCCTGGACGCTGGCGTGGGTGGCATCCCGCCCGGTGAGGAAAATCCGCCCCGTGTCTGGCTTCTCCAGGCCGGCAATCAGGCGCAGCAGGGTAGATTTGCCAGAACCCGACGGCCCCAACAAAGCCACTAGGGATCCCGTGGGGATGGTGAGATCGGTAGGGTAGAGCGCCTGAAACTCGCCGAAACGCTTCGATACCCCTGCAATGGTGATGCCCATAGGCTCTGCCTAGCTAGTGGTTTGCCTGAGAAGTTGCTGGATTGGTTGCCGGCTGAGTCTTCTCAAAAGGTTGAGGGAAGTTAAACGCCCACCTAATCTACGGTAAACCTGTCAACAAACCGTTGATACAGCTCCCAGAATAACTTGAATGGGAATCCAAAACAAGGGAGCCTCCCTACAACTCGGCTTGAATGCGGTCAAACAAAGCTCCATCGGCAAAGAAGCGGTTTTGGATTGTCTCCCAGCCGCCTAGGTCGGCAACGGTTACCAGTTTCTCAACAGGAGGGTAACGCCAGGCAAACTCTTGCGCCACCGTGGGCTCCACTGGCCGAAAACCCACCTTGGCAAAGGCCCGCTGCGCCTCGGGCGTAAAGAGATAGTCCACAAAGGCTTCGGCCACGGCGCGGGTGCCCTTGCGGTCTACGTTGGCATCCACCACCGCTACCGGGTTGTCGATGGAAATGTTGGGATCCGGCACCACGTAGGGCAAGGGCTGGCCGCGCAAGCCCGCCAGGATCACCTCATGTTCGTATGTGAGTAGGGCATCCCCCTGCCCTTTTTGGAAAAAGACATCCGTAGCCTCCCGCGAGTCCCGCGGCAGGACGCGGACGTTTTTGTAGACCTGAGTAGTGAAGGCTAGGGCCTGCGGCTCAGGGACAGCGCTCCAGAGGGCCAAAAAGTTCCAGCGGGCACCCCCGGAGGTTTTGGGGTTGGCAGTAACCACCTGCAAGCCGGGCCGAGCCAGATCCGTCCAGGAGCGGATATCGTGGGGGTTGCCCTCCCGCGTTACTATCACCACCACCGAACGGGTGACGATCCCTT
The DNA here is from genome assembly GCF_047462215.1 of Synechococcus sp. O70.1. Lineage (NCBI taxonomy): Bacteria > Bacillati > Cyanobacteriota > Cyanophyceae > Synechococcales > Synechococcaceae > Synechococcus > Synechococcus sp. O70.1. The sequence goes on along the minus strand of NZ_JANSIT010000001.1, from coordinate 21,248 downwards.
GGTTGGGTGTGCGACTTTCCCAACCCGGCCGAATCAGGCCGGCAGCCACGATGCGCTCCACATCCAGGCCCAGGGCCAGGGCCACTACGTCGGCATCCAGCCCCTCGATGACCGCCCGCGCTTGCGTTGCCGAGCCAGCGTAGCTGCTTTCTACACGCACCCGTTGTCCAGTCTGGGCCAGCCAGTGGGCCTCAAAGGCAGGGATGATCTGCCGGTAGGCATCGCGGGTCACTGCAAAAGAAGCTAGCAGAATCCTCACTTCCCCCTGGGATCCCGCCCCGCCGCCGCAGCCACCCAGCCCCAGCAGAAGTCCCAGGAGCAGGGATCCCAGCCCCAGCCACCGCCCCACTCTCGCCGACCAGCCCACCGCGATGGGTAATCTGTTCACAGCCATCCCCAAAAGCTTCTCACCCCCAACCCCTCTCCCCGAAGACGAGGGAAGGTTGGGCGTCAGGGATCTATTCTACGGTAAGCCGGTCGGTAAACCGTTTTTAGAGCCAGGGCTAGCTAGGCAGGGCGTGGGGAGCGCTGCATCGGCAGCAAGATCCAACGTGGCCCTGAGGAGGCCGGGATCCTCTGGGGAGGGGAGCAACTGGAACCCCAAGCGCCTACACAGGCGGCGCATGCCCTCGTTTTCGCTGAGCACCTCGCCGGCCAGGCGCTGGATCCCTTCGCAGCGGGCCACCTGAATGAGGCGGGTCAAGAGCTCCGTGCCGATCCCCTGTCTTTGGTAGGGATCCGCCACCAGCATGGCAAACTCTGCTTCTTGGGGAAAGCCATGTTTTCTGGAGAGGCGGCTGATGCCGAGGATTAAGGACTTCGTCCCGCTGACGCGATTGGCCTCTGGCTCCTGTTTTTCTGCTACTAAGGCAATCTCGCGGTCGTAATCGTTAAAGCAAATGCGGGTAAGGCGCTCGTGGGCGATGCGGGCGCTGTATTTGATCGGGTGGAAGTAGCGCAGATAGACGCTGTAATCGGAGACGTGGCGGTGAAAATCGATCACCAAAGGCTCGTCTTCAGGGCGAATGGGGCGAATGGTGATGCCGTCCCGGAAGCTCCAGATGTACTGGGTGGGATAGGGGCGGATGGCCAAGGGCACCTGGGGATCCTGCTCGGTTCGCAAAATGACGCGGGCATCCAAAGCCAGCAGGCCCTCGCTGGAAGCCAGCAGCGGATTGATATCGATCTCTTTAATCTCCCGCTGCTCGGCCACCAGTTGGCTAAAGCGCACCAAGAGCTGTTCCAGGGCCTCCAGATCGACGGCTGGGCGTCCCCGCACCCCCTTGAGGGCTTTGTAGATGAGGGTGTTTTCCATCAGACGCCGGGCCAAGGTGGTGTTGAGGGGGGAAGGCCAATGGAGCGATCCTGAAACACCTCCACCAGTTGTCCGCCACTGCCAAACAGCAACACCGGCCCAAACTGGGGATCCTCACTGCTGCCCAGGATCAGCTCGTAGCCGTTGGTGGGAACCATGGGCTGCACCGTCACCCCTTGAAAGTGCTGGGATCCGGCTTTTTCGGCAACATTAGTCTGGATCTGCTGGTAGGCCCGCCGCACGGCTTCGGCATCGGGCAGGTTGAGCTGCACGCCGCCTACGTCGCTTTTGTGGGTGAGGGTGTGGGAGTAAAGCTTCAGCACCACCGGGTAGCCTATGGCCTCAGCAGCTTCCACCGCCGCTTCCGAACTTGCTGCCACCCGCGTGGGCACCACCGGGATCCCGTAGGCGGCTAGGATCTCCTTGGACTCGACCTCGGTTAAGAGCGTGCGACCTTGCTGCCGGGCTTGGCTGAGGATTTGGTGCACCCTATCCCGCTCGACCGCTCTTGCAGGGGGCAAAGTGGGAGTTTCGTAGAGGGCCTTGAGGTTGTCGCTAAAGCGCCACAAGTAGCTAAACACCCGCGCCGCCTGGTCGGGGTAGCGGTAGGTGGGGATCCCGGCCTGGTTGAGGATCTGCTCGCCGGCATCCACCAGGGCTCCCCCCATCCAACTGGCCAGGATGGGTTGGCGGGATCCGCTGCGCCGCCAGGTCTCCACCACTTTCTCAGCCGTGGCCGTGGGATCCGTCATGGCTTGGGGGGTGAGGATTACCAAACAGCCCTGGCTAGCGGGATCCCGCAACACGATCTCCAGCGCCTGGGCAAAGCGCTCCGGGCCGGCATCGCCCAGGATATCGATGGGGTTGCCGTGGCTCCAGTGGGGCGGCAGGATCTGGTTGAGCTGCTCCAGGGTTTGGGGAGAAAGCTGGGCCAGGGATCCGCCGGCGCGGATGAGGGCGTCGGTGACCAGCACCCCCGGCCCGCCGGCATTGGTGAGGATGGTGAGGTGGGGCCCTTGGGGACGAGGCTGTTTGGCCAGCGCCTCCGCCATGTCGAAGAGATCTTCAATGCGATCCACCCGCAGCACACCACAACGGCGAAAGGCCGCATCCAAAACCGCGTCGCTGCCGGTGAGGGATCCCGTGTGGGAGGCTGCTGCCTGGGCTGCTGCCTGGGTGCGTCCCGCCTTGATGACGATGATGGGCTTGCTCAGCGCCACCTCGCGGGCTGCCGATAAGAAGGAGCGGGCATCCCCAATGGATTCCATGTAGAGGACAATGCTGTGGGTATGGGGATCCTCGCCCAGGTAGTCGATCAGATCCCCCCAGCCCACATCCAGCATGGATCCCAGGGAGATGAAGGCGCTAAAGCCCACATTTTCCCGCAGGCTCCAGTCCAGGATCGAGGTGCACAGGGCCCCGCTTTGGCTGATAAACCCCACGTTGCCGGGTCGGGCCATCTGGGCGGCAAAGGTGGCATTCAAGCCAGTGTGGGGGTTTTGGATCCCCAGGCAGTTGGGGCCAATTAGGCGCAACTTGCCGCGGGCGGCCTGTTGGATGGTCTTTTCCAGGGCCAACCCCTCCTGGCCAATTTCCTTAAAGCCTGCCGAGAGGACAATGGCCCCCTTGACTCCGGCCTCGACGCATTCTTGGATAACCGCCGGCACCCCGGCTGCCGGGATGGCGATGATGGCCAGATCCACCGGCTCGGGCAAGGCGGAAAGCCGCTCGTAGGCCCGGATGCCCAACACCTGGTGCCGCTTGGGGTTGACCGGGTAGACCGTGCCGCCAAAGGGATGGCTAATGAGGTTCCACAGCACCGTGCGCCCCACACTGCCCTCGCGCTCCGTTGCCCCCACCACGGCCACCGAGCGGGGCAGAAAAATGGGAGCTAAGGGGTGGGATCTGGCCTTCCAGATGTCGAGGCTGGGATCGGGGCGGTGCAGCGCAGCCATAGCCGTTGCCAGGGTGGGGGGTCACGTTTTGGCTGGGAGCAGAAAGGCGGCTCTTAGGCCAGAGCCGGCTCCGGCTGGTGGTAGAGGGCAGCCTCTACCCGGCAGCCCCGATAGGCCAAGATGTACAGCTCCTTCATGTCCTGGATGAGGGGGTAGCGGGGGTTGGCGCCGGTGCATTGGTCGTCAAAAGCCTGCTCCGCCATCGCTTCCAGACGGTCGTAGAACGCCTGCTCGCTCTCGCTGAGGGCCTCGCGAATGCTGGCCGGGATCCCCAGCTTCCGCTTGAGCTCCTCGATGGCCTCAATGAGGCGCATGACCTTTTCATCGTCATTGGTCCCGCCCAACTGCAGGTAATCGGCAATCTCGGCATAGCGGTGCTTGGCGTTGGGGTAGCGGTATTGGGGAAAGATGGCCTGCTTGAAGGGAGCGTCGGTGGCGTTGTAGCGGATGACGTGGGTAATCATCAAAGCGTTGGCCAGGCCGTGGGGCAGGTGGAAGGTGGATCCCAGCTTGTGGGCCAGGGAGTGGCACACCCCCAAAAAGGCGTTGGCAAAGGCCATGCCGGCAATGGTGGCAGCGTAGTGGACCTTTTCCCGCGCTTCTGGATCTTCGGCCCCCCTCTCGTAGGCCCGCGGCAGGTAGGTCATCAGCAGCTTAATCGCCTGCAGCGCCAGCCCGTCGGTAAACTCGCTGGCCATCACCGAGACATAGGCTTCCAAAGCATGGGTGAGGGCGTCGATGCCGCTGTAGGCGGTTAGCTTCTTGGGCATCTTCAGGGTGAGATCCGGATCCACGATGGCCATGCTGGGGGTGAGGGCGTAGTCCGCCAGGGGGTACTTGATCCCCACCCGGTCGTCGGTCACCACCGCAAAGGGCGTCACCTCGGATCCCGTCCCGGAAGTGGTGGGGATGCAGACCAGTTGGGCTTTTTGCCCCAGCGGCGGCAGCTCGTAGACCCGCTTGCGGATGTCCATAAAGCGCGTGGCCAGGCCTTCAAACTCCACCTGCGGCTGCTCGTACATCAGCCACATCACCTTGGCCGCGTCCATGGGGGATCCGCCGCCCACGGCGATGATGACATCCGGCTGAAACTGGCGCAGCTGCTCCAGGCCGCGGTTGACGGCGCTGAGGGTGGGATCCGGCTCCACGTCGTGGTAGACATCCCACTTTATCTGGAGCTCCTCGAGAACCCGGGTAACCGGCTGCAGCACACCCAGCTCGAAAAGGGGCTTGTCGGTAACCAAAAAAGCCCGCTTTTTGCCGGCCAACTCCCTCAAGGCCACCGGCAGACATCCCCGCTTAAAGTAGATCTTGGGCGGCACCCGGAACCAGAGCATATTTTCCCGCCGGTAGGCCACCGTTTTAATGTTGAGCAGGTGGCGCGGCCCCACATTGTCCGAGACGGAGTTGCCCCCCCACGTGCCACAGCCCAACGTTAACGAGGGATCCAGCCTGAAGTTGTAGAGATCCCCAATCGCCCCCTGCGAAGAGGGGGTGTTGATCAGCACCCGCCCTGTTTGTAGGGCATTCTCAAAGTAGGCAATATCGTCCCGATTGGCTGGATCGGTATACAAAACAGAGGTGTGACCCCGCCCACCGAAATTGACCACTTGGACGGCAATATCGACAGCGCTGTGGAAATCCTTGGCGCGGTAGAGGGCCAAAACAGGGGCCAATTTTTCGTAGGAGAACGGCTCCTCAGGCCCCACCTTGTCCACTTCTCCAATCAGGAGCTTCGTGCCTTCGGGTACTTGGATCCCGGCCAGAGCGGCAATGGTCTGCACCGATTGGCCGACAATAGCCGGATTGAGGCGGCCGTCTTTGAGGAGGAGGCAGCGCACCGCTTGCGTTTGTTCCGGATCCAAAAAGTAGGCCCCCCGCTGGCGGAATTCGGCCTTGACCTGCTCGTAAACAGCATCCACCACGATCACCGCCTGTTCTGAGGCGCAGATCATGCCGTTGTCGAAGGTCTTGCTCAAGATAATCGAGCTGACGGCTGTGGGGATGTCGGCGCTGGCATCGATCACTGCCGGGGTGTTGCCTGCCCCCACCCCCAAAGATGGGTGGCCGGAAGAATAGGCCGCCTTGACCATGCCAGGGCCCCCGGTGGCCAGGATCAGCTTCACCTCAGGATGCTGCATCAAAGCCTGGGAGAGCTCAATCGTGGGCTCGTCAATCCAGCCAATCAACCCCACCGGCGCGCCTGCCGCCTCAGCCGCCTCTTTGACCACTTTGGCTGCAGCAGCCGTGCATCGTTTGGCACGGGGGTGAGGCGCAAAGATGATGGCGTTGCGGGTTTTTAGAGTGATGAGGGCTTTGAAAATTGTTGTCGACGTGGGGTTGGTTACTGGCACAATACCTGCCAAAAGCCCCACCGGCTCAGCAATGCGCTCGTAGCCAAAGCTCTCGTCCCGCTCGATGACGCCGCAGGTTTTCTCGTGTTTGTATTTGTTGTAAATGTACTCAGAGGCAAAGTGATTTTTGATTACCTTGTCTTCCACAATGCCCATGCCGGTCTCTTCTACGGCCAGCTTGGCAAGCGGGATCCGTTCGTTGTTGGCAGCCAGGGCAGCTTTGTGAAAGATTCGATCCACCTGTTCCTGGGTGAAGGTGGCATACTCAGCCTGGGCAGCTTTTACCTGTTGGATCAAAGCTTCCAGTTCCTCGAGATTGGTGACAGGCATAGATGGATCCCTCCAAAATCACATCCATACTGTTGAGAGTTAAGGCAATAGTTAGAAATTGCTGGAAGACTCAAGCGGGCTCACTGGCCGGCTAAGCGCCAACAGACGTAAGGATCTGGATCTCGGCGGTCATTTTTGGGGGATGGGTAAGGGTGTTGTGGATAATGCAAGCATCAACAGCTTTTTCCAGAACCCTTTGATGCCTTATGTCTTGGCCTTGGTTGACCAAAGGCTGATCGCTGAGGGTGTGATGGTCGCAGCTTTCGGCTTGAAATTGAATGCCATTTTGGTAGATTACGCGCACCCCCCTGGGGATCGCTCTCCCTCTATTTTGCGACTGCCAGAGTTGGCAAGCTCTTAGCCTGCTAAGTTCAACTAAATTAAACCTAGCGCTACTTTGGAGGCAGCCTAAGAATTTTAGAGATAACTTTGGGATCAGGCTAATGCAAGTCGCGATTGGCTCCGGTTTTGTTGCTGTCGCCACGGCGATAAACTAAACTGCCACCAATCCCCGCTCACGAAAGATCTGCAAAGCGTGGTTGATCTGTTCAGGAGTAGGCGGCTGAACATCGCTGAGGGTATAGGGCAAACCCAACTGCTGCCATTTGTATTCCCCTATCTTGTGAAAGGGCAAAACTTCCACCCGCTCCACGTTGGATAGGGTGGCTACAAACTCAGCCAATCCCTTAATGTTTTCCTCGGGATCCGTTAGTCCGGGAACGAGGACAAAACGAATCCAGGTGGGCTTGTGAATCTGATCCAAATAGCGAGCCAGATCGAGAGTGGGCTGCAGCGAAACGCCAGTAACTTTGCGATAGAGCTCCGGCAGATAGGACTTGATATCAAGGAGCACCAAATCCGTATGGGCCAAAACTGGCTTGGCCACTCCCAAGGGCGCGTAGCCGGAAGTGTCCAGCGCTGTGTGCAAGTCCAGCTCGTGGCAGCGGCGGAAAATCTCAGCCACAAAGGTGGGCTGCATTAACGGTTCTCCCCCGCTGGCCGTTACTCCCCCGCCTTTGAGGTAGTAATTGCGGCAGCGCTGGATCTCCGCCATGAGGGAGTCCACTGTCACCACCTGGCCAGCATTGGGATCCCGACAGTCCGGATTGTGGCAGTACAGACAGCGCAGAGGACAGCCCTGCAGGAAGATGACAAAGCGGATCCCTGGCCCATCTACCGTGCCACAGGTTTCAACCGAGTGAATGCGGCCGGTCACCGGCCTCGAGGGGTTGAGGGAGGTACCCATAACTTCTATTCTCAATGGCTTTTGCAAAATATCAATTAATCTTGAGGTTTTCTTCCAAATTGCTGGCTACGTTGCCCACCCCCTGGCTTTGACTTTGGGTTTACCTGGGCTGGGTTTTCTTAAGTTGAAAACCGATGGAAAGACCCCAAAGGGCCTACTGGGAGACACCTGACGAGATGTTGTGTAGGCGATGCGCCTTCGGATCAAAGCCCGCTGGGAAATGGGTATAGGCATCGAAATCGGCGTGATCCAGCAAAGCTCCTTCCAAGAGAGCACCTCGGAAATCGGTGCCGAAAAGCAGGCATCCTCGCAGATCGGCTCCAGATAGGTTGGCGTCGCTGAAATTGGCAAAGCTGAGATCACACCCCCGCAGGTTGGCGCCTGCCAGGTTGGCCCCGCTGAAGTCGGCAGAGCGCAGGTCGGCACCGGCTAGGTGGATCCCTTGTAGGTCGGCCTGGAGCAGCTCGATCCCTTGGAAATCTCGCTGTCCTGCCGCGTAGTCTCTAACCAAGTCCAAAGCGCTATAGCTCATCGAACCTCCTTGCTGGGGGATCCCTTTCCCTGGGTATGGGCAGCCTTCAGGGATCCCCTGGCCGTCGTTTAGAAGTGTTGATGGAAGGTGCGGTTAATCACATCCAGTTGTTGCTCGCGGGTGAGCTTGATGAAGTTCACCGCGTAGCCGGAAACCCGGATGGTGAGCTGTGGATAGAGCTCTGGGTGCTCCATGGCGTGCAGCAAGGTCTCGCGGTTGAGAACGTTCACGTTGAGGTGAAAGCCGCCATCCCGCATGTAGCCGTCCAGCAGCCCCACCAGGTTAGCAACCCGCTCCTCGGCTGTGCGACCTAGGGCCGCCGGCACGATGGAGAAGGTGTTGGAGATGCCATCCAGAGCGTCGTCGTAGGGCAGCTTAGCCACGGAAGCCAGCGAGGCCACCGCCCCCTTGGTGTCGCGGCCATGCATGGGGTTGGCCCCAGGGGCAAAGGGTTCACCTGCGCGCCGCCCGTCAGGGGTGTTGCCAGTTTTCTTGCCGTAGACCACGTTGGAGGTGATGGTGAGGATGGACTGGGTGGGGATGGCATTGCGGTAGGTCTTGTGCTTGCGCAGCTCCGCCATGAAGGTCTGCACCAGTTGCACCGCAATGGAGTCAACTCGGTCGTCGTTGTTGCCGTATTTGGGGAAGTCGCCCTCCACCGCGTAATCCACCACTAGGCCCCGCTCATCCCGGATGGCCCGTACCCGCGCGTATTTGATGGCGGATAGGGAGTCGGCTGTTACCGACAGGCCGGCCAACCCAAAGGCCATGGTGCGCAGCACGTCCCGGTCGTGCAGGGCCATCTCCAGGCGCTCGTAGCAGTACTTGTCGTGCATGTAGTGGATGATGTTCATGGTGTTGACGTAAGTTTTGGCCAGCCAGGCCATCATCTGCGCCATGCGCGGCCACACCTCGTCGTAGTCCAGGACATCGGCGGTGATGGGGGCGAAAGCAGGAGCCACCTGCTCGCCGGAGATCTCATCCCGACCGCCGTTGATGGCATAGAGCAGGCACTTGGCCAAGTTCACCCGCGCTCCAAAAAACTGCATCTGCTTGCCGATGCGCATGGCCGACACACAGCAGGCGATGCCGTAGTCATCCCCCCAGTAGGGGCGCATCAAGTCGTCGTTTTCGTACTGGATGGAGCTGGTTTCGATGGAGACCTTGGCGCAGTAGCGCTTGAAGGCTTCCGGCAGCCGCTCCGACCAGAGCACGGTCAAGTTGGGCTCGGGCGCTGGGCCAAGGTTGTAGAGGGTATGCAGCATGCGGAAGCTGGTTTTGGTAACCAAAGGCCGCCCATCCAGGCCCATGCCGCCGATGCACTCGGTAACCCAGGTGGGATCCCCGCTGAAGAGCTCGTTGTACTCCGGCGTGCGCAAAAACCTGACCATGCGCAGCTTCATGACAAAGTGGTCGATGAGCTCCTGGGCCTCTTCCTCGGTGAGGATCCCGGCCTGCAGATCCCGCTCGATGTAGATGTCTAGGAACGTGGAAACCCGCCCCAGGGACATGGCGGCGCCGTTTTGCTCTTTGACCGCTGCCAGGTAGGCTAGGTACAGCCACTGGATGGCCTCGCGGGCGTTGGTTGCGGGGCGGCCTAGATCAAAGCCGTAGCTGGCCCCCATCTCCTTGAGCTCGTACAGGGCTTTGATCTGCTCTGAGAGCTCCTCCCGCAGGCGGATGGTTTCTTCATCCATCGTGTCCACCTCTAGGCTGGCCTTCTGCGCCTCCTTGTCCTCAATCAGCCGATCCACGCCATAGAGAGGTACCCGCCGGTAGTCACCGATGATGCGGCCCCGTCCATAGGCGTCCGGCAAGCCGGTGATGATCCCAGAGCGGCGGCAGCGGCGCATCTCCTCCGTGTAGGCGTCGAAAACCCCGTCGTTGTGGGTCTTGCGATACTTGGTAAAGATTTCCTTAACGCGGGGATCCAGCTCGTAGCCATAGGCCTTGAGGGCCGTTTCTACCATACGGATGCCGCCAAAGGGCAGGATGGCGCGCTTTAGGGGCTTATCCGTTTGTAGCCCTACGATTTGCTCCAGCTCTCGGTCGATGTAGCCTGGCGGGTGGCTGGTGATGCTGGAAGGAAGGTCGGTGTCGGCATCCAAGATCCCACGCTTCCGCTCCAAGGCCATCAGATCTTGAACTTTGGCCCACAGCCGCTGCGTGCGCTCGGTGGCCGGCGCCAAAAAGCTTTCATCCCCGGTGTAGGGGGTGTAGTTGCGCTGAATAAAATCTCGGACGTCGATGCAGCGCTGCCACCGCCCAGGCACGAAATCCCTCAAGCTATGTTGTTTACTTGTGAATTCTGTAGGCAAAGCTACAGAAGACTGGGCGCTCACTACCATAGCAATCCCCCTGGCCATTCGGCCTGACAGCTATGCAACAGGCTAGACCTAGAGCAAGACCTCTCCTCAGCTACTGCTAAGGGCTGCTGGCATCTTTGCCAAAGGGACGATCTAGCCACCGGTGCAAGGGAGAACTTTTAGCAACTCTGATGTTTCTTTTTTCAGGCGTTTGCAATACACCTTGCCTACTTCAATTCTAGTTCCTTCTCCTCTTAGGAGGCCGCTGTCTCTGTATTTTTAATCCCGTTTTTAATATTTTCTTAAGGGGTTGCTAAGGGGGCTTGCCAAACGGCTAGCTTAGGCCAAGGTAGGTTGGAGGCAGCACCCCCGATCAATCAGGCGCCACAGCAGTTGCTTGAGGAAATCTTCACGAGTGGTGCTAAGGCACGGACAACAAATGGGGTTACTCTCGGCAGCTCGAAAGAGCAGATAAGGAGGCCTCAGAAATAAGAGAAGCCTTTCTGAGAATTGGAAAACAACCACGAAAAGCAACTATTCCCCTTCCCGTCCTGAGCTGAGGATCCGCTCCCCCCCTAGAGGCAAGAGTTTTGAACTAGAGTAAACTTTGGTGTTTGTTTTGAGAGGAGTGTTAAATACGACATCTGAACCACCTGGGCCTTGCCTATCATCCTGCTTGGCGCTGGGCAGTTTTGGTTCCTGGACTGAGCTCCTTCATTGAGGATTGCCGATTGCTGTGCTACATATGAACTTAACTGCCGAGCATAGGTATTTATTACTAAGCGGCTTGTCTGTGGCCAGAAGAGGGCCTGGCTGAGCCGAGGAGTGAGGAGGAGTGTGATGTTCAGACGGTTGGCGGAACAATACCGCAGCTACGTTCAGGATCTGGTGATGAGTTTGCAGGCGCTGGCCATTGCTTTGGAGAAGCGGGGCTACCCGGCCTCCTGCTACACCTGCGGCACCTCCTTTGAGAGCGCTTCCTTCATGGTCAGCTTGCGGGAAGGGCATCTGATTCGCTTTTTAGTCTCCGAGTGCTCCATCAGTTGGACGGAGATGCGGGATGAGCGGGAGCTGATGAAACTGGAAGGAGCGGAAGCCATTCGTCAGCTTCAGGATCTGGTAGAGCTAATCAAAGAGGATCTAGCTGCTAGCGCTGCGCCAGCAGAAGCTCTGGCCCATAGCCGTTGATCCGCGTCTGAAAGACCTATACAACCTCGGACAAAAGCAGACTTTTGCTCCAGGTTGAGCCTTTCTTCCTGCTTCCACGACCTATAGCTAGCAGCAGAGTTCACCTCCACTACCCCACCAGAGGGATCTCCGCAGGCGTCACTTCCCATCAAGCTGACGGGAGTTGCTCCTGATCGAGCACACCGGCTAAAGACGGAGCTGACTTTAGCCTAGGCAAAGTGCCTAGCCGAAGAAATGCAGCTGCTCGTCTACTGGCTTAACTAATCCACGTCAAACAGAAGATGCGCCGGCAAAGCTGCGCATCGTCGCTACCTCTCCTCTATACCCCCAAGGGGATTCGAACCCCTGTCGCATCCGTGAAAGGGATGTGTCCTAGGCCTCTAGACGATGGGGGCATCTCCAAACGAAGCGATCTTGATTGTAAGGAGGCAGGTTTAACTCTGTCAACTTGAATCTCTTGCTAGTCGCCGTCGCCCGCCCCCCATCCTACCCCGGCCAAGATCAAGAGTCCCAGGAGAGCCAGACCCAGCAATCCGGCGATCACAAGGGGTTCATCCGGGATCACATCCATTTACACCTCATCTCCGCAGATTGATAGATTGATAATGAGGATCCCAGCGGCAGGCTACCTAGGCAGAGCCAGGCAACTCCTCTGCAGGGGGCAGTTATCCCGTGGCTTAAACTACACTATCGTAGCAACCCATCGCTTGGACTGGCATGATTCCCACTGTTATCGAGCAATCTGCACGCGGCGAGCGCGCCTTTGATATTTACTCGCGTTTGCTACGGGATCGGATTATCTTCTTGGGCACGCCGATAGATGACGACGTAGCCAACCTGATTGTGGCCCAGATGCTCTACCTGGAATCCGAAGACCCTGAGAAAGATATCTACCTCTACATCAACTCTCCTGGCGGCTCTGTCTATGCCGGTATGGCCATCTACGACACCATGCAGCACATCCAGCCAGACGTCTCCACCATCTGCATTGGCTTGGCCGCCAGCATGGGAGCCTTTTTGCTGGCAGGGGGTGCCAAGGGCAAACGCATTGCCCTTCCCCACGCCCGCATTATGATTCACCAACCTCTGGGGGGAGCCCAGGGTCCAGCGACCGACATTGAGATCCAGGCCAGGGAGCTCCTCTTTATCAAAAACAGCCTCAACAGCCTGCTTGCCTACCACACGGGCCAGCCGCTGGAGCGTATCGAGCGCGATACAGACCGCGACAACTTTATGACCCCAGAACAGGCCAAAGAATACGGCATCATCGACCAGGTAATCACCAAGAAGCCCCAGCCTTCCCTGACGACCGTTTCCTAGTCCTCCTGGCTGCCAGGGAGTCTCTTTCCCAGCTCCCTGCCAAGGGGGCTGGTGTCGTTAGGTGGGAGATTCTCCCAGGAAGATGTGAAGAAAGTCAAAGAAATCTATCCCGTTGCCAGCGGAAGGCCTGGCTTGCTTTAAGTAAGCTAATCAAACTCATAAAGAAAGTAATGATCTGGCTTTCATCGCGGATGGTAGCTTAGGATTAAACCCAAGAAAGTGGAGCTGCATTATTGAGATCGCAGGGGCAACAAGAGCTGGAAATAGTCCATAGAGGCTTTCTGGACTTGGTGCGTTAAAGCTAGCGATGAAAGGAGTCAGGGAAGAGGGCTTACAGGCTGAGGGGAAAGAGGTAGGCTGCAAGGTCGAGCCTACCGATTGTGAGGCAACTCCAAGGCCAGAAAGGGCAGGCAGTTGAGGCTCCTTACCTCTGCTTCCTCGCCTGTTGCCTGAAGCTGGAGATGCTAGTTCTCAACTTTGCAGAGTTTGCCATTCGTGTAGAGGAGGATTGACGTGGCCTATTCAGCAACGAAAACTAAGAGCGGCTATCAAGCGGGGGTGAAAGACTACAGACTGACCTATTACACCCCTGATTACACGCCCAAAGATACCGACATCCTAGCCTGTTTTCGGGTTACGCCTCAGCCAGGCGTTCCTCCAGAAGAAGCAGGGGCGGCAGTAGCAGCTGAGTCCTCGACGGGCACCTGGACAACCGTTTGGACCGATCTGCTCACTGACTTGGACCGCTACAAGGGCCGCTGCTACGACATCGAGCCGGTTCCTGGCGAAGAGAACCAGTACTTCTGCTTCGTCGCCTACCCGCTGGATCTCTTCGAGGAAGGCTCAGTAACCAACATGCTCACCTCAATTGTGGGCAACGTCTTCGGCTTTAAGGCCCTAAAAGCGCTGCGGCTGGAAGACTTGCGCATTCCCGTAGCTTACCTGAAGACCTTCCAGGGCCCTCCCCATGGCATCCAGGTAGAGCGGGATAAATTGAACAAGTATGGTCGTCCGCTGCTGGGCTGCACCATCAAGCCCAAGCTGGGCCTTTCCGCCAAAAACTACGGGCGGGCTGTGTACGAGGCACTGCGGGGTGGGCTGGACTTTACCAAAGACGACGAGAACGTCAACTCCCAGCCTTTCATGCGCTGGCGGGATCGCTACTTGTTTGTCATGGAAGCGGTCCACAAAGCTCAAGCCGAAACCGGCGAGATCAAGGGCCACTACCTGAACGTGACCGCGCCCACCTGTGAGGAAATGTTCAAGCGGGCGGAGTTTGCCAAGGAGATTGGCGCTCCCATCATCATGCACGACTACCTCACCGCCGGCTTTACGGCCAACACCAGCCTGGCCAAGTGGTGCCGCGATAATGGCATCCTGCTGCACATCCACCGCGCCATGCACGCGGTGATCGACCGGCAGAAAAACCACGGCATCCACTTCCGGGTGCTGGCCAAGTGCCTGCGCATGTCTGGCGGCGACCACCTGCACGCCGGTACGGTGGTGGGCAAGTTGGAAGGCGACCGCGCCATCACCATGGGCTTTGTGGATCTCATGCGGGAAAACTACGTCGAGGCGGATCGCTCCCGCGGCATTTTCTTCACCCAAGATTGGGCTTCTATGCCAGGGGTGATGCCAGTGGCTTCCGGTGGGATCCACGTTTGGCACATGCCGGCGCTGGTGGAGATCTTCGGGGACGACGCGGTGCTGCAGTTTGGCGGCGGCACGCTCGGCCACCCGTGGGGGAATGCTCCCGGTGCAACAGCTAACCGCGTGGCCCTGGAGGCCTGCATCCAAGCCCGCAACGAAGGCCGAGATCTGATCCGCGAGGGCAGCGACATCATTCGCGAAGCAGCCAAGTGGTCACCAGAACTGGCGGCTGCTTGCGAGCTGTGGAAAGAGGTTAAGTTCGAGTTCAAGCCGGTCGATACGCTCTAAAACTCTCTGGGGGCAAGGGATCTCTGGACTCTCTTGCCCCCTTGGCCCAACCCCTGGATCGGTCATGGATCTAAAGCAGATCGCCAAGGACACGGCCAAAACTTTAATCAGCTACCTGACCTATCAGGCGATGCGCACGGTGCTGGCCCAACTGAGCGAGACGGATCCTCCCAGGGCCCTCTGGCTGCAGCAGTTTTCTGCTCGGCAAAGCTTCCAGGATGGGGAAGCCTATCTTCGGGCTTTGCTGGCAGAGCGGGCCGACTTGGCCTACCGCATCATGACCGTTCGGGAGTACCTGGCAGCGGAGGTGGTCGACTACTTGCCGGAAATGGCCAAAACCGGTATTCAACAGGCCAACATGGAACACCGCCGCAGCCACCTGGAACGGCTGACTTCAGCAAGCGGATCCCTGCCGGTCACCCACCCAGAGGCAGGATCCCCTCTCCAAAACCCTACACCTGAAACGGAGTAAGTTATGCAAACCCTACCGAAAGAGCGCCGCTACGAAACCTTTTCCTATCTGCCACCCCTAACGGATCTGCAGATCCTCAAGCAGGTGCAGTACATCCTGGATCAGGGCTACATCCCTGCCATCGAATTCAACGAATCTTCCGAGCCAACCGACCACTACTGGACTTTGTGGAAGCTGCCGCTGTTTAGCGCTACTTCTCCACAGGAGGTGCTGACTGAGGTTCAGGCCTGCCGCAGCGCTTACCCCCATTGCTTCATCCGCGTGGTGGGCTTCGACAACATTAAGCAGTGTCAGGTGCTGAGCTTCTTGGTCTACAAGCCAAGCGGCTTGCGCTAGAAGCTGTTCTGCCGTCTTGACACCCCTAGGGGAGAGAGCTTCCGGAAGGCTCCTCCCTTTTTCCTTGGGCTCTCTTTACGCTCCAATCCCCAGGAGGGCTCCCAGCCCCACCGCCAAAAGAGCGGCAAGGGTTGTCTGAATGCCGTTCACCACCTCATTGGTCATCCAGGCTAGGCGGGGCTGCAGCACTACCCCTATCCAGCTTTCTGCTAGAGTGGCCAGGATGCCGGCCAGCCAACAGGCGCTCAGCCACCAGGGATCCCCTCCCACCCATTCTCCGCCAATCCCCCAGGCCAAGGCGGACATTCCCCCTGCTGCTGCCACCCCCGCCAGGGATCCCTCTAGGCTGACAGCTCCCTCGGTGCCGGCAGGCACCGGCTGAAAAGTGGTGATCAAAAAGGTCTGCCGTCCATAGGCTTTGCCTACTTCGCTGCTGACGGTATCGGCCAATTTCGCTGCAAAGCTGGCACTATACCCCAACCACCACAGGGAGTGCGGAAAGAAAGCGTATCCCACTGCGCATACCGCCCCGGTCAAAGCAGAGCCCCAGACATTTTCTGGGCCCCGCGCCCCTCCTCGCTTCTCGGCAATTCCCTGCGCCTGCTTCCGGTGGATCCCCAAGCGGGTGACGGCTGTGCCGACTAAAAAATAGGCGGCTACTACCAGGTAGCCCCGCCACCCCAGGCCCCCCCACACCAACAAACCCACCAGCCCTGCGTGGAGCACCCCAGCCCGGGTCAGCGCCTTTTGGGGACTCTGCAAGGCTAGCCCCACGAGAAGTAAATTGAGCCAGAGCGCCACTCCCCACTGACTTAGAAGCCATCCCTGGGCCATCGGTGCCCTCCGTCAGCAGCAAGAGCGGCTAGTTTTGGCTGTCGCAACGGAGAGGGAGGGATTCGAACCCTCGACGGAGCCTTTTGAGCCCCGTAACTTCTTAGCAGGAAGCCGCTTTCGACCACTCAGCCACCTCTCCAGGCTGGCAGAGCCAGCGGCAAGCTGGGCGCCAACTTCTAGCTCACCTATTGTAGAAGATGGGATCCCAGCCGGCAACTGTTCTCGGCGGGGATCCCTGGCTGCCCTTAGCTCACCACCTGCACGTAGATATCGAAGCTGCCGCTGTTGTCGCTGTAACTGCCCTTGGCGTCGTTGACATTAAAGGCAATATCCAGGTTGGGATCCAGATCCACCTCTTGCGGCTGCTCGGGCGAGGATTCCCAGACCTGTCGGGCCACCAACTGGACGTTGGGCTGGAACAGCACCAGGCCGTAGCGGCAAAGGCCAGGGTAGCGCCAGTCGGGAGGCGTGGGGATCCCTTTGCCGAGAGGGGAGCGAATGCTGGTGGAGAAAGAGAAGCCATAGCGCCAGGCTACATTTCTTACGAAAAAGCGAATGCGGCTGGCCCGCAGCGGCTGCCCTTGCCAGTACAGGACATTGCCGGCCTCGTGGTTAACCCGCAGGCCACAGAAGGCAATCCAGCCCTGCAAATTTTCCTCTTGGGGCTGACTGCCCTCGATCACCACGGCTTGGCTCCAGTCCAAGTCGCTGCCATCACAGGCAATCTCTGGGGGGACTTGCGTCAAATCCACTTGCAGAAGCTCTAGCGTAGCGGGTGTAACCAATTGGGTAGACATTGCTATCTCCTTAGTTTCCTTGCAAGGCAAGATTGTGATTGTGAAGCCTTAAGAAGTTTTAAGGCAAGCTGATAAAAAACAGCTCCAGATTCTCGTAAGGCTCTCTATTGGAAGTTCTCTCTCTTGCTAGCTCTAGCAAATCCAGGTCACCCAAATTGCCCAAAGAGCGGGTTCGACTTTTTCAAATTTTTACCAAAAGTGCTGAAAGACCAGGTTCAGATGCCTTTTCATTAATGTAAATCGACAACGTGAATGGCGGAATGTACTGGGAGGCTATACACCCTCAAGGCTAAACTAGCTCTGCTTGATGAGTAACGACTATTTCAGAAGAAAAAGATTTCTTTCAATATTTCTAACTCCGTTGCTAGCAAAAGCTGAACCTTGAACTCGAGGAGGGCAAGTTTTCCCGATGGGTGTCCTAGAACACTCGGACTCTGCTGTCCGAGAAGCCTTTTGCCGAGGCTGGCCAGAACCTGGAGCGCTTTAGCCGGAGCTTCTGATAGGATCGCCATCACAGGTCTCAACAGTCTTAGGGTGCACGGCGCCCACGGCATGCACAACCACTTGACTTCCTCCGCTGTCACCGATCTCGAGATCATCTCTTTGTCAAGTCCCCAGCAGGCCATGTCCCTGGCGGGCGTGCAGGAGTCTAACTTGAAGTGGATTAGCCGCTGCAGCGGCGCCTCGGTTACCCTGCGAGGGCAGGATCTCTATCTGAGGGGAACACCTCAACAGCGGCAGCAGGTGCGGCAGTGGCTAGAATTGCTCAAACCCCTTTGGCAAGCCGGGCACCCTGTAACAGCAGTCGATGCTGAACAAGCCTTCCGTGCTCTCTCCAACCAAGAAGCTGAGGCCTATCGCCAAGTGCAGGCAGGGGTTTTGGCTCGCACCCGTAAGGGAGAGCTCATTCGGCCCAAAACGCCTCGCCAGCAGGAGTACGTACAAGCCATTCGCACCCACGATCTCTGCTTTGGCATTGGGCCAGCAGGCACGGGGAAAACCTATCTAGCAGCCGTTGTCGCCATCACAGCCCTGCAAAACCGCGAGTACGAGCGTTTGATCCTGACGCGACCAGCAGTAGAGGCGGGGGAGAAGTTGGGCTTTTTGCCAGGGGATCTGGTGGAAAAGGTGGATCCCTATCTGCGGCCTCTCTACGATGCCCTGTTTGAGTTTATCGACCCGGCCAAGCTGCCTCAGCTAATGGCCCAGGGAGTCATCGAGGTGGTGCCGCTGGCCTACATGCGGGGGCGTACCCTCAGCAACGCTTTCATTATCTTGGACGAGGCCCAAAACACCACCCCTGAGCAGATGAAGATGGCCCTCACTCGGCTGGGCTTCCGCTCCCGCATGGTAGTTACCGGGGATCTCACTCAAACGGATCTGGGCAAGCATCGCCTGTCGGGCCTGGCGGCTGCAGAGCGCATCCTAGCGGGGGTGGAGGGGGTGGCCTTTTGCTACTTTGACCAGCGAGATGTGGTGCGCCACCCTCTAGTCCAGCGGATTGTCGAGGCCTACGCGCGCTACGAAAACCAGCAATGAGGCCGAAGGCGATCTTTTTCGATGCCGTTGGCACCCTGTTCCGGGTGCGGGGCAGCGTGGGCCAAGTCTACAGTCAGCTAGCGGCAGAATACGGGGTAGCCGTGGAGCCACGGGCGTTGGATCGCGCCTTTGCCCAAGCTTTTGCCAGTGCTCCGCCACCCGCCTGCGTGGGCTTGACGGGATCCCTTTTAGAGGAGTGGGAGCGGGCCTGGTGGCATCAAGTGGTGCGCCAGACCTTTGCCCAGGTGGAGGGATCCCTTACTGCCTTTGGGGAGGAGCGCTTTGCAGCGTTTTTTGCCCACCTGTTCGAGCATTTTGCCGCAGGGGACCCTTGGGAGCTCTATCCCGAGACGCTGCCAGTTTTGCAAGCCCTGCAACAGGAAGGGATCCAGCTAGGGGTAATCTCCAATTTCGACAGCCGTCTAGTGCGAGTGCTGCAGGCGCTGCAACTGGACGGCTATTTTTCTAGCCTTACTCTCTCTACCCAGGTGGGCTATGCCAAGCCCGATCCCCGCATCTTCCAGGCTGCCCTAGCGGCCCAGGGGATCCCGCCTGCCGCTGCCTGGCACATTGGCGACAGCCGCCGCGAAGACTATGAGGGGGCCAAGGCAGCAGGCCTGAGAGCCCTCTGGCTGGATCGAGAGGGGAAAGACAGCTTCTGCCAAGAGCGAATCGAAAACCTGTGGGGCTCCCTCTTGCTGCTCAGGGGGCCAGAGCGGAATTGAGCAGTAGCGGGGCAAAGACCCCATCGGGCTTGAGCAAGTAGCGCCGCAGGTTCATCTGCCGCTCCAGAAGGCAAGCATGGCCGCTTAAAGGCGAGATCTCCACCTGGGCCTGGGGCAGTCGCTCCGCCAGACGCCGCACCTCCTGCACCGAGGGCAGGAGACGATCCCGCCCCCCCGCCACCAGCAAGGTTGGCAGCCTCATCGACTCGAGGGGCAAATCTTCCACAGCAAAGGATCCCAGCAAGGCTAGACGATGGGCAACCACTTCCGGAGAAACGCTGTGCACGGCCTGGCGCAGCCGCTCCCGATCCGGCGGCTCCATTTGGCCCAGCTCCGCCAAAAACCCTAACCCCCGCTCCGCCAGTTGGTGGTAAAGTCCTGGCGGCAAAAAGGGCAGGAGAACCTGACCTGCCCACCACCAGGGCCGGCGCCGCAGCGAGGAGGCCGGATTGACCAGAATCAGGCCACGACAGCGCTCCGGCTGCTGGGCAGCTACAGCCAGGGCTAGGCAAGCTCCGAAGGACTCGCCACACAGGTAGGCTCCCTCCTCCAGTTGGGATCCCACCCAATCGGCCAAGCTCTCCCAGCTATGCCCCGCTTCGGGATGGTTTAAGCTCAGAGGGCGGACGCGGAACTCGGCTTGCAGAACCTGCGCCTGCCGGTAAAACAGTTTGCCCGTGCCATCCATACCCGGCAAATAGAGCAGCAGGGGCCGCTTCTGGCGGCTTGGACTAGAGGCGGCGGGCTTGCTTTTCAATCTTTCCATCTCCTTGTCAACCCCAAGCGCACCTGTTCGCGGGCGGCTGCCGTTAACTCCCGAATGAGCTGCAGCCGCTCCTGGCGGCAGGTATAGCGCCTTGCTCCCCTCACCCAAAGAGGGGATCCCACTCGAACCACCACCTGACGGTAGATCACCACCGGATGCCCCCCCGGCTGCTGAAAGCTGGGCTCTGTGGGGTCAAACCAGCGGAAGAAAGCCATGGGGATGTCGATTGCCCGCCACTCCTCTTGGGCCCACACTGCCACCGGTAGGATTGGCAGGGGATCCACGCCAGCAGCCAAGGCCAGATGGGCAAAGCCCGGCTGGAACCGCCCCACCTCCTGCGGTAAGGTCTTGCGGGTCATCTGCTCCGCCCCTTCGGGGAAAATTCCCACCTCCCCGCCCGCTGCCAGGGTGGCCTGCGCCTGGCGAAAAAAGGCAAGCTGTGAACCCGATCCCTGCTGGAGGGGGATACAACCCAGAGCCAAGGCAACCTCCCGCAAGAGGGGCACTTGAGAGAGGTAGTAGTGGCAAGCAAAGCGAATTGGCCGATCCAGCCCCGCAATCAGCACCGGCGCATCCAAAAAGCTGCGATGGTTGCTTACCACCAGCAGGGGGCCCTGGGGAACCCGCTCCTTGCCCTCCACCCACACCTCTGTCTGGAAAAGGCCAAGCAAGAGCTGCGCCAGCGCCCTCGCGTCGGGGAACCCGCTTCGCTGCAGGAGCTGATCCAGCACCACCCAGGATCCCATCGCCACCCTGCTCAGTAATCCACTCCGCGCCGCAGATCGGCTCCCTGCTCGGCGTAGTGCTTGTGGCTCACCATTTCCGAATGGACAGAGGCAAGCTCAAAGTAGGGCAGAGGCGCATGGCAGCGCCCTGTGATGATGATCTCCGTGTCCCGCGGCTTGCGCAGCAAAGCCTCGACAATGGGCTCCACGTCCAATAGCTCCAGATCTACCGTCGGGTTGAGTTCGTCCAGGATGATGGTCTTGTAAAGCCCCGAGGCGATGGCTGCCCTAGCCAGCTCCCAGCCCCGCTCTGCCTCCACATAGTCGATTTCCTGCTGCTTGCCCCGCCAGACAATGGCGTCGCGACCGCAGCGCTGGTGATCCACCAGATCGGGATAGCTCTCCCGCAAAGCGCGAATGGCCGCATCCTCTGTGTAGCCTGTTCCCCCCTTGAGCCACTGCATGATCAGGACGCGGTGGGAGAGATCCTTGCTGATGCCGCGCCCAATGGCCTGCAGAGCCCGGCCCAGAGCGCTGGTGGACTTGCCCTTGCCGTTGCCGGTGTAGATC